>NZ_KI912148.1:2607288-2910489 GCF_000517105.1 Fischerella sp. PCC 9605 | reverse complement strand
TTAATATCGCTATTTACGTTATAGACTTAGATTACTATTGTTCTTGTACATAAAAACAACGTAGTGATAAAACTTAATATCAGCTACGCTGTTGTTGTTGTTGTTATTTAAAATTTAATAAGATATAACCCTAGACTAAAAGTCACAGGATTTTCAACCTACCCTTTATAAAATTTAGCTAGTTTTGAAATTTCTTTATTTAAAAGGTCTGCTGAAATTCAGCAGACCTTTGTCTGTATTTTTATTGCTCGTTTTTACTCACACAAATATATCTTTGCTGGTATCTAACGATACACTTAAGCTAAGTGTGATCGCTTAATTAAAAATTCCATTCCTTCTTAAAATAAAGACGGGTAAATAGGGAAATTTCGCATCTGCACAAATAGGTAGATTTGACACTGAAAGCATCGAAAATACTAAGGAAAACCCTCTTAACCATAAGATAAACAACAGATATAAGAGAGTCTAATTTGAAGTTAAAAGGGTTTGTAAAATCTCATACTTCCAAAAATGTCGAGATCGGTTATCATATGAGCGTATGCGGAAACTCAGCCTGACTATTGGCCGGCTCGTGGATAATGTAACTTCATTAGTTGCTTTCTTTCTACAGTGTTTGCCATTGTCAATCAGATCAGACGAAAGCCATCTTAATGTTTTTTGTTAACTCTGTTTTCAGCTGAGTTTATCGCTTCGAGTTGAGACTTACGTGATCCAGATGACTATTTACGTTGGAAACCTCTCCTACAGCGCTACTGAAGAAGACCTGAAAGCAGTTTTTGCTGATTACGGCCAGGTTAAAAGGGTTGTCTTGCCTACTGACCGCGATACCGGCAAGCTGCGCGGCTTTGCCTTTGTTGAAATGCTTGAAGATGCCCAAGAAGATGCAGCGATTACAGAGTTAGATGGCGCTGAATGGATGGGTCGTCAACTCAGAGTTAACAAGGCAAGACCACGAGAAGATAACCGACGAGGTAGTTGGGCAAAAAAGCAATACTCTTAAGCAGTTGTGGAAGACAATCATAGCAAATTATTTTCTCGTTACGCAAGGCATCAGTCGCAGAAGTAGCTAGAAATAATTAACAACCAACAACTTAATAGCAGCAAAATATCCGGCCGGTCGTGACTAATCAGAAAATGGCACGATTGGTCGATTTTTGCTGTCACGGCTATTTTTACTCATTCTTACTAATGGCTGGTGCATAGCCAATAAATTTGGATTACCAGTAAAACTAGGTAGATTTTCTGGGAATAGCATTTCAAATGGAAAAGTTACTTGGCGCTAAAGCCACAAGAGGGCAATTTCTTTAGTTTGTCTAAAATCACATTTGAATTGTCAAATTACATTTCTAAGATAGAGGCAGCAACCACAAGTTGCTAAACACGGCTCAATCTCAAAAACAGCCAGTTGCTAGGGAGGACAAAATAATGACTAAAGCAGCAGAATCTTTAGGGCTGTCTATCAAAGACGCTGGCGCAGACCGCAGCTTAGATCGTGATTGTACTACTTTATCCCGTCACGTCCTACAGCAACTTCAGACTTTTTCCCCAGAAGCACAGGATTTGAGTGCACTGATGAATCGCATCGCGCTGGCTGGCAAACTTATTGCTCGTCATCTTAGCCGCGCTGGTTTAATGGAAGGTGTTCTCGGATTTACTGGAGAGACTAACGTCCAAGGAGAATCCGTCAAAAAGATGGATGTCTATGCCAACGACGTATTTATCGGGGTGTTCAAGCAAAGCGGATTAGTATGTCGCTTAGCTTCTGAGGAAATGGAAAAACCTTACTACATTCCTGAAAACTGCCCAATTGGCCGCTACACTCTGCTGTACGATCCTATTGATGGCTCATCTAATACCGACATTAATCTCAGCTTGGGTTCCATCTTTTCGATTCGCCAACAGGAAGGGGAAGACATTGATGGTTCGGCAACTGATTTGCTGGCATCTGGGCGCAAGCAAATTGCTGCCGGGTACATCCTGTATGGCCCCAGTACAATGCTAGTCTATACTATAGGAAGGGGTGTTCATTCCTTTACCCTCGATCCCAGCTTAGGGGAGTTTATTCTGACCGAAGAAAATATTCAGATTCCTGCCCATGGCCCTGTGTATAGCGTTAACGAGGGGAACTTTTGGCAGTGGGATGAATCAATTCGGGAATATATCCGCTATGTCCATCGTACAGAAGGTTATACCGCTCGCTATAGCGGGGCAATGGTTAGCGATATTCACAGGATTTTGATTCAAGGTGGTGTATTTCTCTACCCAGGCACAGTTCAAAAACCAGAAGGTAAACTACGCCTACTTTATGAAACTGCTCCCCTTGCTTATGTGATTGAGCAAGCAGGTGGTCGTGCCACTACAGGACATGAAAATATTTTGGACGTGGTGCCAAAAAAACTACATCAACGCACCCCTCTGATTATTGGCAGCAAAGAAGATGTGGCGAAGGTAGAGTCTTTTATTCAGAACGGCCATTAGTAATTGTTGTTTGGTGTTAGTTGTTTGGTGTTTGGTGTTAGTTGTTTGGTGTTTGGAATAACCAACAATCAACAACCAACAACCAACCAACAACAACTAACTCGATTTGAAAAATATCTCTTGGAAAGATAATTGTAGGAGTTAAAAGAAACTCATGACAACAAATCATTTATTAGAGATAAAAAACTACGGTCAGAGTATCTGGATGGATAACTTGAGCCGTGACATCATTCAGTCCGGTGAACTGAAAGACTTGGTTGAGAATAAAGGCATTTGCGGGATTACTTCTAATCCAACTATTTTTGAAAAAGCGATCGCCAATAATGCCATGTACGATCGCGATATCGAAGCCGGAGTTAGGGCTGGATTGCCAACTTACAAAATTTACGAATCACTGGTTTTCAAAGATATCCGCGATGCCTGTGATATTTTGCGCCCTGTTTACGAAGCCTCGAATGGGTTGGATGGTTATGTCAGCATAGAAGTACCACCCACAATTGCTCATGATACTGAAGCAAGCATTGCTGAAGCTCGTCGCTACTTCCAAGAAATCGGTCGGGAAAATGTCATGATTAAAATTCCCGGCACAGAATCTGGTTTACCAGCGGTCGAGCAGGTAATATCCGAGGGCATTAATGTTAATATCACGCTGTTGTTCTCGGTGCAAAGCTATATCAACACAGCTTGGGCTTACATTCGCGGCTTAGAAAAACGAGCAGCGCAAGGTAAGGACATCAGCAAAATTGCTTCTGTAGCTAGCTTCTTCCTCAGCCGGATTGACAGCAACATTGATGGTAAGATTGACGCCAAGCTAGCCAAAGGTGTTGACGATCAGAATGTTGAAGCAAAGCTAAAGGCAATTAAAGGAAAAGTAGCGATCGCTAACGCAAAGATTGCCTATCAGGAATATAAAAAGATTGTGCAAAGCGATCGCTGGCAAGCTTTAGCGGCAAAAGGTGCAAAAGTGCAACGCTTACTGTGGGCAAGCACCAGCACTAAAGACCCCAACTACAGCGACGTGATGTACGTTGATGAGTTGGTTGGACCGGATACCGTTAACACCCTGCCACCAGCGACAATTGAAGCTTGCGCCGATCACTGCGATGTCGCTAACCGCGTGGAAACAAACGTAGAGGAGGCTTATAACCTGATGGAAAGCCTTAAAGATCCAGACGTGAACATCGACATCAACACAGTGATGGACGAACTGCTAGTTGAAGGTATTGACAAATTTGTCAAGCCCTTCCAATCCCTGATGAACTCCTTAGAAAACAAGATCAAGGAGTTGTCGCCAGTGTAAGTAATTGTTAGTGGTTAGTGGATAGTGGTTAGTAGTCAATAATTAACCACTAACCACTAACTACTAACTACTAACAAATCCCAAACTCTCAAACCTAAAATCCAAAATTATTATGGTCAGTCTGCTAGAAAATCCCCTGCGGGTAGGTCTGCAACAGCAAGGGATGCCCGAACCCCAGATCATAGTCATCTTTGGTGCTTCTGGAGACCTTACTTGGCGCAAACTTGTGCCAGCACTTTACAAATTGCGACGGGAACGACGCATTCCACCAGAGACAACTATTGTTGGCGTGGCACGTCGAGACTGGAGTCATGAGTACTTCCGCGAACAAATGCGAAAGGGCATGGAAGAAGTTCATGGCGGTGTTGGCCCGGAGGAACTCTGGCAAGACTTTTCCCAAGGACTGTTCTACTGTTCTGGTAATATTGACAATCCCGAAAGTTACCAAAAACTGAAGACTTTGTTGAAGGAATTAGACGAGAAACGCTTAACCCGGGGAAACCGGATGTTCTACCTTTCCGTTGCACCCAACTTCTTTGCAGAGGCAATTAAACAGCTAGGAACTGCGGGAATGCTGGACGACCCCTACAAGCATCGTCTAGTGATTGAAAAGCCCTTTGGTCGCGATTTAGCTTCTGCTAAGAGCCTTAACTTAGTAGTGCAGAAATATTGCAAAGAGCAGCAAGTCTACCGCATCGACCATTACTTGGGTAAAGAAACAGTACAAAACTTGCTGGTGTTTCGCTTTGCCAATGCGATTTTTGAACCGTTGTGGAATCGTCAGTTTGTTGACCACGTTCAGATTACTGTAGCTGAAACTGTGGGAGTTGAAGACAGGGCTGGCTATTATGAAACCTCCGGCGCACTGCGGGATATGTTGCAAAACCACCTAATGCAACTTTTCTGTCTGACAGCAATGGAGCCTCCTAACTCGATGGATGCCGACAGTATCCGTACGGAAAAAGTGAAGGCACTACAAGCTACCCGTCTTGCAGATATCCACAATCTCCACCTTTCAGCAGTGCGCGGTCAATATAGTGCCGGGTGGATGAAAGGGAAACCCGTACCCGGGTATCGACAAGAACCAGGGGTTAATCCCAACTCCACAACACCCACCTATGTAGCGATGAAGTTTTTGGTTGACAACTGGCGCTGGCAAGGAGTTCCCTTCTACCTGCGTACTGGGAAGCGGATGCCGAAAAAAGTCAGCGAGATTTCCATCCACTATCGCGAAGTTCCTTCTCGGATGTTTCAATCTGCCGCCCAACAAATGAATGCCAACATTCTGGCAATGCGGATTCAGCCCAATGAAGGAATTTCCTTACGTTTTGATGTCAAAATGCCTGGGGCAGAATTCCGTACCCGTTCGGTAGATATGGACTTTAGTTATGGCTCTTTTGGCATCGAAGCGAAATCTGATGCTTACGATCGCCTATTTTTGGATTGTATGATGGGCGATCAAACATTGTTCACACGGGGAGACGAAGTGGAAGCAGCTTGGCAGGTTGTCACACCAGCGCTTTCTGTTTGGGATGCACCTACAGATCCGGCAACTATTCCCCAGTATGAAGCTGGTACTTGGGAACCCGTAGAAGCGGAATTATTGATTAACAGAGATAATCGCCGCTGGCGGAGATTGTAGAAGAGGTGAAAGGGGAAGGGGGAACTCGGGCCCCCTCTGGGGATAAGGGGGCAAGGGGGAAAGGGAAAACACCTTTACCCTTTATCCTTTAACCTTTACCCTACTTCATAATTCATACTTCATAATTCATAATTCAATCGCTATGACTCTCCAAGCTCCTACTATTTTTTCACTTCAGGCTCCAAAAGACGTTTCGCTTACAGATATTGAAGCGGAACTAAATCAAGTTTGGCAAAGTTACGGCATTGCTGGCGAAGATGGTACACTTCCGGCGGCGACAAGGGCAACCACATTTACTTTGGTGGTTTACGAGTCGGAAGAAACCCAGCATTTACTCGCTGCTTTGGGATTTTACAATGGCCCAATTGATGGCATTCCTGGCCCGCAAACACAAGCAGCATTACGGGAAGTACAGAAAAAGTACGGATTGATAGAGACTGGAACAGCTACAGAGGAAACTTTGACTCTGTTGCGAGAAGAAGTTGCCAAACGTCACTATAGTAACGCAATAGCCGAAAATGCTTCTGGTTCCTATAGCTTGGATGCAAAAAGCCCTAGAATTGCGGATGAAATTGCCCTCCGCAACCCCTGCCGTATTATTAATCTCCTGCCAGTAGTTGGAGAAGACGAAGGCGTGAAGGCACAAGTCTCTGCCTATTGCCCGATCCAAAAAGGTTCATCAAGTACTTTGATCTGCTGCGAATACATAACTCTTACCGGAACCGCCGCCGCCTTAGAACGGATTAGTGGTATGGTGCCAGCATTGATGATTGGGGGTTTACCTAAGTTTCTGTGGTGGAAAGCAACACCAGACCCCAACAATAGTTTATTTAAGCGACTAGCCGCAGTATGCAATAATATTATTGTCGATTCTTGCAATTTTAACGATCCAGAAACGGATTTACTTAGCCTGCAAGCATTGGCAGAAAATGGTGTACCATTAGCTGATTTAAACTGGCGTCGCCTCTCAGCATGGCAAGAGTTAACAGCTGAGGCTTACGATCCGCCACAGCGTCGCGCCGCCCTTGTAGAAATTGACAGAGTCAATATTGATTACGAAAAAGGCAACCCTGCCCAAGCGTTGCTATTTTTGGGTTGGTTGGCAAGTCGCTTGAGTTGGCATCCGGTTTCTTATCAAAAAGAAAGCGGAGATTACGATATTACACGCATTAGCTTTACCGCTGACGACCAACGGCAAATAGAAGCCGAGTTAGCAGGAGTTCCGGTTGCTGATGTGGGCGAAGTTCCTGGTGATTTGATTGCCCTACGCCTAAGTTCCACAAATCCACAAGCGAACTGCGGTACAGTTATCTGTTCGGAAACTGGCGGTTGTATGCGGATGGAAACCCAAGGCGGTGCCCAATCTGTTGGACTATTCCAACAAGTGACTTCACTCTCAGAGCAAAAGGCAGAAGTTCTGCTAAGTCAACAGGTACAACGCTGGGGTCATGAGGCACTGTTTGAAGAAAGCCTTGCGGTGATCGGGCAAATTCTTAAATTAGGAGTTAAGAATTAGGAATGATGAATGATGAATAATGAATGATGAATCGGTATTCTTTAGTACAATTCATAATTCATAATTCATAATTCATAATTTCTCACTCATGGCTTTAATTATTGCTGGAGAACGCAGCGGGGTGGGTAAGACTACTGTCACACTCACCCTGTTGGCGTCTTTATGTCGGTGGGCAAAGCAAGTTCAATCTTTTAAGGTTGGGCCAGATTACATAGATCCAATGTTTCATCAGCAAGTAACTGGACGTGCTTGTCGTAATTTAGACCCAGTACTAACATCTGAATCGTACGTACAGCAGTGTTTTGTCTATCACACTCGACAATGTGAATATGCCCTCGTGGAAGGAGTGATGGGGCTATTTGATGGAGTGACCCTAAGAGGGGGAGAGGGGGAGAGTGGGAGAATGGAAGAAAGAAATTCTTATTTCCCCCCATCACCCCATCTCTCTATCCCCCACTCCTCTTTCGCCAGTACTGCTCACATAGCGCGGCTGTTGGATTTGCCTGTAGTATTGGTGATTGATTGCAGTCGCTTGTCTGGTTCTGCGGCAGCGATCGCCCACGGTTATCGCTGCTTTGATCCTAGAATTAAAATAGTCGGTGCGATCCTAAATCGTGTGGGAAGCGATCGCCACCTGCAATTGCTCAAAGATTCTCTCGAACCCCTACAATTACCTATTCTCGGTGTATTGCGACGACAAGATAACATTACCATTCCCGATCGCCATCTCGGTTTAGTACCCACAGCAGAACTCCCTCAATTCAATGCTTTGATTGACCGACTCGCCGATCTAGGGGATGCTTGCTTTGACTGGGGAAAATTGTTACCCCTGCTGAAATCAGAAGTCACAAGTATTCACTCCCTCTCCCCCTCTCCCCCTCTCCCCCTCTCCCCCTCTCCCCTTCGAGTGGCAGTTGCCCGCGATTGCGCTTTTAATTTCTACTACCAAGACAATCTCGATTTGTTACAACAACTAGGGGCAGAGTTGGTTTTCTGGAGTCCCTTGGAAGATGCTGGACTGCCAGAAGGGGTGCAGGGAATGTATTTCGGCGGTGGTTTTCCGGAAGTTTTTGCCCAACAACTTGCGGAAAATACGTATGCTTTTGCAGCAGTTAAAACAGCTATTCTTGCGGGTATGCCCACCATCGCCGAGTGTGGTGGGTTAATGTATTTGTGCGAGCAAATAATCGATTTTGAAGGTAAACCTTGGTCGATGGTAGGAGTGTTACCCACAACAGCGGTGATGAGTGGGTGTCTGACTTTAGGATATCGTCACGCCGTTGCCTTGCAAAGTAGTTTGTTAGTCAGTGTAGGAACAACAGTTTATGGGCATGAGTTCCATCGTTCCTATTTAATCTCAAATTCCCATCAGCCGCTGTTTAAAACTTATCGTTACGATACCGGAGAATCTACAGGGTATGAGGGATGGGGAGGTAATTTCATCTCTCCCTTAGCCCTGGTTAACAAGGAGAGAAAAGATAGTCTACCTTTTCAAGAAGAAAGTGGAGTGGCGATCGCCGACCAAGTAAGCTTTAATACAGCAGGAAGCTATAGCTCTCCTTTTCAAGGGGAGTTGGGGGGATCTAACCTCAATCTTCACGCTTCTTATATTCACTTGCATTGGGGAGCAAGTCCAGAAATTCCACAGCGGTTCTTAGAGCATTGCCTTGGTTTTGCCGTTAGTCTTTATTGACACTCTCCGCACTTTTAGGGCGGAGATTCTTCGTTCATAAACCCAACTTACTCTGACAGGATTGCTCCAACCAAAGTAGAGGTCGAATCTCCCGAAGCGTTCGGGTCTAATCCCGTCTTGGTGAGACCACTTGCCGTCTTGGCTTGGTGCCGATGGCAACGTGGCGTAGACGCCCGTCAGGGCGGCTTCTCGTAGAGTACCCGTAGACGCGCAGCGGTGAGTCAGCGCGCTCCAAAGGGCGTTCCCCCCATGTAGACGCGCGCAGCGCGGCTTCTCGCAGAGTACCCGGAGGGCTTCTCGTAGAGTAGGGCTTGGTGCCAGATGGGAAAGTGGCGTAGACGCCCCTTGTGGGCGGCTCAAGGTAGAGTACCCGAAGGGTGAATAGGGACTAGGTACTAGGAGATGAGAAGAATTTTCTCCCAATACCCAGTCCCTTTTACGAGACATCCTCTTTTTGTGTCATACAATCTATTCATAGATAGACTACTAGTGGTAAGCTATATTAGCGGTAGATAATTAAAGATATGCCTATAGAAGTCAGACTAAAGCAGTTAAGAGAAGCCAAGGGCTTGTCTCAAAATGCATTGGCGCGAGAACTAGAGATGTCGCTTGCTAATATCCAGAAAATTGAATATGGCAAAGCAAAATCTATCCCACTTGATACCTTGGAGAAGATTTGCCTAGTGCTTAATTGTGAAATTGGCGATTTATTGGTGCTTGTCAAATCAGAATTGCTCACCAATAGCGTTTACGACCAACCAAACAACACATAGTCACAGTAAAAGGGACTGGGGATTAGGGATTGGGGATTGGGTACTGGGAATTGGGGATTGGGTACTGGGAATTGGTGATTGGGCAATATAAGATTTATTAATTCCTAATCCCTAGTCTCCAGTCCTTAGTCCCTAATCCCCAGTAAAGAGTACCCTCTGAGTGGAGCGGCATTGGGAGCTAAGCTAACCTCCGCTATAGCGGGGGACTCACGAAACGCGACCAGTTGAAGCAAAATAGGTACGATGCGATCGCGATTCGATGATTGACATCTGTACAATCAATCCCCCTAACTCTATCCTTAGTTGCTTTTGAGGAGCGATCGCAATTCCCCTCAATTAGGTTTGGTCTATCTCCGTCTTATCGGCTTTACATCTAGAAGACTGGTGATAGCTTGTACTAAGCGATCAGGATCTACTGGCTTGGCGATATGATGTTGAAATCCTGCGGCAAGCGCCTGTTGGTAATTCATTTCCCCAGCGTAAGCAGTAAGAGCGATCGCCAAAATCTGACTATTTTGCTCTGGTGACATGGCCCGAATTTGCCGCATTAGCATGTAGCCGTCCATGTCGGGCATACCAATGTCACTTACTAGCACATCGGGTTTAGTCTGTGCGATCGCTTGGAGTGCTTCAAGTGCAGAAACTGCTCTGATGACGCTCCCTCCAGCCTCTTCCAAAATGAAAGCTATTAACTCTCTGGTGTCTGCCTCATCATCGACTACAAGCACCCGTACGCCTGTTAGGGGTAAGCCATCAGGTGTGGGGAGAAAGGATTTATCTTCATCTTTTGTGCTTTTGTCGTCCTTTAAAAGCGGCAAACAGACAGTGAAAGTCGCTCCTTGCCCTTCCCCTGGACTGTCAGCTCGCACAGTACCACCGTGCAGTTCGACCAAGTGCCGAACGATCGCCAGCCCTAACCCCAGTCCACCAAACTTGCGGGTGGTTGCACCATCTTCCTGACGGAAATACTCAAATACATGCGGCAAAAATTCAGGATGAATGCCTTTGCCCGTGTCGCTAACAGTGATTTGGGCATAGTTAGCGATCGGGGATTGGGGATTGGGAATTGAAGTACTGATTTTTCCTATGCCCCTTGCCCCTTGCCCTTTGCCCATTGCCCCTTGCTCCATTACCACTTCTAGGCGCACCTCAACCCGTCCGCCGGACTCAGTAAATTTCACGGCGTTGGTAAGCAGATTCCAAATCACTTGCTGTAAACGAGCAGAATCTCCCAAAACAGGCCCGATATTTGGATCAAACACTGTCTGAATTTGAATTGACTTGGCTTGGGCCGCCAACTGCACGGTTTCGAGTGCAGCTGCAATTGTCGATACCAAATTCACAGGAGTCATTTCTAGGCGAAGTTTGCCACGTAGGATGCGAGAGACATCGAGCAAATCCTCTATCAGTTGTGCCTGGAGTTTGGCATTGCGCTCGATTGTTTGTAGTGCCTGAGTCGCTTTTGTTGCATCCAACTTACCGTTAAGGAGTAACTTAGACCAACCCAAGATCGGATTGAGGGGCGATCGCAACTCGTGAGACAGCACCGCTAAAAATTCATCTTTGATCCGGTTGGCAGTTTCAGCTTCGGCACGGGCGGCTTGCTCTTGCTCTAGCAGCCGCTGGCGCTGTTGGTCGAGTTGTTTTTGATTTTCGATATCCGTTGCTGTGCCAAACCATTTGATCGCTTGATCCTGTGCATTTTTCAGCGGTACAGCTTGGTGCAAATGCCAGCGATAGGCTCCATCTGCTCGTCGTATCCGACCTTCATCTCGATAATTTATACCCGCTTGTTGCGCTGCTGCCCAATTCTGGCTGAGAGTCGGTACATCATCAGGATGGACGATCGCTTGCCAGCCTTCGGTTTGAGCTTGGGCAAGGGTTAACCCGGTGAACTCTAACCAGCGTTGATTGACATCGGTGAGCATTCCATTGGCATCGGCAGTCCACACCAGTTGCGGAATCGATTCTGCCAAATATCGATAGCGTTCTTCACTTTGCCGCAGCGTTGTTTCGGCAATTTTGCGATCCGTGATGTCGAGTGCAGTTCCGATAAACCCTACCGGATGTCGGGAAATCCCCTCTCCCTCGAATTGTGCCTGCCCGTTGGCAGAAACCCATCGCTCGCTTCCGTCAGACCAAACGATGCGGTATTCAATGTCGTAAGTACCTGACAACCTGGGATCGAGTGCAGTGCTGACGGCGATCGCTACACGCGTCCGATCGTCGGGGTGTATGCGCTCTATTACTATCGGTAGAGGGAGCCTCACCGTGTCATCCGACACGCCCCAAATCTCGCGCATCCGCTCGTCTAGTTCGATGAGGTCTGTGCTGGGGTCGTAGCGCCAAGTACCAAGCCGAGCCACCTTGATGGCGAGCCGTAGGCGCGCCTCGCTCTCCTGCAACGCTTCTTGTGCCCGTTGGCGCTCGGTGATATCTTGAAAAATCAGCACGATCGCATTCACGCTGCCAGATTCATCGTAGAGTGGAGCCGCCGAAATACTGACGATTGCCGTTGAACCATCACGCTTACGGCGATAGGTTTCCACGCCAGCAAAGATTTCTCCATTAGCCACCGCTGCTCGAAGCTGACGGCACTCCTGTTGTTTCTCCTCTGGAACAACGGGAATCGGTTGACCCAAAACCTCGGTTTCACTCCAACCAAATAACCGCTCTGCCGCCGGATTCCAAAGCTGTACAATCATATCGGGTTTAATGACAACGATCGGCAGTGGGGAAGCTTTAATGAGCGTACTCAGGGTTTGTAAGGTTTGCTGGAGTTCCTGTTGTGCTTGTTTGCGATCGGTGATTTCTGTAACTAGAATCGATACTCCATCGTCAGTGGGGTAAATGCGGTTCTCAAACCAGCGATTCCAGCGTGGATAGAAATACTCAAATTGCACGGGTGTTTGATCGGATACAGCCCGATGCGCTTGGGTGTATAATTCACTGCCTACGGTATCAGCAAACAATTCCCAGATATTTTTGCCGAGCAGGTCTTCTCTACGTATTCCTGTTACTTCCACTACCCGCTTGTTGACATAGGTGTAGCGCCATTCGCGATCCAGGACTAAAAACTGATCCTTGATGCTAGCTAAAACGTTCTCTAGATTTGCGTTGGCAGCTTCAGCCGCCTGTTGTGACGCAACGCTGAGCGATCGCAGCTCTTGTTCGCGCCGTACTGCTTCCTGTCGCAATCGAGCCATCTTCAAGTTCGTCTCGACTCGTACCAGCAGTTCCCGCGCCGAGAATGGCTTGATCAAATAATCATCAGCTCCTGCTTGGAGTCCTTCTACTCGCGACTCTTCCCCCGCGCGGGCAGATAAGAGAATAATGGGAATTTCTCTCGTAGCCGGATCGGAACGCAGCGATCGCAGCAACTCAAATCCATCCATCAGCGGCATCATCACATCGGTCAAGACCAGATCCGGCTTGTGCTGACGAATGGCAGCTAATGCAGCCACCCCCGAAGCGACTGTTTCCACCTCATATTGCTGACTTAACAACCGCTTGACATAATCGCGCATATCTGAATTGTCGTCAGCCAGGAGAATGCGGGGTATTGGGGATTGGGGATTGGGGATTGGGGAAGAATTTAATCTAGTTCCTAGTCCCCAGTCCCTAGTCCCTTCCTGCGGCAGCCAGCGCAAAGCTTCTTCTACGTAAGGAGCGGCTCCTAGTGCAGTGGACGCTAACGTCCGAGTGGCGCTAATCCGGTCTTGTGGCAGATGAGAAGATCCTGTGGGAATAGACACAGTAAAGCAACTACCTTCGCCAAGCACGCTCTTGACTCCGACTGTCCCACCATGCAGTTTCACTAATTCCTCTACCAGTGACAACCCAATTCCCGATCCTTCAAACGTGCGTCCCTGAGCCTCTTTGATGCGATAGAACCGTTCAAATAAATGAGGTAGCTCTTCAATGGAAATACCGATACCCGTGTCGCAAACTGAAAGTTCGATGCGTTCGCCCACAGATTGCAAGCTGACAGTAATTTTGCCCTCAAAGGTAAACTTAAAGGCATTGGAGAGCAAGTTAAACACAATTTTTTCCCACATTTCCCGGTCTACATACACTGGTTCGGGAAGTGGGGGACAATCGACTTGTAAACGCATACCTGCCCGTTCGATGGCAGAGCGAAAAACACTAGCTAACTCACTAGTAAAGGTTGCTAAATCGGTTGGTTCGTAAACTGCCTGAATCCGTCCAGCTTCAATTCGGGAGAAATCGAGTAAGGTATTAACTAGCTTGAGCAAGCGCAAACCATTGCGATGTACCATTTCTAACGGCTGCCGTTGCGTGGCAAACGGGGTATCATCAGCAACCGCCAGCACGTCCTCTAAAGGACTGAGCATCAGTGTCAGGGGTGTGCGAAATTCATGCGACACATTACTGAAGAACAGGGTTTTGGCGCGATCGAGTTCTGCTAATGCTTCGGCGCGTTTGCGTTCTTCCTCGTATGCCTGAGCATTGGCGATGCTAGCCGATATCTGAGCCGCAAGCAGCTCGATGAATCCTCTATAGTTATCGTCAAACAGCCTAAACGGGTTCAAACCAGCTACTAATATACCAGCTCTTCCCGTCTGTCCGGATGGTGCAATCGGCACTGCTACCGCCTGATGCGGTTGCTGCTGCCAAGCACCTGTCGGCAGGCTGCCTGCATAGGATCCTAAATCACAAACCAGGCTTGCTTTCTGCGTTCTGATGACTTCCGCAAAGGGCCAAATCGAGTCAGAATCGAGATCGACTGTTTCTGGAACTGCCGGGTGGTTCCGTTCAATGCCGCATGTCCCAGCCAGAAAAACACGCTGCTGATCTGGATCGACCAGATAAATCATCGCGAAGGGTAGATCGTAAGGGTTGCTTTCCAAACAACTGGCACTTAGCGTGCAGGCTTCATGAAATGTGCGCGCGTCTGCCGTCCTAGCCGCCAGTTCCCGCAACAGTGCCAACTGACGCTCACCAATGATGCGCTGTGTGTCGTCTGTGTTGGCGCAGATAATGCCACCTGTGCCGCCTTGGTCATTAGGAACTGGGCTATAGGAAAATGTGTAATAGGTTTCCTCTGGGTAGCCGTTGCGCTCCATGATCAGCAGCAACGCTTCGTCGTAGGTACCCTCATTCTTCAGCATCGCTGATTCTGCCCGAGGGCCAACCTGATCCCATATTTCCCGCCACACATAGGAAGCTGGCTGCCCAAGGACTTCCGGATGTTTGCCACCGACAATCGCCTTGTAAGCGTCATTGTAAAGGTTAATGAGTTCCTCGCCCCACCAGACAAACATGGGTTGACGCGAGGTTAGCATAATTCGCACGCAAGTCTTCAGGCTCTGCGGCCATTGTGATACTGAACCCAAAGGCGTTTGTGACCAGTCGAGCGATCGCATCAGCGCACCCATCTCACCACCACCTGCAAAAATATCCTCAGGGATAGTTGCTTTTGCTGGGTCAGTCACAATCTCTACTCCGCTTCTAAAAAATATTTAACGAGGAGGTCTTTGCCGCGTTTCTGTAACTCTGGCTCTGGCGAATTACCCAAATCTTCTAACACTGCTTTAATTTGCTTGAGTGCCAGTGGAGATGGTTGCATATGACCATTCTCCCAACGGTTGATTGTACCGTAAGCAACGCCTAATACAGTTGCAAGTTGCTCCTGAGTCAATGTTGTCAATTGTCGAAGTTCACGAATCAATTTGCTCACTTCTGGTTGCCTAAGCCCTGCTATCTTTTTAAGCTTGGTGTTTTGATTAGAAGATTGCATCTGCTTAAGCCAGATGTAACGTACGTTATATTCAATCCTCTATAAACTAGTACCAATGTTTATCTATCTAAGGATTTAGTTTTTAGCTTTCCACTTTATCAGTTATTGCTGGTTTTGGACTCTCGTTGATAGTTGGGTTATTGGCTGTGTAATTCCCGATGCCCAATACCCAATCCAAAATCTAAGCCACTAAATGAGCAGGGAATCACGATCGCGATCGCCACTCATCAGCCAGATATCACTGCTCAGACAAAACGAACTATTCGAGTTCAGGATGGTTTGACTGTGGGTTAATGTTTGATATTGAGTTGGCATGAATGCTTGTTAAAGACTGCGATTGGTGTGATGCGATCGCACTTTATTTACTGTCACAGTTATGTTGCAAAAAAGGTAATGCTCTGATAAATGTACTTAAAGTATCTACCGACAGACTGTTTACAATACAACATAAATCTCCTGGGTGCAATACCGTAGGTGCGAATATCATACCTTAGGAGAAAATTAAGTGAATAATCATAAACTGAACAATCAAAAGGTTATAGTATGCAAGCATTGTGGTTATGATGCAAATCCTGCTAAGGCTAAACACTGTCTAGAGTGCGGTAAACCCTTAGAGTTCACAAAACCGAAGCTTAAATCTTTAGGAGATTTGCTGTTTACACCTTGGGTAATTAGGCTTGGTGCTGGTCTGCTGTTTGTGCTTGTTAGTTGGTCAATCTACTCTTTGTTCAAAAGTGTTAGCGATCTGAATAATTTCGATAGTATCGGAGTTCCCAACTCCAGTAGCAGCAATCAGAACATTCCCTCTGATGTCAAACTCTACAACTCTATAAAAGATGTGCCGAATGTGCCGGAAGGTACATTTAATTACGGCGGTGGAAACGTATTTGCAGCTCTGACTGCTCAAGGCTTTCACGAAGCCATCGCCAAAGCTCACCCTAATTTTCGCCTCCGCTTCACTGAACCAAAAGATGGTAAACCTGGTGGCAAAAAGGGTATAGCTATGCTGCTCGATGGTAAACTGAGCTTTGCTATATACGGAGCATCTCTTGAGGATACTGATTATAGCAAGGCTCAACAACGGGGCTTTGGGCTAAAGCAAGTGCCAATAAGTATAGATGCGCTTGTCTTCTTTACTCATCCAGAGATTACCATTCCAGGACTTTCAGTTAATCAACTTCAAGATATATATAAAGGAAAACTCACCAACTGGAAGCAGGTGGGGGGACCGGATTTGCCAATAGTTCCTTTCGCTAGAGACCCCAAGGCTTCCAAATCCTTAAATGAGGTTCTTGGGCTAGAAGCTGATCAATACAGTTCCAGAGTGCAGTTTGTCCGTGATACCACTGAATCTATTCGTAAGGTAGTCTCTACTCCCGGAGGGATTTCTTTTGGAGTATATGCACTCATTGCCGGTCAACGAACAATCCGTCCCCTTGCTATTGCTAAAGCAAACTCCCAAGAATATGTGCAACCCGTCATAGATGATGGCAAGCGGATTAATATTGACGCAATCAGAGATAGCTCTTATCCGCTGTCCCGCCGCGTGTTTATTGTGTATCGCAAGGACGGCACAATCGATCAACTAGCTGGGGAAGCTTATACAAATATGTTACTTTCCAAAGAAGGTCAGCAGTTTGTTGAAAAAGCAGGGTTCATTCCCGTGCGCTGATAAACTGACAAAAGCCTTTGGAGTACTTGTTGATTGTAGATTATAAAACGAAAGCAAATAAAAGAACATTAGCGGTTAATAATGGCGTCTTACTTGGTTAAAGAATTAATTCTTTAGAAATAGATAGATTAGGTGTGAATAAGTGATATCAAGAATATTGTCAAAACCTTTGCTGCTTAGCCCTGCTGTCCTAGTAGCAAGCTTTGTTCTCGTACCCTCAACAGTCATAGCTGAAGAATCAGTCAATAATCAAGTTCAGCCTGAATCTGTTGCGATACCTGAATTTTCTCAAAGCAATCAAAGCAATCAGGGACAAGTTACCTCCGTTTCTCAATTGTCCGATGTACAGCCTACAGACTGGGCATTTCAAGCACTACAATCTCTTGTTGAACGGTATGGTTGTATTGCTGGCTACCCAAACAGCACGTATCGAGGCAATCGACCAATGACGCGATACGAGTTTGCTGCTGGTTTGAATGCTTGTTTAGACCGGGTGAATGAACTTATTGCCACTGCTACAAGTGATTTGGTAAACAAAGCTGATTTAGTCACGCTTCAAGAGCTGCAAGAGGAGTTTTCAGGAGAACTGGCTACCCTGCGTAGTCGTGTAGATGCGCTAGAAGCTCGTACAGCTGAAATAGAAGCTTTGCAGTTTTCTACCACTACAAAACTCACAGGTGAAGTTATCTTTGCAGTAGCTGGTGTTTTTGGTGAGGATGCAGCAGATACAGACGACGATGCAAATAACAACCCAGACTTGCAAGATAATGTCATACTCGCATACCGCACTCGCTTGAATTTTGATACCAGCTTTACTGGTAAAGACCGTTTGAGAGTCCGCTTGCAAGGCAGAAACATAACTGAATTTCGGGGTAGTGTCACAGGTACTGATATGACCCGTTTGGGATTTGATGGTGATGAAGACAACCAAATTGGGATCGATGACCTGTACTATTACTTTCCACTAGGCGATAAGGTGAGAGTCACCCTTGCGGCTGCGGAAACTGAAATGGTTGATATTGCGGTACCGCTAAGTCCTATTATAAACGCTGCTTACGGCGGTATTTCCCGCTTTGCGCGGTTTAGTCCTATTTACCGAACTAGTGGCGGCGCAGGGTTAGGTATTAACTACGAATTTAGCGATCGCGCCAGTCTCGCTTTAGCCTATATGGTTAGTGATGCTGAAGATCCTGCTGATAAAAATGGGCTTTTTGATGGTAACTACGGCGCTTTGGCACAATTCATCTTTGAGCCAATCAAAAATTTAGATATAGGCTTGACCTATGCTCACTCCTATTATGCGGGAGGTGGCAATAGCGGTGTTAACTTAACAGGTAGTACAGGTAGTGCCATTGCTAGAAGACCGTTTGGTAATGTTGCGACTTCAGCAGATTCCTTTGGCTTAGAAACCAGCTGGCGAGTCAGTTCTCAATTTAATGTTTCTGGTTGGTTAGGCTACTCATTTGCACAATCAGAAGTCAGTAATAATAGCGCAGATATCTTAAACTATGCTATGACTCTAGCTTTTCCAGACTTGGGAGGAAAAGGTAATCTAGCTGGGATTACTTTCGGTATGCCGCCAAAAGTTACAGAAAGTAGCCTGGAAGCTGATAAGGATACCTCTTTGCATATTGAAGGTTTTTATCGGTTACAAGTCACAGATCATATCTCTATTACCCCTGGCTTATTTTTAATTACCAATCCAGAACACAACGATAACAACGACAGTATCTTTGTAGGAACAATCCGAACCACTTTTAAGTTTTAGAGATATTCCCCCACTAGGGTTGTATTATCAACCCGTGAAAATGGAGGAGTTGCTTAATTAATGGGTGCCTCTATTGAACGTTGATTCATTAAATTACAGAACGCGATTGCTTTCATAAATGGTTATTCAGTTGGAAGATCAAAAAAAACGAATAACTGTTGATCTTTGGGTAAAGCCGAACCTTCACTAAGATAACGATGAGTACCTACTCCCACGTCTTTTGTAAGAGTGAGCTTGAAGCTAACTTCCTCAAAAGCAGCTTCACGCAAAACTTTACGGACATTCTCAAAGTAGGAAATACCGTTCGCACGCCCGCGATATCGGCGAGTCCAAATGATAAAAGAACCTTTTTTACAAAGGAAGCTAAGGTTCCTCAACAAGCTACGAAGTTCAGCTTCATCAGCTAGATGACCGAAAACACCGCACACAATGACTATATCTGCTGGCACAACTCCTATATAGTTAGAGGAAATAGTTGCATCGCCATTAATAAACTCAATTTGCTTGCCTAAACCCGCTGATTCTATGGCTGCTCGTCCACGTTCAACCAGCTTTGGATTTAGCTCAATAAGTCTTGCGTACACATCTTTTGAGCGAGGGTGGTTTGATAGCGTTCCAAGTAAATCCCGTCCATCACCCGCGCAAACGCTAACTACACGGATTATTCCCGCTGGACACGCATCTAAGCTCTTAGAAAGAGATTCCCGAACTAATTGCAAGCGCTGCTGCATTCGTGGTTCAGTGTTGTATAAGTCGTGCCATTCAAACCAGTCTTTTGGCATAATGAGGATGTCTGAAAAGTTGTGGGAAAATGATTTTAATTACATAAGTTGCTTGAGCATCAAATGAATCATCGCCACATAAATAAATACCTCAGATATTTCAGGCGAAATCTCATAGTCATTGCTAAGTCTGCGGCACCAATTAAACCTTAGAAGTATTTAACAATTTTTATTTAGGGGTAAATCCAAATTGTAGATGATGAGAATATTCTGAAATTCCATCAAACCATAATCTATTTAGCTTGCGAAATTCATGATCTGGAAAAGATGTTCTTCCATGTAGTACGCTAGTATTGTCGAGTAATAGAATTTGATTGGCTTTCAATTTATATATAAATTGATTATTTGGATTGTTAACATAATTTTTGATAATGTGGAAAGCCTTTTCTATTTGAGGCGGAATTGCAATTGAAACAACTGAATCTGCTCTGAAAGTAATTGATATTCTACCTTTTTGCTCAACAAATATCGCTTGTGTAGCTGTTTGTTCGCCTCTTGTTATTGTTACTGGATTAGTAAACAAATTCTGCAATTCTTGGGGATGATTTTCCATTAAATATTTATAAACAGATTCACCGTAAACAATTTGAGAAAATCCCCCATTTTGAGAAGGTATTTCGCATTGCATAGCAACAACTTTAGGAATACACATTTCATACAGACCATCTGTATGCATGAGATGCGTTTTACTAGTGGTAGCCAAATAAGTAGTAGCAAGGGAGGAGTTGCCTAAATTTTCAATCGGAACAATACCATTTTCATCAGAGCGTTTATGTTTTTTTACCGAACCAAAAATTTTCTTTAAAGCTAATAAATTCTCTAGCGGATTTGGCAATGGTTCACATTCCAGTATGACAAATTTAAATTTGTTAAATATCTCAAATAGTCTTTGTTGTTCTGGCTCTAAAATTTCTGCCACTTTCCTAACTTTTAGAGTTAGTTTATTAATATCGTTTTTGGAAGATTCAATAATTTCTTTATTATCTAAATTTGCTCCAAACTTATCTCTTTTAACCATTCGGGTATTATCTGTTAGCATCGTATAAACCCTATTGAGTACAGCATCTGTGAAAGAAAGTTCAAACTGTGCAGATAATTGTTTGCAGTCGTCAACACTTAAAAACCATAAATTGTAATCGATCGTACCTTTGACTTTTTCGATGTTGACAGAATCAGTCACAATGGAAAAAATTTTGCGCTATTAACTAGAAATTTTGCCCAATAACATGAGTTACATCCTTTGATTTGGATAAAATCTAGCTAAGTATTTAACAATTTTTATTTAGGGGTAAATCCAAATTGTAGATGATGAGAATATTCTGAAATTCCATCAAACCATAATCTATTTAGCTTGCGAAATTCATGATCTGGAAAAGATGTTCTTCCATGTAGTACGCTAGTATTGTCGAGTAATAGAATTTGATTGGCTTTCAATTTATATATAAATTGATTATTTGGATTGTTAACATAATTTTTGATAATGTGGAAAGCCTTTTCTATTTGAGTCGGAATTGCAATTGAGACAACCGAATCCGCCTTGAAAGTAATTGATATTCTACCTTTTTGCTCAACAAATATCGCTCGTGTATCTGTCTTCCCACCTACATTAGTTATGGTCACTGGATTAGTAAACAAATTCTGCAATTCTTGGGGATGATTTTCCATTAAATATTTATAAACAGATTCACCGTAAACAATTTGAGAAAATCCCCCATTTTGAGAAGGTATTTCACATTGCATAGCAACAACTTTAGGAGGATCAATATCAGCTGAACCATCTGTATGTATTGGATGAATTTGATTAGTGGTAGAAATTGGAACAGTAGTAGCAAAGGAGTTACCTAAATTTTCAACCGGAACAATACCATTTTCGTCAGAGCGATAATGTCTTTTTACTGAACCAAAAATTTTCTTTAAAGCTAATAAATTCTCTAGCGGATTTGGCAATGGTTCACATTCCAGTATGACAAATTTAAATTTGTTGAATATCTCAAATAGTCTTTGTTGTTCTGGCTCTGAAATTTCTGCAACTTTCCTAATTTTTAGTGTTACCTGACTAATATCGATTTTAGAGGCCTCAAAAATTTCTTTATCATCTAAACTTGATAAAAAATCGTCTGTATTAACCATTCGATTATTATCTGTTAACATCTTATGCACCCCTTCTTCTGATTAACACTGATTCATTTGATTCCAGATTGGAATGTATTCTAGTCGCTCTAATTCTGCAATCACCTTATTAATACATTCCTCTATACTTTCTTTCGTAGTGCGGCAAATAACCTCTGGGTTAATAGGAGGTTCGTAGGGATCTGCTATTCCTGTAAAATTCTTTATTTCACCAGAGCGAGCCTTAGCATATAGACCTTTTATATCTCGCACCTCACAAACCTCAAGTGGTGCATCGACATAAACTTCTATAAAGTTCTCATTCATCATGCGAATTTCATCACGGATAGCCCGGTAAGGACTAATTGCAGCTACAATCGCCACAATTCCATTTCGGCTCAGCAGATTTGCTACAAAGCCAATACGACGAATGTTAGTATTTCTATCTTCCTTAGTAAATCCTAGTTCTTTGGAAAGATGGCTTCTAATCTCATCACCATCTAAAATTTCTACTAAACAATCACGTTCCTTAAGTTTACATTCTATTCCTCTTGCAATTGTAGTTTTACCAGCACCGCTAAGACCTGTAAGCCACAATATTACGCCTTTATGTCTCATAATTCAGATTTTTTTCGTAATATTACAAGCAATTTCAGTGACTTTATTTGAGTTTTATCTAAATCCCTATCGTCTGCATAAATGACTCAAGTTCTGAGTCATAATTAAAAATTTTTCTGTACAAATTAGCTAGTTTGTGTCTCTCTCGGAATGCTTCGTGAAAACGCTGATTTTGCTGGCAAAATTTCCACCGTTCTAACACTTTCATTTCGTTTCCTTTGCCATCATAAGAAGTTCCATCAAAACTACTTCCATGACCTGCTGTCGATTTTGGAACAACATTGAGTCCAGCATCTGTGAAATCAAGCCCAAACTGTGCGGATAACTGTTTGCGGTAATCAATACTTGAAAACCATAAGTTGTAGTTAACTGGTATCTTATTTTTTAATATATTAGTTAGTCCCAGATATTCCTCGGCGTAAATTTCCCACAGGTCTAAAATTTCTGAATCATCTATTAATTTAGGAACTGGGCCAGGTTTGTACCAACGGCTCACTAACATATTGAATGGATCTCTTATAACTAAAACGTTAAAAACCTTCAAGCTTTCACCAACTGTTCTTTGACGTTCCCACAGAACATCTCTTCCATCTTCAAGGTCGGTGATATTAAAATCCTGAAAACCGATTATTAAACAGTCCTTATGTACATTCCGAATTTGTTCAATATCTCCCATGTGAACTAACCATTCGGATTGCTTGTCCCAACCATTGTGAAACCGACTAGTCAGGTACGGGTCTTTATAGGGTGTCACATTGTTCAAAACAAAGATAGGCAGATTAAAGTGATAAGCTAGCCAAACCATGACTGCGTGGTGTCCGCTGCGTCTTAAGGCAAACAACGTAAATAGATTATTGTTCCTAAATTCCATAACAGTTAGCTAATTGAAAAAAAATCCCTTAATAGCTCCTGCCAACAATGCCAACACTACTATCCAGCCTGTATTAAGTAAACCCCGAACTGATAACAGTAGTGCTAAAAAGCAGATGGCAGTGCTGAATATATCCTTGAGGAATACTGTATCCTTGCCAAGATTCCAAACAGTTGCTAACAAAAAACCAATAGTTACTGGACTTAAAGCAGCATGCAATTGCTTTATCCAAGCAGGAGGCTTCGGTTGTTTAATTAACCAGGCTACGCTTGCTAAAATACAAGAAGTAGGACCAATCATCCCTAGCCCAGAAGCCACAGCTCCTGGTAAACCAGCTACATGATTACCGATCAGTACAACATGAAGCATATTCGGTCCTGGTACTAGCAACCCTAGTGCATAAGCTTCGACGAAAGCTTGATGGCTCATCCATCCGTGGACAATGACAACCTGACGTTCCATCTCTGGGATGACAGCGCTTGCAGATCCGACGCTAATCAGAGCCAAGTAAGCAAATGTGAAAAATAGATCGAGTAAGACGTGCATCGACTGCAAAATCAGTCATTTTTTTGAATTTTGCTATTCAAATGCCAAGCAAAGGGCACGACTAAAACCATAACTAGAGGAATAGGAACCCTGAAAATTCCTACTAAAACAAACGTAGCGATCGCCATTAAAAATCGAATATAGTCGGTGATAGCAGGTTTTGCCAGTTTCCACGTTAACTCTAAAAGTATTCCAATACTGGCCGCTACGACCGCAGTCAGAGATGCTTGGACGATATGCTGAGGTAGCTTTGATAGCAGCTTTGATACCACCAGTATCGCCACAAATCCAGGTAGTACCAAAGCAAGTGTTGCCAGTATTGCTCCTTGAGTTTTTTGCCAACAATATCCCAGATATGCCGAAAGATTGGTACCCGCAGTTCCTGGAAGCCACTGGCACCAATTCAAAACTTCCAAGCATTCCCTGTTTGTCAGCCAACCGCGCTTTAAGCAAAAAGGCAAAACGTGGGTGGGAATTGCTCCACCGAAAGCTCTTGCTCCAACCCCTGCAAATAAAGCAACTAGTACACCAAGGGAAGGAGAATTGGCTTGTTGCACTTGTTTTGTTGATGCATTCGACATATATATGATTGTCCTCACATGCATCTATTGATAATGATTCACCAAACGTAAAAAAACAAATTTAAGCCTTGGTGAAAGTAATCTTGAATCATTCCCAAAAGCATCAGCAGAAATTGTTTATCATATACTTGACGTTTGCAAGCGATATGACCCTAATTATCTGGTCGTTTATTTTAAGGAACAGGATGCTGATAATCTGAATACAGTTCAGTTAAGGGCAGTCTCAAGCAAGGAAGAAGCAATTTTTTGAGAGAAAAAGCTATATTAGGATACCTGCATTGAAGCTGTTAGCTGCCCTATAGGCAACCCATTCCCATGCAAGCATATGTATAACAACAGTCACGGGCATCTTTACATCCTCCTGCTGTCTTGCAACAAAATTAAGGGAACACTTCTTAACTGAACACCATAGCCTCATGAAGCAAAGCATGCGTTTCAAAATCTTCATGCACAGACATGGGGATAGGTGCAAGATGAGAGCATGATTATTTTTCTTTCTCTAAAAATATATAACGGTCAAGCAATTAATGCAATATATTAACTAACTTTATATAGGGCAAAGAATGGTAGCTAGACCGTTCGATTTGCAAAAATGCGTTAGCAGCACTAGCGCATACAACCTCTACATTGAGCCGCAGGCGCACTACCAGCACCCGAATTTTATTTGAGAGAAGAAATTGATGATTTGTTGCAACTCTTAATGTTTTATCCCTCTGCTCCCACACCGCGCCTTGGTAGACTGATTTTTAATACACAAATGCATTATTCTGATCTGTTGCACCGCCTGAAAGCAAAAACCTTGGCTTTCTAGGGCATTGAACAATAAAAAGACACAAGAGCAATCACAACATGGTAGATTCCCTAAAAAAACCAGGTTTTGAAGAATTGCGCCCGGGAATAAAAGCCCCAGCCAAAGAAACCCTGTTAACACCCAGGTTTTACACCACTGATTTTGATGCGATGGCGCGGATGGATATCTCCGTCAACGAAGACGAGTTAAGAGCCATCCTGGAAGAGTTCCGCGCTGACTATAACCGCCATCACTTTGTTCGGGACGAGGAATTTGAACAATCCTGGGATCATATTGACGGGGAAACTCGCCGATTATTCGTTGAATTTCTAGAGCGTTCTTGTACGGCAGAGTTTTCTGGCTTTTTACTATACAAAGAACTTAGTCGCCGTCTTAAGGACAAAAGCCCCGTCCTGGCAGAGTGTTTTGCTCTGATGTCGCGGGATGAAGCGCGTCATGCTGGTTTCTTGAATAAAGCATTGGCAGATTTTAATCTGTCTCTGGATTTAGGATTTTTGACTAAGAGCAAAAATTACACCTACTTCCAGCCGAAATTCATCTTCTACGCCACTTATCTTTCCGAAAAAATTGGTTATTGGCGGTATATCACAATTTATCGTCACCTAGAAGCACATCCCGAAGACCGGGTTTATCCAATTTTCCGCTGGTTTGAAAACTGGTGTCAGGATGAAAACCGCCACGGGGATTTCTTTGACGCTGTGATGAAATCCCAGCCGCAAATGTTGAATGACTGGAAGGCGCGGTTGTGGTGTCGGTTCTTCTTGTTGTCAGTATTTGTGACGATGTATCTCAACGACATTCAGCGCAGTGGCTTCTATGCCTCGATTGGGCTGGATGCACGAGAATACGACAAATACGTGATTGAAAAAACTAATGAGACTTCAGCGCGGGTGTTCCCGGTAATTCTGAATGTAGAAAATCCAGAGTTTTACGAACGGTTGGAAATTTGTGTCAAGAATAACGAAAAATTGACAGCGATCGCCAACGCCAACTCCAACACCCCCAAATTCCTGCAATTCTTCCAGAAGTTGCCCCTTTACATCTCCAATGGTTGGCAGTTCCTGCGGTTGTACCTGATGAAACCCATTGACGCAACTGCAATTCAAGGTAGTGTGCGCTAAGTTCTTGAGATTTTGTTAAAAATTAAGTGGTTTTGCTGAAAGCAGAACCACTTTTTTTGTGAGCCGCCATAGACGCCTTATACTAGGTTGCAGTCAAAGATAGTACTTCCCTCACCCCTCCTGCCGGCACCCTTCTCCCAATTTGGAACAGGGGAGGGGGAGAGGGCACGAATTGCTATATCTGAAAACAACTTGGTATTATACCAATTCCTTTGAGCTTAGATCCCCCCAACCCCCTTTTTAAGCAGGGCTGTAAAGGATAATTTGTATCAAGTATTTAGAGAAATGGTATTAGAAGCATCAGCGGCTTCAAGGTAGATTAGGACGCCAAAGAATGAGAGGCAAGTTGTCAATTTTCTGTGTTGGGCTGGGTATAAGTTTGCTTTTGGCAGCTAGCCCTGCTTGGAGTCAAACTCCAAGCACATCTGCCCAAGATTTGGATTTAAGCCCAGAAATTATTAAAAAAAGTCCAGTTTTGCAGCGGTGGCGACGGCAAGTACCGAATGTATTGGAGGAAATTCAAAATGAACCCAGTTTTCGCACTAAGATACGCCTGGGTTATTCTCAGTTTCCCTCCACAGGACAAGCAGGAGGAATAAATTTTGGTGTAGAGGACGTGTTTATTGGTCAAACTGGTTTGACAGTGAGTGCTGATTATCAAGCAGCGTTTAATGGTGAACGTGAAGCTTACGGTGCGGATTTATATTATTATCTACGTCCTTTGGGTAGCTATGTTAACTTTGCACCATTGCTAGGATATCGGTATTTGCAAAGTAACGATTATTCAACAAATGGGGTGAATCTGGGCGTGAAGGTGCTTTTGGTATTATCTCGTGGCGGTGCGGCAGATATTTCTCTAACTCAAAGTTGGCTGTCTGTTGGTAGTGAGGAAGAAGTGGGTTTAACAACGCTGTCAGCTGGCTATGCTTTTACTCCTCACATGCGTTTCTCAACAGATATTCAACTACAGAATTCTCGCCAAGACAAAGATAGTCGTGTTGGACTAGTTTTGGAGTGGATGCCATGAGAAGAAGGGAAAAAGGTTAAAGATAAAAGGGCAAAGGAATCTTCTTACCTTTTCCCTTTACCCCTGCCCCTTTTTCCTACCCTTTGTAACGTTCGAGGTCTTTCACTGGTGGCCCGTGCAATACTTTGCCATCATAGCTATAACGCCCGCCATGACAGGGACAATCCCAACTTTTCTCGGCGCTGTTCCAATTAACAATACAGCCGAGATGGGTACATGTTGCTGAGACTGCATGCAGTTCTCCCTGTTCGTTACGGTAGGCGGCTACCTTATTACCGTTAATAGTAAGTAACTTAGCTTCGCCTCGTGCCACGTTAGTTACAGAAGAATTCTCTAATCCTTTGAGGCGATCGCTAACCCAGTGAAATCCTACTTCTAGGTTATTCTTCAGAGATTCGGTAGTTAAAAACGGGGTTGCACGGGTAGAATCGTAAAGTTTCAGCCAAGGATTATCTACTCCCAAAATCAAATCTGAAAGCAACATTCCCGCTAACGTGCCTTTGCTCATACCCCAGAGGCTAAACCCTGTTGCTACGTAGACATGCTTGTTAAAGGGAGTAAGCTTGCCAATGTAAGGCAGCCGATCAAATGAAACCATATCTTGAGTAGACCAACGGTACTCAAACTGCTCTACTCTAAAACGAGAACGAGCGTAAGCTTCTAACTTTTGGTAACGTTCCTCAGTGTCAGTGACAGTACCAACTTTGTGCCCACCACCACCTACTAATAACAGCAATCCTCCATCTTGGGTGGGAGTTGTCCGAATCGAGTGGTAATCATTGCCAGTACCAATGTACATCCCTGCTGGTGCTCTTGCTGGATCGATGCGAGCAGCGATAATATACGAACGCTTGGGATAATTCTTGGCAAAAAATAGCCCTTGATCCAGGATGGGTAAATTAGTAGCAACAATTACATCTCGCGATCTGACAGTTCCTGCTGCTGTGACTACCTGACAGGGAGTTCCTTCTTCGATCTTCTCTACACGTGTGTTTTCAAACACGTAATTGCCATTACCATTAATTAGTTTAGCAAGATGCAGTAAATATTTACGAGCATGAAACTGAGCTTGATTGTCAAATTTCACAGCCCCGGCGATCGCAAATGGCAAAGAGGTTTCTGTAACAAACGAAGCTGGCAATCCTAACTGCGCTGCTGCTTCTACTTCTGCTTTAACAGCATCTAAATTTTCTGCTGTTTCTGCAAAAGTATAAGCACTTCTACGGCTGAAATCACAGTCGATATTTTCTTCCTCTACAAATTTTGCAACCCTTTCTACAGCAGCTTGATTAGAATCTGCATAAATCTGCGTTTTTCTTTCACCAATTTCTTTGATTAATTCAGCATAAATTAGCTGATGCAGTGAAGTTACTTTTGCTGTTGTATGTCCGCTGACACCTGTTGCAATTTGTTGAGCATCAAGCACTGCAACAGTTTTACCTGCGCGTTTGAGGAGCATAGCGGCTGTAATTCCTGCTATACCTCCTCCCACAATTGCAACATCAACTGATATGTCATTTTTGAGAGATGGAAAATTTGATGTATGAGGAGTTGATGCAATCCAATAAGAAATTGCTTCTCCAGAAAGTTGAGACATGATATTTATGAGACAGCTGTGCGACCATTATTTTTATATGCTGAATTTTCTGCAAAATTCATCCATCAAGAGTTGAAAAGCTAAACACTGAAATTCTCTACTATAAGGTATATTGGTTGGAAGATGAGCCTTTTTTGCTTGGATGCAAAACCATCCCAACCCTACTCTCGAAGTTAGCATTAGCAAAAATTTAAATCTTTTAACTAAGATAGATGATCTCAGATTAAGAATGGCAAAATTTCATTCTTCCACCTAAATAATTTCCAGTTTCAAATACGTTAGGAGTGAACCAAACAATAACTCATTGGAAACAGTTAAATATATAGATTGGTGAAGGCGGTTGCTGGCATGATGAGAAACGTTATATCACTCTCTCAAGTCATATAAAGCTACAATCAATATCTATCAATTGGCATAAGACCAGCGAATTAATTTATCAAATATTCGTACTTACGCGCTAAAAAACAAAATATTGTCACTTTTCAGTCACATTTATTGTTGATGTTATAAATACGGTGATTAATCAGTACTGCTCCCCTTCCTAGAGCCAAAGTAAGTTTGTTAAATCAGCATTGAGAGTAGTTACTGATAGAGCAAACTTTCTCAAAATTGTACGGACTTTGAATTTTTGACCTTATTGTTTTGACCAGATTATTGCTCAGGAGTAATTATGAATTCTCATTTTTTACGAACTTTCTCTTTACTAGGTATTACATCTGCAATTGTTGGTTTTAGCGGATTTTCAGCACAAGCTCAAGAAGCACAAAGCGTAGCTGTTCGTCAGAACATTAGCAATAAAGCTGCTGATTTACAAAACTCCTCTCAAACTTCGATCTTTGCTCAACAAGCACCATTGCCAACCCAACAGCAAGACCCACTCACACCAGCCCCGACACTAACACCACAACCCACGCAACCACCAACCCCAACGCAAGAACAATACCAACCACCAATACAAACCCCAGTACCCGCGGAAGAACCAGTCCAAACACCAGCGCCAACAGTACAACCGGGTAGAGCCACGCGTGGTGGTCCTAGCTACATTGGTGTCGGTGGAAATATAGGTATAACAGGTGAAACAACATTAAGTGAAGGTTCTTTCGCAGTCATCAGCAAACTTGGTTTGACGAATAATTTATCTGTGCGTCCCGCAGCTTTAATTAGTGAAGATGCAGTTTTTCTGATTCCCGTAACGCTGGACTTTCCGATTGAGTCCATTACGCAGACAGGAGAAACCCAAATCAGTGCTGCGCCTTATCTAGGGGCCGGAGTTTCGATTTCAACAGCAGATGATAGCAATGTTGGCTTTCTAGTTTCTGGCGGTGTGGATGTGCCAATCGCAGATCGCCTGACAGCGAACGCTGGTTTAAACGTCAGTTTTCTTGATGACACAAATATCGGCGTGCTACTAGGCGTTGGTTATAACTTCTAAGAATTCAAAATCCTTTGTGATTACTGCCAAGCTTGATGTGTGTACAAAATTCAAATTTATCATTGGCAGTAATCATGAGTTCAGAGTAATAATTAAGAAGTAAAAAGTAAAAGGTAAAAAGTAAAAATATAATCACCATAAAACAAGTAAAAAGTAAAACAATTTATTATGAGTGCCTTTTAACTTTTAACTTGATTTGGACGTATTATTTCTCGCGCTATGCGTCTCGATTGGGAATGTTTTCCCGATCGTTCCATAAATACATAATGGTGAAGCGTGACCATTGTTCTTTTTCTTTATGAATGCCTTTTTACTTTTTAATGAGTGCCTTGTTCGGTCATGAGATGTAAAAGGGATTGGGAATTGGGTTTTCACGCGTAAAAATTATGGAATTCTGCTTTACCCACAGACAAAAATTATAACTAAAGAAAAAATTTTTGCTCCTAAAACAACCTATATTCCAGTCAACTAATATCTGCTATATCAACTTATAAAACCGCGCATAAAGCAATAATAATTGGAAATAAAAACTATGAAAATCACAAGTATATTTTCTAATAAATTAGTTGGAAGCATGGTTTTATTAGGGCTTGTGTCTTGCACTGTACCAACATCTGAATCAGCAACTCCAAACGATCAAGATACAACAGTATCTGCACAATCTGAGCAACAGAACTCTAATAATCAGACATGTACCTTAGTTAAAGAAGGCTTCGGATCTCAAGGACAGGTAAACGTACAAGTGGAAGAGGTAGCAACAGGTCTTGAAGTACCTTGGGGAATTGCGTTTTTACCAAATGGAAATATGCTGGTTACTGAACGACCGGGGCGAGTGCGACTTGTGCGGGATGGCAAACTTGTGCAAAAACCTGTAGCTACAGTCAAAGTTACAGACAGTGGCGAAGGTGGTTTACTCGGTATTGCGGTGCATCCGGACTTCGCCAATAACCGCTTTTTCTACTTGTACTACACTGCTGATAGAAATGGGTCGCAGGTCAATCGTGTGGAACGCTGGCGGTTATCGTCGGACGGACAAAGCGCTTCGTCAGATCGGGTAATTGTCGATAATATTCCAGTTGCCTTGTATCATAATGGCGGTCGCATTCGTTTCGGCCCTGATGGAATGCTTTACATCGGGACTGGCGATGCACGGGATCCACAAATTTCTCAAGATGTTAAATCTCTGGCTGGTAAAATCCTGCGCGTCACGCCAGATGGACAAGTACCGCAAGATAATCCATTTCCAGGCAACCCGGTCTATATTACAGGCATTCGCAACACTCAGGGATTTGATTGGCGTGATGCATCCACACTCTTGGTTACTGACCACGGCCCGAGTGGGGAGTTAAATAGAAGTGGTCATGATAAAGTCAGTGTAGCTCAAGCGGGCGATAATCTTGGTTGGCCCACCATCTACCGCTGCGAATCAAAGGAAGGACTCGTCACACCGTCTATTGTCTGGCGTCAAGCTTTGCCTCCAGGCGGAGCAACAATTTACACAGGAAATGCCATTCCTGAGTGGAAAGGCAGCTTAATCATTGCCACCCTCCGTTCCGAACACTTGCAGCGTGTTGTCTTCGATCCACAATCTCCTCAGCAAGTTCGGCAACATGAGGTGTACTTGCAAGGTAAGTATGGGCGGCTCAGGGAGGCGATAATGGGGCCAGACGGCGAATTGTACGTGACAACCAGTAACTGCGACGGACGTGGGGATTGCCCATCACAGCGGGATAAAATCCTACGCGTTACGCGGTAAAGATTAAGATGTCGAGCAGAGTCCAAGGATTGTCACTTTCACATCACATTTTGTTTTCACACTTAAAGTAAAGAAAGCAGAGTTCAAAGGTGATTACCGATGAATAAAAGAGTATTCTTCGGCTTGACTTTGGCTACAACAATTTCTGCAATGACAGTTCCAAGCCTTGCACAAGCCCAAAGCGTAAATGGCTTGTAGTAAGCACTAGCCCTGTCAAGGTGAGTAAAAAACGAACCATTATCTTAGTAGAGAAGACTATCTTCCTCTTTGTGTCTTAGTGTCTTGGTGTTTAAATAATTCTTTTTTCACCACAAAGACACTAAGACACCAAGACACCAAGAAAAATCCATTTCCAAGACTCACACCTTGACAGGGGTATAGTAAGCACGCTTTGTGCTTACTACAAGCCAAGAAAATTTGTAGTCATTTTTTCGAGAAACAGTATCAGAAGTAGTGCTGAAGTTAGAACTGGTAAGCTAACAAGGAATTGATGTGAATAGAAAAAAAAACTACAACAGCACCCCAACGCAGGCAGCAATGACTGAAGTCGCAGCACCAAAGCCATCTTTAGCTTTTTTCGATGCAGTTGCGCTGATCGTCGGTATTGTCATTGGGGCAGGTATTTTTCAAACTCCGGCACTCGTCGCTGCAAATTCAGGCAGTGATATTGCAGTATTGCTGTTCTGGCTAGCTGGTGGCGCGGCATCTTTTGTGGGAGCGTTGTGCTATGCAGAGTTAGCAACAACATATCCCGATGTTGGAGGAACCTACTACTACCTGAAGCGTTCCTTTGGGCGGATCGTTGCTTTTCTATTTGCTTGGGCGCGGATGACGGTAATTCAAACAGGTTCAATTGTCCTGCTGGCATTTGTTTTTGGCGATTATGCTTCGCAAATATGGCGACTGGGTGGGTTTTCATCCTCAGTTTATGCCGCAATGGCAATTCTCTTCCTTACCGCTTTAAACATCATCGGTTTGCAGCAGGGCAAGTGGACACAAAATTTGCTCACCGCAGCTAAAGTCCTCGGTTTGCTCTTGATCGTGGTAATTGGACTGACAGTTTCTGCTTCAGAAGTTCCCTCTGTTCCTGATACTTCCTCTGGAGGAGCGATAGGACTGGCGATGGTATTCGTCCTATTATCCTACGGTGGATGGAACGAGGCAGCTTACATATCAGCTGAAATTCAGGATTTCAGACGTAATATAGTGCGATCGCTACTTGCAAGTATTGGTATTATCACTGCTATTTACCTGCTGATCAATCTTGCTTACCTGCGCGGACTGGGATTGGCAGGTATGGCACAATCAGAAGCCGTGGCAGCAGATTTAATGCGCCGTCTTTGGGGTGAAGGCGGAGCTGTATTCGTTAGCTTACTCATTGCTGTTTCTACCTTGGGGGCACTCAACGCTACTATCTTTACTGGGGCACGCACTAACTACGCTCTGGGGCAAGATTTTTCAGTGTTTGCCTTTATGGGACGCTGGCAGAAACGCCCCAGCGCGCCTAAAGAAGCATTTATACTGCAAACCGGGATTGCCCTAGCACTGGTGTTGGTCGGTACTTTCACCCGCAAAGGTTTTGAAACTATGGTGGATTATACTGCCCCAGTGTTTTGGTTCTTTTTCCTGCTTTCGGGCATATCGTTGTTTGTGCTGCGAAGACGGGAACCCCACGTACAGCGTCCGTTCCGAGTGCCATTTTATCCTTGGACACCACTGCTGTTTTGTCTGATTTGCGGCTACCTACTCTACTCCAGCTTGGCGTATACGGGAGTAGGGGCAACTATGGGTGTTTTGGTTGTAGCAGCAGGTATTCCCTTGTTGCTATGGAATCGTTACCGACAACGCCCTAATTAGTCATTGGCTTTAACAAAAGACAAATAATAAAGGAGAAAAATATGCACCTACACAAAATACTACTTGGAATTCTTGCAAGTATAAGTTTTGCTAGTCTAGGATTTGCAGGATGTACGCCAACACGCAACTTTGAGGCAGACGCGCAAGTATCTGCTCCGACAACCGCACCACAAGAACGTCCTGCTGATGTTCCCTATGTACCAACACCACAGCCTGTGGTAGATGCCATGCTGAAACTGGCAAACGTCGGGCCGAATGATGTGATTTACGATTTGGGTAGTGGTGATGGACGGATTCCGATTACTGCGGCGCAAAAATACGGTATTAGAGGTGTTGGTGTAGACATTGACCCTCAACGTGTTCGAGAAGCGAACGCCAATGCTCAAAAAGCAAAAGTAACAAACCAGGTGGAATTCCGCCAGCAAGACTTGTTTCAAACTGATTTGAGTGAAGCCACAGTAGTAACACTCTACTTACTACCCGATATAAATCTCAAGCTTCGTCCCAAGCTGTTGCAGGAACTTAAACCAGGCACTCGCATTGTTTCCCATGCCTTCGACATGGGCGAGTGGAAACCACAGCAAGTGGAACGGGTGGACGGCAGAACTATCTATCTGTGGGTTGTTCCGGAGCAAGTTCCAGCAAATTTACGCTCATAGATATAAATCATAGAAATAGTTGGTTTGTTACTGTTGATGGAGGAAAATGCAATGAAAGGATTAAAAGGTAAAAGTGCCCTGATTACAGGTGCTAGTTCAGGTATTGGACAGGCGATCGCCATCCGTCTTGCCCAAGAAGGTTGTAATATTGCCATTAACTATCGTAAAAGTCCCGAAGCTGCGGAAGAAACTGAAGAAATGGCTTTGCAAAAAGCCTGTGGAGATATCGAAAATTGTGGTGTTAAGTCAATGCTGGTACAGGGCGATGTCTCCAAGGAAGAAGATATTGTGGAGATGGTTAACGCTGTAGTTGATAAATTAGGCAGTCTTGATATTCTGGTTAACAATGCCGGAATTCAAATCGAATGCCCATCTCATGAAATTAAGACCGAAGACTTTGACCGGGTAATTGGGGTGAATCTCCGAGGTGCTTATCTGTGCGCGCGTGAAACGATCAAACATTTCCTCTCCCAAAACCGCCCCGGAATCATCATTAACATTTCCAGTGTTCACGAAATTATTCCCCGGCCATTTTATGTCAGCTATTCGATTAGCAAAGGTGGAATGGAGAATATGACTAAAACTCTAGCGCTGGAATATGCTAACCGAGGTATTCGTGTGAACGCGATCGCACCAGGAGCGACTATCACGCCTATAAACGAAGATTGGGTGAACAACCCTGAAAAAAAGGCAGTTGTAGAAAGTCACATCCCAATGGGTCGTGCAGGAACTTCGGAAGAAATGGCGGCAGCAGTAGCTTTTTTAGCTTCGGATGAGGCGGCATATATCACTGGACAAACGTTGTTTATTGATGGTGGACTGACGCTATATGCTGATTTCCGAGAAGCTTGGTCTGCGTGAGATGTATGTAAAAAATAGGCGTTGCTGAATTAGGGTATGAATTGTCGTTCTGTAGGCGTAAGCCTTCTTGTAGGTACGCAATGCAGTGGAGTGTAGATGCGCTGCTCAGCGAACCAAGCGTCTACAGCATGACAAAATCAAATTCATACTTTAAATCAGCAACGCTGAAAAAAAATCTCTGAACTAAGCCTAGTTCAGAGTAATGTGTGGTTCAGAGGAGTTAGTGGTGAGTATTTAGATGGAACCACTCAGTTTACACTCTGTCTGTATGCACAAGATATCAACTAAAAGTTAAAAATTCGGAGAGAAATCGGGGAGAAATCGGGGGGATTATTCGAGTCGCTTCATTCGATAGCCAAGCCCATGAACAGTTTCTATGAAATCACCGGGCGCACCAACCGATCGCAGTTTCTGACGCAAAGTTCGGATATGGGTTTTCACAGCTTCTTCGGTGGGAAATTCATCTACTGACCAAAGACGCTCAATAATTCCCGGTCTGCTTAATACTCGCCGCCCATTCGTAACCAATAACTCCAGCAAGGCATACTCTTTGGGAGTAAAGTATAAAATTTTATCATCATACGTAACTTCATAGGTAATTGGATTCAGACATAGACTTCCCCAACACAGCTTAGAACTAGCCCCATTACCTCTTCGTCGCAAAAGGGCACGAACCTGAGCCATCAGTTCTTCCAAGTCAAAGGGTTTTACCATGTATGCATCAGCACCAGCATCTAAGCCAATGATTTTATCGGCAACGGTGTCACGAGCTGTTAGCATCAGTACAGGTATAGTGAAATTGCGATCGCGCAGTTTCTGACAAAACAACAAACCATTTATTTTGGGCAGTGTAATATCTAGCAGAACCAGATCGTATTCGTAGATTTCTACCAATTCCCATGCATTTTCACCATCTTGGGCGACATCGACGTTAAACTGACGATTAGTTAAGGCCTCAGTTAACATATCTGCAATTTGTACGTCATCTTCAACAACCAAAATACGCATCGCAATTTTGGATTTGCAATTTTAAATGAAGCTTTGATTCGATTTTAGATTAAAGATTTCCAAGAAATAAATTATTCCGGATTGTGAGGTGGACATCTTGTCCGCCCTGAATATGGAACGGGTGGGGACACCCATCTTACAAAAAATTATTATTGTGACGTTTTGTCTTCTTCCTTCTGTAAACATATAATACCAATAATACCAAGCATGAAAATGATTGCGACAGATGGATACCCAAAAGCGAGGATCGGAAACTCTTTCACAATCACACCACGTGCTACAACGTTTTGCTTTGGAATCCTTGGGATTGGGGGGAGACCCTCCAACACAGCGGCTCAAAAATCTAAAATCTAAAATAGTATAAGCTACATTTTTTATAAATATTAGGACTCCTATTTTATTTTTGAATAGAACTGAGTACACTTTCTGTTAAAAGTTCCCCGTTCCCCATTCCCTATCATCACGAGAAAGTTCATTAATCAAATATGATTACTATACTATGAAATACTAACTCTATAGCCAATGTCCGAAAACCCACTTTTTGATTTCTCCAATCCACACATCCAAAAGTATTAAACCCAAAATCTTTATGAAATGGTCAATGGAACGTAAATGGATTACGGGAGGATTTGGTTTAGCGCTTGTAATGATGAGTGTGGTTAATGGCATTTCTTATCAAAATGCAATTCAATTGAAAGAGAGTGCAAAGCGTGTTAAAGAAACTAACGCGGTGATCAAAAACATTAATAATATCTCTGCAACTTTAACAGACGCTGAATCCGAACGACGCGGCTACATCCTTTTCGGCGATCCAGATGAACTAGAACGATACGACAAAGCTATTGCTGATTTAAAACGTCAAATTAATCAATTACAGCGATCGCTCGCCGATACACAGAGTCAAAAACAGCGTCTTGATAAACTACAGTTATTAATCACCCAAAGACAAGAATTATTTGAACAGTCAATTAACCAGTATCAAAACAGCCAGACCCAAATCTTGACTCAAACTCCTCTTCTCAATGAGATTAAGCAAAATTGGCATCAAATCAGCCAATTACTAACCGATTTACAAACAGAAGAAGAGAGATTATTACAAACTCAAGTCGAACAGTCTCAATCCAATTTGCAGTTAAGAATGCTGATAGAGCTTTTGGGTACGCTTTTAACTTTTGTAGTTCTTTTTGGGGTGTATGCTATCCTTTATCGTCAGATGGTAAAACGCCAACAGGCGGAAGTTCTACAACGTACTTTGGCACAAGAAAAAGAACTTAGTGAACTCAAGCTACAATTTTTTTCAATGGTTTCCCATGAATTCCGTACTCCTTTAAGTCTGATCGTGGGATCAGCGCAGCTTTTAGAAGAAACTCTCAAACCAATTGTAAAACCAACAAAACTCAAAAACCTTTATCGGATTCAATCTTCAGCTAAGGCAATGACAAAGTTGCTTGGTGATGTTCTCACTTTGGCGAGGGCTGATGCGGGAAAACTCGAATGTAACCCCACATTGCTGGAAATACAAACATTTTGCCTCAATTTGGTAGAAGATTTTCAAGTTTATAGTGACACTAAGCAAACTATCAAATTTGTTAGACAAGGTTCCTGCACACACGCTTGGTTAGACGAAAAAATTCTTTACTCAATTCTCAGTAATTTGCTTTCTAATGCCATTAAATATTCATCACCAGAGAACACCATATATTTTAATTTAATTTGTGAACCAGATACGATTTTATTTCAAGTCAAAGATGAAGGAATTGGTATTGCTAGAGAAGACATTAACAAGCTTTATGACCCTTTTATTCGAGGCAAAAATGTCAGGGAAGTTTTAGGGACAGGATTGGGTCTAGCAGTGGTTAAAAAGTGTGTTGATTTGCACAAAGGAGAAATTTTTGTAGAGAGTGAAGTCGGAGTTGGCACAACCTTTACTGTCAGAATTCCTCAGTTCAAAGATAATACTAAAAATGACTAAATACAACGTTGCATAAGTTGAAAATGAAATGAACAGACAAGAAAAATCCCTGATTTGGGATGGGAAAATCGGAAATCAGGGAAATGGGATTATTGATGTGATGTGAATCTTCTTAAGATCTGACTTTATTCTTAAGAAGTTAAAAAACCGAGAGTAAATCGGGAGTATTTCGGGGGTATTTCTTGTACTTGGGAGCCAGTTTTTTAGAAAAACCATATTTATTTACCACTCCAATACTGCTGCGGTTTCCTTTCCTTCTTCAACTCCTGACAGATTTCTCTGAGATACTAAAAATCTATGAAACTTGGAGTATAAAGCAGGTAAAACCACCAATGTTAAGGCAGTAGAGGTAAATAATCCTCCTAATACTACCACTGCCAAAGGTTGCAAAATTTCCTTACCTGCACCTGTACCGATCGCTAAAGGAATCATTCCCAAAGCAGAGGTCAGAGCAGTCATTAAAATAGCTACTAAACGCTCCATCGACCCCTCAAAAATTACTTGCTGTACAGGCATTCCTCTTAACAGTTTATTGTTGTAGTTATCTACTAGCAGCAATCCGTTACGTGTCGCTACGCCAAATAAGGTAATAAATCCTACTAATGATGCGACAGAGATGATCCCGCCGGCGATCGCGATGGAAAATATACCTCCTACCACCGCAAGAGGTAAGTTAATCATAATCATCAGCATTGCCGCTACAGATTTAACAGCAAAGTACATCAAAATGGCAATGATGACAATTGCCAGTCCCCCAAATACCAGCAAATTCTGAGTAGCTCGTTGTTCTGATTCAAACTGACCGCCATACTGGATAAAGTAACCTGTGGGCAATTGTACTGACTGGCGTACTCTAGCTTGAATTTCATCAACTACAGAGCCTAAATCTCGACCTGATACGTTTGCAGACACAACAATTAGGCGAGAAACATTCTCTCGATTAATCGTGTTGGGGCCAGTTCCATAGTCAATGCTGGCGACTTGAGCGAGGGGAATCTTTTGACCTGTGGGAGTATCTACTAGTAAGTTGCGGATGATATCTAAGTTATTGCGAGCATCTTCTTTTAACCAAACCACCAAGTCAAATAGTTGCTGTTCTTTGAGAACTTGAGAGGCAACTCGTCCATTCAGAGCAGTTTCCACCATTTCTGTTAAATGACCTACGGTTAAGCCATAACGAGCAGCTGCTTCCCTTAAAAATTGAATTTGCAATTGTTTGATAGGTACTTGGGGTTCGAGTTGTAAGTCTACGAGTCCGTCAATTTTACTCACAGCCGTCTGAACTTCAGCCCCAAGGTGGCGCAGTTCTTCTAAGTCAGGGCCGAAAATTTTGATGGCGATCGCACTTCTAACCCCCGATAACACCTCATCCATGCGGTGCGAGATAAAGCCGCCGATGTTAGGCGCAACTCCGGGTATCTTAGCAAACTCTTGCCGCAACTTCTGGATACTTCCCTTTCTATCTTTCAATCCCTCTGCACTCAGTTCCACATCTAAATGTCCCAAGTTAACTCCCCCTGCATCTGCATCACCAGGAGCGCGTCCAGATCGTAACTGCACCGTCTCAAATCGGCGATCGTTTTTCAGAGCATCCTGCATGGCGAATCCAACTTGGTTTGTCGCCTGCAAAGAACTTCCTGGATAAAGCAATACTGCGTTTACTAACGATGGTTCCTGAAACTCTGGCAGAAATACCCGCCCTAAACTTGGAAGAATTACCAAAGAGGCTACTAAAGATGCCCCCGCAATAGCCATAATAACTGTGGGGAAACGAATAGAAAATTTCAGGATAGGTCGATACAGTCGCTGCGATAAGGCGCTCACCCAAGTATCATCTGCGGGTAGTGGTCGATTTGCTAACAAAATTGCACACAGTGCTGGAGACAAAGTCATTGCTACAAACGTCGAAGCAAAAATTGATACTAAATAGGCAACACCCATCGGCGCAAAAATTCGACCTTCCACACCCGTCAGTGAGAAAATTGGCGCAAAGACAACAGCGATAATTACTGTCGAAAAAATTACACTGACTCGTACTTCTACAGAAGTATCATAAACAACTTTCAAGGGGTGTACAGGAGTTCCAGCTAGCTGATTCTTTCGCAAACCCCGGTACGCATTTTCCATATCTACAATCGAATCGTCCACTACCGAACCAATTGCTACAGCTAAACCTCCCAGTGTCATGGTATTAATACCTTGACCAAACCAACCCAGAATTAACATGCCAATCAGAACTGACAAGGGAATGGCGCTGAGGGTGATGATGGCAGTGCGCCAATTCATCAAAAACATCAGCAGAATAATGGACACGATGATAGTACCATCACGCAGAGAACTAGTAACATTTTCGAGCGCCGCTTCAATAAAGTTTTCTTGGCGAAAGCTCTCTGTAATTTTGACATCTTTAGGAAACCCAGCTTTGACCTCATCCATTGCCTTTTCAATGGCTCTGGTAACAGTAGGAGTATCATACTGTGGTTGCTTGTTGACCATCACCACAATCGCTCTTTGACCATTGAAACTGCCATCCCCACGCTTTAAAGCTGCACCAATTCGCACATCTGCCACATCTTGAAGTGAAACAGGTGTACCATTGCGAGCCGTAACCGCAGAATTAGCCAGTTGCTCGATTGAATCGATGCGTCCGACTCCGCGAATAATGATTTCCTGGTCGGGATTAATCAAAAAACCACCAGCGGCATTAACATTAGCTCCTCTTGCTGCTGTTGTGACTTCATCTAAAGTGACATTAAAAGCTTTCAGCTTCGCAGGATCAACTAAAACCTGATATTGGCGGACATCACCACCATAGGCAATTACCTGAGAAACACCTGGTATAGCCAGCAGTCGATTAGTAACGTCCCGATCAACTAAGCGCCGCACTTCCATTAATGGGGTTGTTTCCGCAGTGAAGGCATACTGAAGGACTGTACCAATTGGGGAAGAAACGGGGGAAATTTGCGGATTTTCAACACCCTCTGGCAATTTTTGCAGCACCTGTTGCAATCTTTCCGTGACCAACTGTCGGGCTTGATAAACATTAGTCCCCCATTTGAAGATTACCTTAACAACAGAAATACTCACTGCCGAAGAAGAACGCACAGTTTCTACTCCTGGTGTACCATTGACAGCACTTTCAATCGGTAGGGTAATTAAAGACTCGACTTCTTCCGGAGCCAATCCTGGGGCTTCAGTCTGAATTTCTACTTGAGGCGGAGCAAAGTCAGGAAATACATCCAACGGCATTTGGGTAAGGTTGTATGAACCCCAGACTGTTACTACAATTGCTCCCAGCACAACTATCCAACGTTGGACAATCGACCACTTGAGGATGGCATTCAGCATATTTGATTTCTTGAGCAGACTAATAGGTTTAAAGCTTTAGGTCAACCAGGGAGACAAGGAGGACAAGGAAGATAAGGAGGAGGATTTGTATCAAGAATTTTGTGAAGTGGTATAACCTATCTGTGTGCACCCCCCTCATTCCCCCCTACAAGAGGGAGGAAGGCAGAGGAAAAACTTTTATTTATTGTGCATCGGCGGAAAGTTTGAGCGGAGGTTTCCTCCGATCAAAGCTTTCCAAGAGAGTGGTCGATTTTTCATGCTCTCATTGTGGGCAGTTAGTTGCCTGTGGAGGTTTTGCACCATTGTGGTAACAAGGGTGGTGGGCTGCTGCCTCCTAGCTGTTGCAACTGCTGCAAGATATCATGAGAAAGCACTTCTTAATCAAGATTGTGGATGATGAGGGTCTTCACGCTCCTTAACATTTATGGTCGAACCAGATAAAGCTGGCGATTTAGAGTTACTTTGATCGCTTTCTGTTTCATGAACAGGAGTATCTAACTCCGACGAACTGCCCACTAATGCTAGCTGCTGCGACTTATGGCGACGCTTAGACCAGAAAGCACCAGCCATGAAAGCTACAGTAGTGAGTGCAGTTCCTCCCCCTACTCCCCAAACAAGAGTGGAGGAGTTAAGGAGTAATTTTGAATTGTTCATTTGCCCTTCTCTCTCAGTCTTTCCCTCTCCCTTTGTTGGAGAGTCTCCTCGTAAAGATTGAGCATAAAGTTGAGGCGCACGCTGAGTGACAATCATATCACCCTCAAATAAGCCACTCTTCACCTCAACTGTATCTCCAGAGGTTTGACCCAAGGTGACATCAACAGGTTGATAGGCGTTACCATTTTGCATATAAACCTGTTTCTTACCATTTGCGTCAACTACTGCTGAGATGGGAATAGCTGACACAGCAGACGATGTTTGCTCTGTCAAGATTTCTAGTTCCGCAAACATTCCTGGCTTTAGCAATCCGCCTGGGTTATCTATTTCAGCTTTTACAGGTATTACCCGTGTTTCGCCTGCTACCACAGACCCAACTACCGCAATTCTTCCGGTGAAAGTGCGCTTAGGTACAGAAGCAATTTTGACATTTACCCGTTGACCTGTCCTGACCTTGCCCAAATCTTTTTCATAGATATTTGCAGTAGCAAAAACCTTACTATCATTCACAATTGTCATGAGCTTGCCACCTGCATCCTCGAATGTTTGACCCAGGGTTACTTCGCGATCGCTAACCTTGCCGTCAATCGGAGCTGTCACCGTCACCAATCCCTTAGCATTGGCGCGGGTTCCCAGTTGAGAAAGCCGAGTTTCATACGTGGTGTTACTTAGTTTAATTCGAGATTTTGCTACACTAACCGCTGCTTGAGCACGTTTGAGCTGATTTTCCGCTTCAATAACGTCTCGACGACTGGAAGCTTTGGCAAGTTCGGCTTTTGCTTCTGCTAGCTGGGTTTGTGATTCAAGGGCATTGCGGCGTGGTAAAGCGCCAGCACTAGTTAACTGCTTGTCTTTATCATACTTTTCTTGAGCAAATGCAACTTGGCTCTGTGCTTGAGCGATTTCAGCTGCGGCTATTTGCTGATAGCGATCGTAATTTTGCTGAGCTAGCCTTAAGTCAGCTTGCGCTTGCTGCAAATCAGCTTGAGCTTCCGCAAGTTTTTGTTGAGATTCAACCCGCAGTGACACCAAATCAGGACTGGATACAACGGCAACTGGCTGGCCTTTTTTAACGCTCGCACCAGGTTCCACTAATAGCTCAACCACTTTCGCCCCAGAAATTGGTGTAGTCACTTCCACTTGTTTACTAGGCAGAGTTTCAATCTGTCCCGTGGTATTAATTACAATAGCTAGCTGCTGGCGTTTTACTGGCTCGACCTTAATTCCCAATCGCTTAGCTGTTTCTGCATCAACTTGAATTGAATCAGGCGCATCAGTAGCTTCACTTCCTCCTTGAAATTCGTTTCCGTGTCCGGGGTGAGCTAGAACAACTGCGGAATTAGCGAGTAGCATCAGGCTTAGGAGTGTGCCAGAAACACGACGAATAGCTATAGGTAGCTTGGAATAGGAGTTGGACATGGTGCTTCAAGTCCTTGAGTATCGGAGGAAGAGAGTGCGATATCGTAATTTGTATTATTAGTGTGCGTTAGAGCTTCACACATCCCCTAGTCTTTCATGTAGAAATGAAATTAGGATGAAATCGCACTTAAATGACTCCTTAAGTCTGATCGCTGACTTGTATTGTCTCTAGAAAAACATATCTCACAACTCAACTATGAAACTATCTCGCAGATGAAAATCAGCCTCTGTACCTCGATGAGTTAATGCCCAGTAACTCACTGCACCATCTCTGCATTTGAGGACAGTAGTAATTGCAACTTCAAGGGCTTGTTCTGTTGAGACGATTTTACTCAAATTGATGTCCACCAAGGCAAGGGCTAAACTGTCCGACTGATTCTGAACGCTAAACGGGAACGTCGTAAAGGCTGTTTCCTCTTGCATTCCTTGACGATACCCGTCAAAGCGATAGACATTCCAGTGTCCAGCGGGGGAGAGGTTGAATTCCCAATACCGTTGGGAATCCTTAATGCCAAGAAAGAACTCGAAGCAGGTATCTTCCCACAATTCGTGCTTTCGCATTGGTGTGTCTGATGATGGGGCGATCGCAACTTCTGTTAGATCGCCGAAAAGCGTGTAGCGCAGATTAAGTTGATTAGCGTGTCGGGCGATACTGCCTGCTATTTTCAAATTAGGCAGCGGCTTGGTAGAAGGAAAGGGTTGCAGAGAAAATGTCTGTTCGTTCATTTCATGTCTTGAATAATGGCGCGAATCTTTGTTTCCTGGGATTCGATGCTCTCAGTGAGCTTAAACTGGACGATCGCCCTGGTAAGATTGTGTTCCGGGTGCTTGACTTTGAAGTAGACATTTCCTGCTAAATAGTCAGCAAAGAATCTCAGTCCTAACTCAAAGGCGATGAGACGGATGGCGTCGTACATGTAGGCATAGTCATTCTCGGTGAGAAATGCTTTTGCTACGGAGAGATAGCCTTGAAGGATTCCCTGACACAAGTCAGTATCAAAATAAACGCTTTGCCACTGCTCAGTTTCTTCTCCGGCGGGGTTGCAACCCGAGCGCAAACAGTCGCCAATGTCGTAATGTACTAGACCAGGCTTCACGGTATCGAGATCTATCACACTGACGGCTTGCTGAGTAATAGTATCAAACATAACATTATTGATTTTGGGATCGCCGTGCATCAGGCGCAGTGGTAACTTGCCTGTAGCTTTGGCATTTTCCAAGACATGTGCAAAGGTTTGGCGATCGCTAACAAACTGCAAGCAATAATTTACTTCAGGGGATTGGCGAGGACTAGTTTTTGCCAGAACTTCGTTGTATTGCTGAAGGTAAAGCGGTGTAATATGGAATCCTTCGAGGGTGTCGGCAAGTTTTTCTGGAGGCAGATCGCTGATCAGATTATGGAACATGCCTAGGGCGTAGCCGATTTCTTTAGCGTGTTCTGTATCATGCATCGTATCGAAGGATTGGGAGCCTGCAATAAAGCTAATCGCCCGCCAAAAAGAGCCTTTAGCATCGGTGCAATAGTCTTGGGCATCCTTAGTTAATAACACGCGCGGCACTTCCCAACGACGGTTGAGGGGGGTGCGTTGCAGGCGTTCCCGAACATGCTCAGTGAAGATACGCATGTTATGCATAATCAGTTGGGGCTGAAGAAATACCTGCGTGTTGATGCGTTGCAGGACAAAATGCTTTTCCTCTGGACAATCCAGTGTGACTAGGAAGGTATCATTAATATTGCCACTTCCAAATGCTTGAATGCCTGTAACGTTTTCCAATCGGGTGAATTGCTCGGCAATAGCAACAAGATGATCGGTGTCTTGTATTTTGAGATTTTCCGTCATGTTCATGTTTGACCTGTACTACTCCCCACGCGATCGCACGAAGGTAATAGGGGATATCGTAGCGTAAGTGTCGCATCAGGTCTGTATAAAAGTGTTGCAAGTCTTGGTTGCGATCGCATCAAGTATCAAGGCGTACTCAAAAATTTATTACAATACGCTTCGTACATCTACTCTAAATTTAGTGTATTAAAAACAGGTTGTAAGTTAGATATATCAAAAGCAATTTAGGAAGAGGCTGGTTTAGATAGTAAAAACTTCGCTAGTTCAACTCTGCTTGTTTAGAAATACGATGAGTGAGTTCAACCTCATGCTCTAAATTCTTTGCTTCATCTTGACATTCTTCCGCTAACTCATCTAGATCATTTGCTATTAAGTTTATATCTTTACTCAGGCGTTTAACTTTAACTAGTTTTTTGTCAAATCTCTCCAAAGTTGTCTCAATTTCAGCAAAAAGCTCTCTATATTCTTCAGGAGGGTTGTTTAGCCAATCCTCAAGTTCACCTTTTTTGCTCTGGATGATAATAAGTGCTTTTTCCCAAGATACTTTGTAGCGCAGATCCAGCACTCTAATTTCTTCATATCGAGTCTTAAGCTGCTTAGTCGTATTGACTTCAGCCAATTTAAAAACTTTGCTTTTTAATTCATATAGTTTCATTTCCTTGGCTCTGATTTATTTTTCAGTTTATGCATTTATATACTTTGATAATTCTTCACGAAGCCTTGTATTTTCCTGAATAAGATTCTTGATTTGATATTTTTGATCTTCAATTATTACTCTTGCTTCGTCCCGCTCTCTCCTAAATCTTTGTGTATGGGCAACTCTTCCGCCTAAACTCTGATTATTCTTAGCTAATTCCTGTCTTCTTTTTTGGACTTGTTCGTACTGTTTCTTGAGTTTTTCAAATTCTTGAAGTAGGTCGCTATAAGCTTTACTCTTCTCAACCTCACTTTGCAGTGCTTCGTTACGTGCTTGCAAGGCGGCAACTTGAGCTTCTAATTTTTTGATTTCTTTGTCCTTGCCAAACAGTTTTTCTTGGAGAAGCTTAATAAGCTTGGCAAGACGAGAACGCTCTTGGTTTAGTTGATTACAATCATCTTCGTACTGTTTTGCTCTTTCCCGAAGAATTCTTGCTCTCTCTTGTAAAACACGGGCAGTACACTCATACTTTATAATAGCGATTACCTTGCTTCTCTCTGGTTCCTCGAGTACCTGGACTTCATTGCTTTGGCGAAGGTCATCATAATTAGTGCATTCGTGACGTAACTCATGCGTCTTGACATGTTCCGATGATTCTATCAGCGGATAGTTCTTCAACTGCACCCTATTATACCAATAGTCAAATAACTCCTTACTACTTTCCATAAATAACTCATCCTTACAGCTGTAATTTCACCATATACAGAACACCCTCAGCACAGAAAGTACAAAATTATTTACTCTCATCTGAAAGACCAAGCTCCCCAGTTTAACATTTAGCTTGGCTACCTAGTATCTAAATTAACCCGTATTCCGATTAATTTCCACAACTTTAACCCGATCGCTTTTTCATATGGGTACAAAGCTAGTTCTTCTGGGATTGGAGTTTGGGTAGTATTTGCTCAATAATTCGTTTCTGTCCATTGGGTGTAAGGGCAACTTCATTGGTACCAATAGGTCGAATATCTTTTATCCTAATCAACCTTGATATTGCAACACTCACAGTTTGAGGTTTTTGATTGGCAGCCTGTTCACGCAATTCGGTACGACTTAAACGATTATTATCTGCATGAAACAAGAGGAGTAACACCTCATCTATTGCAGAAATATCCTTAATTAAAACTAACGGTTTTCCATCAAGTTCGTGAATAATAGAGTGTTCCAATTGAACAATCTGAGCAATAACTTCTGCAACAACTTGACGATCCTGATTCCAAGCCAAACGCAAAAATTCTGCAAAAATCCATTTGCTGGCATGGAGTACCAGCATTGAGTCCATATAATTTGCTGTGTACTCCGTTGAGATGTGAACTGCACCGCGATCGGAACGGAATTTATAAACTACTTCAATGACTTTAGCAATGTGATATCGATCTTTGTATCCCAATCTGTGATGACCGTTCTTATCCAGTAAATCCTCGCGAACCTTACCAGGTAACTTAGTATGATCGACCTTTCCGGTATCCATTTGAAGCAGGCAGCGGGAAATTGCTTCACAAAACCTACCTCCATCTAGCTCTGTTGGCTGCCAATCACCAGCAAGAAAACGCTGTTGCATTTCCACATAACACTCAACCACTGCATGGGCAAGATTTGGATCAACAATTTTTGAGAGTTCTTGGATAAGTTGATGAGATGTCAATTGCATAGCTACACCTCATCATGGTTTGAGGTTGAATCATCTGGCGAATTGCTTTGTATAAATCCCATTACTTTCTCGACTTCCGCCACACCTGGTGTTAGTAACTGGAATCCACTTTGAACTTTAATCAAGCTGCCTTTGCCAGAGGCTGCTTGTAATCTACGTTCAAGGTTACGTTCATCTACTTTGATTCCCAGCCCTAAGTATAAGAACTGTGCTAGCTTGTAACTGGAAACTACTGTTTCAGCATTATTTGTTGCCTTAGTAATTGCCCACAGACCAAAGAAGCCCTTTTGTGTGACCGAGCGTTCTTTTAATGCCGCAAGTATATCCATATCAAAAGCAAGTAATTTCCAAGCAGCAACCCAAGACTCTACATCTTTAGAAAAAACCTTATTTTTACGGTTGCTACTGTTGGTAGTGTTTTCCGTATCCTCATCTGTCTTAGAAACTGATTTACCACCTCGGGCTGCTCCTGTACTCAGATTCCACTTATTTGGGATATTGGAGTCAAGAACCTCAGCAAGAACTTTTCGAGCTTTCTCTTGTCCTGATAATCGGAGTCCAACCATTTCATTCTCAACAATTAGATCCCCACTCTTACCAATCCATGTCGCAGTATTAGAGTCATACAGTCCAACTCTTCTGAGAATGTCATTTAGTTCGGTGCGAGGAATTTCATTCCGAGCTTGAACATCAAGCGCATATAAAAGAACGAGCTGGGTTAATCGCCGTGCAGCATCTAATTTGTTAGCAGCCTTCAGTCGCGTTTCCATAAGCTGCAAATGTTCACCACTGTAGCGAAATATTTGTTTTAATTTCTCTGCATCCAAACCGAGTGCAGCAGGTATCTGATCTGCAACATCAACTACAGTTTTGCTGTCTCCAGGATCGAAGTTAGAGTCAAGCAAAGAGAGTTGTTGTGCTTCTACTTCGGTGACATCACGGGTTGCAGAACGACCGTTATTGGATTTTACTGAAGGGACACGACCACCTATAATTGCCGCAAGCGCAGCACCACCTAAGGCAGTTCCTACCTCATTAGTTAAGGAAGCTCGAAATTCGCGTGAGTGACCTCTACTATTTTCTACAAACAACAATGTGTTAATAGCAGTGCTAGAAACATTACTACTGTCGAGCAGTGAAACTGCTTCTCCCTTACCAACGGGAGTACCACACATCACACACCCTTTTGCACCTGAGATTAATGCTGTGTGACATTGCTTGCATCGTAATTGCGTTAGGCAATTCGGACAGTAAAAATATTTTTCTCCACTGGGTAGGTTGTACCCACAAGAAGGACAATTCTGCATTTGTTCTAAGCCTCTAATATCGCTGTATTTGAACAGAATCTTATCTAGATGCTTAGCCCAAAAGCTAATAATTCATGATATTGGGGTTGAAAAAAAATATATTTGAGAAATCTACTGTGGCAAGGTTTTCATCTATCCTGGAAACTAAAAGATAATACTTTCTTAAATTTGACATCTTTACGGTGAGCCAGCGAACTATAACTCATCCTTACACCGCGCTTGCTACTTTTGAGCGGTTAATGTTGCTGATTAGTACATTTGCATTATATCCCGGTGTCGGCTGTGTTGATCCAATGAATCCAAAACGTGCGGGAAATCACCACAATGCTATGCACGCGGTGATAAAGCAACTCCAGGAGTTAGCTAAAGAAATAGGTATTGATCTACCAGACTATTCAATTCACACGATTCGCAAAGATCTGAAAATTCTTCGCCACTATCGCCTTCTTGATCGGCGACCCTATCGGTATGGATATTACCTCGGGACTGGAGCATTGAACCGTGAAGAGTTACAAGTAGCCCTGAATGCTCTCCAATCTCAAGCGGAGTATCAGCAAGATCCTCAAATTAGCCAGATCTATCAAAGACTAACGCGACGATTAGGGGGACTACACCAGCAAAGTGAATTGTTTTATCCAGTGCGAGCTCATATTGCTCACTCTATTGTTTATACTAACCCTGAAGAAATGATGTCCCGAAATAAGTACCGGGAAACTTTGTTTGAGAAGATGGAGGAGTTGGAATTAGCAATTGTAAAAGGACAGGCGATACAACTCCTTCGTTGTCGCAGCCCCACAAAAATAGAAGCCCCAAGTACATTGATATTTATCCACTGCAACTTATCTATGCGGATATTGCTTGGTATCTATTACACGAGGATTACAAGACTGGACACTTGGAAGTATCTAGACTTGATCGGTTTAATGACCACTTTAAGATACTGTCTAGTAAAGATCGAGGTTCAGATCTTCAACTGAAGAGTCTCAAAGTGGCACAACAGCTTTTGGAAGCTGGTTGGGGGCTCAGTCTCGGAAAATTAGAAGATCAGAAACTAGAGAGGCGGGGAGAGTTAGAGTTTGTGGAGGTGACTGTTCGTTTTTACCCAGAGGTGATGGGATATATTCTGGAGGGTGACAATCGTCATCCAAATCAAAAAATTCAAAAAGGACCAAAAACTAAAGATGGGAAACCTGCTTATGTTGATTACACAGTCAAATTGCCTGAAAGATCGTTTGATGAATTTTGTCGTTGGGTTTATAAATTCATGGGTCATGCCGAGTTTAGATCCCCTCCAAAACTGGTTGAACAACATCAAAAAGCAGCTCGTGAAACACTTACTCGTTACGCTTCCAACAATCCAGATTCGCAATCATTTAATTAGCGCGATCGCATTTTGGTCTTATTCAGCGATCGCCCAGCACCTCTCTAATTCCGCAACTATCAGCACCAATTAAACTGACCTTGCACTCAACGCCTCAAACTCCTGCCAACAAAGATACAACGCACGTGGCACATGAAAACATCCTTTCCATTTGCCACCTTTGAGATTCAACAGTACTTCCCCACGCCGATTAAGGTAGCCAAACCACTCGCCATATTCTGGATCTGCAAAATGCGACCAAGCGTAATCATGCATCTTTTGATACCATTCCCAACATGCCTCACGCCCCGTCAGGCGATAACCCATTGCCAGAGCAACCAAAGATTCTAAATGTACCCACCACAGCTTTTGATCCCATTCCAGTTGCTGCGGGGGATGACCGTCTGCATCCATAAAATAATATAATCCGCCGTATTCGCTGTCCCAAGCAAAATTCAGGATATTTAGCACCACATCAACGGCTTGGTTTATAGTTTTAGTGTCGTTTTTCCGACGGGCAATATCCATGATGAACCACATCGCTTCGATGCCGTGACCAGGGTTAATTAACCGTCCGTCAAAACAATCAACGTGCGAACCGTCAGGAGCAACATTTTCGTACATCAGTCCCCGTTCCTGGTCTAGAAAATCGGTCATCACTTCTTGAACAGTTGCAGCTAGAACATTTTCAAGAGTTTCGCTAGACAGCAACCATTCCATTTCCAGAGTCAGGTTGGCTAAAATCATCGGTACAGCCAACGATTTCATCGGGCGTGTACCGGGATAGGTCTTGTTATATTTGCCCTTTGGGTTGTCTTTGCGGCGCAAAACGTTGTTGTAAGCCTGCATAGCCACATCCTTAGCCCAATCTTGACCAGAGGCGAGGGCGTATTGACTAAATGCCATTGCGGCAAAGCAATCAGAAAAAATATTATAGGGCTGAACCAGTGGCTTGCCTTCACGAGTTAGGGCAAAGTACCAGTTACCGTCGGCATCTCTACCATGTTGGGCGAGAAAATTAGCACCGTTGCTAGCGATTTTCAACCAGTTTTCATGTTTTTCTAGCTGGTTGCAAAGCATGGAAAAAGTCCAAACTTGGCGGTTTTGCAGCCAGATAAATTTGTCTGTGTCATAAACCTTGCCTTCACGATCCAGACAGGTGAAATAGCCGCCTTGCTGCCAGTCGAGCGAGTATTTTTCCCAAAATGGGAGTACATCGTTGAGGAGCGCGTTTTTGTAAAGTTCAGCCAGCGCTTTAAAGTCGTGCTCCATAAATTTTCTCCCTTTTTGTGCCAAAACCAACAGCGTTAATTATCGCCTTGCTGTGGATAGACTACAAGTGACTGATATCATGTCCGTTTGAACACTTATACTATCCGCCCGTGTGGTAATGGGTAATTGGTAATTGGGGTATTACCTAATAGTTGCGATGGTCAAAGACCGCTCCTTCGGAGCATCGCAGTAGGGACATAAATTGATGATCCGGACTTGATATTATGGCCAATTGCTAACCACTACCCAATGTAGAGACGTGCCATGGCACGTCTCTACAACTAACTACTAACTACTAACCACCAACAACTTGCTACATTGAGAATACTTGGGGTAATTCCCTGTCTGCACCATCTACCAAATTTGGGCTACTTGCCACAAAACTGTGATTACAGGACTATTCAGGAAATTTCGTGCTACTTTCACAAAAGATAAGCGTCCTCAGGACACTACCACTAAAAACTGGCTGCAAACTATTCTTGTAACCAGTGTGGGAGTCACCATGTTAATACTGGGTATTCGCCATCTAAAATGGTTGCAGGCTTGGGAATTAAGCGCTTATGACCAGATGTTGCGGCTACGCCCCCCTGAAGCATTAGACCCTCGGATTTTATTAGTTACCGTTACTGAAGATGATTTAAAGTCAGAAGCTATTTCTCTGCCAGATAACACTATCAATCAATTGTTGGCGAAATTACAATCCTATCAACCGCGTGTGATTGGGTTAAGTATCGACCGTTCTAAACAGAAAAATTTGGGGGCTAGTCTTAAAAATCTGGATAACGTTATTACTTATTGTACATTCAGCAGCATAGATAGCTCAGAAATTCCACCGCCGCCAAATTTCCCAATTAACCAAGTCGGCTTTAGCGATGTAATTTCTGACGATGATGGCGTTGTTCGTCGCAGTTTGTTATTTGCTGGTTCCAATGACAAAAAATGTACAACACAAATTTCATTTGCTGCCTTACTAGCAATTAATTATTTAGAAAGACAAGGTATCGAATTCGATTTTACCGACACAGGACATTTTTACTTGGGTAAAAATTCATTTCCACCTTTGCAAGAGAATTCAGGTGGCTATGAAAACATAGATGCAAGGGGCTATCAAATACTTCTAAATTACCGCGATCCCTCTCATTTTGCCCAACAAGTAACTGTTACACAAGTTTTGCAAGGTCGGGTAGATCCCAATTGGGTAAAAGATCGTCTCGTTATCGTCGGTACTACTGCCCGTAGCCTCCATCCGGGCTTTTATACACCCTACAGCGCTTCACCACAGCATCCACCGAGAATGCCAGCTGTCTTCATTCATGCACAGATGGCGAGTCAGATTATCAGTGCAGTACTGAATGAGCGACCCCTTATTTGGTACTTACCCGACTGGGTAGAAGCTTTATGGGTGTTGGGCTGGGCATTAGTGGGTAGTGTCTTAGCATGGCAGTTGCAATATCCCTTGCGCCTGGGTTTGGCTGGTGGCGTATCTTTGAGTGGCTTGGTGGGTGTGTGCTATTTGTTGTTTTTGCAAGGGGTGTGGATGCCTTTGATACCGCCTGCTCTAGCTGTTGTCTTGAGTAGTGTTAGTGTTATGGCTTACACTAGCTACCAAACTCAACAACAAACTAAAGTAATTATCCAGCAAGTTGAAAAACAAAAAGAAGCCATAGAACAGTTAAATACACTGTTAAAAGAAACTACACACATCTACGACAAGCACGTTCACTCTTCTACCACGCTTGATAACACGGAAAAAACAACTGGTGACTTTATTTTAGGTGGACGTTACCAAATCACAAAAGTACTTGGTTCGGGTGGATTTGGTTGTACTTATTTAGCAAAAGATACGCAGCGCCCAGGCAGTCCTATTTGTGTGGTGAAACAACTAATGCCAGCCCGCAGAGATACAAAATTTATGCAAGTTGCCAGAAGATTATTTGATGCAGAAGCAGAAATTTTAGAAGTTCTGGGGAAACATCATCAAATTCCAGAACTACTGGCATATTTTGAAGAAAATAATGAATTTTATTTAGTACAAGAATATATTTCTGGACATGCCCTCAGTGAAGAATTACCACCAAATCATGACGTACAAAATGAATCTTTTGTCATCGAGATGCTTAAAGGGATTTTAGAAGTTCTGGCGTTTGTTCACGAACATCGCGTCATTCATCGAGATATCAAACCGAGTAATATTATTAGATGCGATACGGATAATCGCTTGGTGCTTATTGACTTTGGTGCAGTCAAGATGATGCAACCACCAACAGCGGAACAGACCGAATTGGCAACAGTAGCTATTGGTACGCGGGGTTATGCACCACCAGAACAATTTGCAGGTCATCCCCGCTTGTGCAGCGATATTTACGCTTTGGGGATGATTGCCATTCAAGCAATAACCGGGATAATGCCACACGAACTTCATCCTCATCCCGAAACTGGCACTATAGAATGGCGTCATGGGACGAAAGTTAGCGAAAAATTGGCAGCGATTTTAGATAAGATGGTGCGCTACCATTTTAGCGATCGCTATCAATCTGCCACCGAAGTACTGCAAGATTTGCAAAAAATTGAATTGGTCAATGGTCATTAGTCATTAGTCATTAGTCATTGGTCATTAGTTATTTTCCCCATCTCCCCATCTCCCCATCTCCCACTCCCCCCTCTAACCTTCTGCCATGCCAATTTTGCTGCACCCAACATGCCTGCACTATTACCTAACTCAGCTGGCAAGATTTGCAAACCTACGCGAGAGGTGGGTAAAACTCGCTTCTCAATTTCGGCTTTGGCAGCTGGTAAGAAAAATTCGGCGCTAGCGCTGACACCGCCACCAATGACGATCGCTTCTGGCGTTAGCACGTACATTAAACTTGTTAAACCGGTACCCAAATCTCTACCGTATTCTTGCCAAAATGTCAAAGCTTTGGCGTCTCCTGCTTTTGCTAAAGCCCCCAATTCGGCTGGTTCTTTTCCAGTGCGGCGGCGGATTGCGATGACAGAAACATACTGTTCTAAAGAACCTTGATTACCACTATTACAGATTGGCCCATTAGGGTTGAAGCTGATTAAACCTAACTCGCCAGCTGCCCCGTAATGCCCTATAAACAATTTGCCATCAAGGATAATCGCACCACCAACGCCTGTTCCTAAAGTCAGCAAGATGAAATTTTGAAAGTGGCGACCGGTTCCTAACCAAGCTTCCCCTAAACCAGCACAATTGGCATCATTAGCAACAATAGCAGGTTTGCCAATTTTCGCTTCTAAAGCATCAGCAAGGGGGACATCGTGCCATCCTGGCAGGTTAATGGAGACTTTGGCAATGCGTCCAGCTGCATCCGCAGGGCCAGGAGTACCAACACCAATGGCAACAGCCTGATTTTCAGGATCGAGTTGTGCGATCGCATCTACCATCACTGCTATTACTGCTTCTGGGGTTGCTGGTTGGGGAGTCGCAACAGTTAAAGATTTTAGGCAAGTGCCATCAACTGTAAATCGCCCCAGCTTAATTGCTGTTCCCCCTAAGTCAATACCAATTACTTCTGGCGTCATAACAAGTTCAAAGTCAACAGTCAAAAATCAAGACACCAGGCTAAGTAAAAAGAGTAATTTTATCTGTGGTGACTATTTTTCTGAATGATTTCATTTGTGTTTGGTGTAGCTCTTACATACATTACTGGAGTTGAACCGACATTTGCTTGCACCTGCCAAGATGTAACTGGTGCTCCTCGTAAGATACCAGCTAGAGCGACGGAAAGCATAAAACCACCAGCAGCGGCAGCAACTAAAGAAAGGTTATCTTTCACAAGCATCTCTCACAAATATACAGGGATTAGGGATTAGGGACTGGGGACTGGGGATTGGAAAGAAAATAACCGATCCCCGATCCCCAATCCCTTGACTATTTCCGAATTCCATTTTCTTTCCTTAAACGAGGATTGACAAATTCATTTAACCCCTCACCTAGTAGTGATAACCCTACCACCATCAATGTCATCGCTAATCCTGGGAAAAGGGTAGTCCACCAAATCCCTGTAGGTAGGGCTTCTAAAGCTTGTTTTAAGTCGCGTCCCCATTCTGGGAATTCTTCCGGTAATCCTAAACCTAAAAAGCCCAAACCTCCTAAAACTAGAATTGCATCGGCGGCGTTGAGGGTAAATAGTACGGGTACGCTTTGAATGACGTTGAAAAATAGATAGCGAGAAAGCACCTGCCAGGTGTTAGCGCCGATCGCTTGGGCAGCTTCTATGTATACTTCTGTTTTCACGCTCACTGTGTGATTGCGAACAACACGGTAGTATTGGGGAATGTAAGCAATACTAATGGCGATCGCTGCATTGAATATCCCTCGTCCCACCACAAATGCCAGCGTTACCGAAAGTAGTAGCCCCGGTAGAGTGTAAATGCTATCCATCAGAAACAGCAGTATCTTATCTAATCTACCGCCAACATAGCCACTCACCATGCCCAAAGGCACACCAACAACCATACTCAACGCTGTTGCCAGCAAAACCACTTGCAATGCTGCTTGTGCGCCAAATAGCGTACGCGAGAAGACATCATAGCCGAGGCGACTGGTACCAAACCAATACTTCGATGAAGGTGGGCTATGAATGGGGTTACTTAAGAAATCTGTGGGGTCTTGCAGCCATCCCCAAGCCTGAAATAGAGGAGCAAACACCGCTAGGAACATAAATAAAATTGTTATTACTAACCCCACAAGCATCAATTGCTGAGAAAGGTTGGGATTCTTAACAAAACTAAAAAATCTTGGTAGTTGAGTTTTTACAACAGTCATAGGTTTGGGAAAGACGCACCATGACGCGTCTGAAAAATCAGATTTGAGTTATGAGTGTTGAGGCTTGAGAGCAATTTTGTCAAGTATAAAGTAGGGTGCGTTAACGAAGTTTAACGCACCTTCATTTCTGTTTTAATAAAATTCGACCACCGATAAACACAGATACACACCGATGATTTATCTGTGTGCATCTGTGGTTGTAACAATCTCAAATCTAATTTTGACGACGAGAATTATACAAATGTAGAGACGCGAAATTTCGCGTCTCTACAGAGGTTTTTGCTTCGCGCAGCGGCTACAAATTACTTTCAATCAACTGCCGATACTCGCTCTTTTGCTTTACCCCCTTGAGTTCTTTTAACAGTTCCTGATTTTTAAAGAACTGGATTGTTGGTGTGCCAGTGATACCTGCATTCTCAGCAATATCTCGGTCTTTGTCGATGTCAATTTCGACAAAGTGAATTTTGCCGTCAAATTCATCTACCACTTTATTTAATATGGGTTTGAGGGTGTGACAAGGGCCGCAACCAGGGGCGACATATTTGACAACAATAAGGCGATCGCTCTCGTGGAAAAGCTTTCTGAGAGCATAACCTCCCTCATGGCGCGTCGCATTAATATCAAATTCGGTGTCAGTGGGAGTTTTGTTTGCAGCTGGCTGAGGCTGTAATTCATTATCTGGAGTTTGCGACACCTGATGAAACTCCTGAATTAGACCATGAGCAGACAACCAACGTTCTGCCAGCATCGCCGCCATACAACCACTACCAGCAGCGGTAACTGCCTGACGATACTCGTGATCCTGCACATCGCCAGCAGCAAAAACGCCTTCTACACTTGTTTCTGGTGAACCAGGCTTGGTAACAACGTAACCCACCTCATCCAGTTCTAATTGTCCCTTAAACAAAGAAGTATTGGGAGTGTGACCAATCGCGTAAAATAAACCCTTAACGTGCAGTTCGCTTTCTTCGCCGGTTTTATTATTGCGGATTTTCACCCCTTCCATGTGACCGTTACCGAACACATCCACGGCTTCGCTGTTCCAATGTATCTGGATTTTTGGGTTACTCAAAACGCGGTCTTGCATAGCTTTAGAAGCCCGCATCTTGTCGGAACGTACCAGCAAATTTACTTTAGAACCATACTTGGTCAGATAAATCGCTTCCTCCGCCGCCGAGTCGCCAGCACCCACCACAGCCAATTCAGCCCCGTGGAAAATCGGCGTAGCACCATCGCAAATCGCACAAGCAGAAATACCCCGACTCCAAAACTGTTCCTCACAAGGTAGTCCCAGTCGTTTTGCCGTTGCACCTGTGGCAATAATTAAACTGTGGGCTTTAAATTCTCGTTCCTCTGAGCGAACAGTAAACGGACGCTGGCGCAAGTCTACTTCAATCACATCTTCAGTATATAGCTCAGCTCCCCAACGCTCCGCCTGAGCCTTCATCTGATCCATCAGTTCCGGCCCGGTAATCCCTTGGGGAAACCCAGGAAAATTCTCAACTTCAGTCGTTGTCATCAACTGTCCACCAGGCAAACCCCCGGCTTGGAAGCCCTCAAATACAACTGGTTTCAGGTTGGCGCGTCCCGCGTAAATAGCAGCTGTGTACCCCGCTGGCCCAGAACCTATAATTACCACGTTTTCTACATTTGGGTTGGTCATGATGGTTAAGATAAATAAACTCATAACGACTACGTTTAATATAACATAACAAAAGATTTTGGTTAGTGGTTAGTGGTTGGTTGTTAGTAGTTGGTTGGTTATTTACTACTCCTCACACTCCCCATCTCCTCATCTCCCCATCTCCCCATCTCCCTTTTCCGCGTTGACGTGAAATATTTTTTACCACAGTGATATGAAAGCGATCGCGCGTGGGTAAGTTACATCTATAACACAGCAATCACCTATAACATACCCACTGTAAGGAGAAACACATGCTTAAGCCAGAACTGCAAGCCAAATTTCTGCAACACCTCAACGGCCGTAAGAAAAAAAGCGATGAAGGTTTTACACTTATTGAATTATTGGTGGTAGTAATTATTATCGGTGTATTAGCAGCGATCGCGTTACCTTCACTACTGGGTCAGGTGAACAAAGCGAAGCAAGCTGAAGCTAAGAACAATATCGGTACTATCAACCGTGCTCAACAAGCTTTCTACTTGGAATACCAAGGTTTTGCCAAAGATATGTCAACATTGCAAGTAGGGGTTAAAAGCCAAACTGAAAATTTCTTCTACTCTGTTGTTACAGAAGCTACTACTGGGTATGGACTTGTTTATGCCACAGCTTATAAAAATGCGTTGAAATCATACTACGGAGCAGTAGGTACTATAAAAGGTGATGGTGCTACTTCTGAAGCACTGACAGTAGCAATAGCTTGTGAATCTCCAGATCCTACCAAAAAAGACAAGTTTGAAGATGCTATCAAGACTGTCGCCCAAAAGGACATCAAAAAAGTTGATGGTTGTGAAGGCGATTACAAAAGTTTAGCTAGATAAGGAAAAATCAAGCAGATTTTTCTGAAAATTATAGCCAGAAATGACTGATGTTTTGTAGGAGTGAGTAGCCTTTACACTACTCACTTTTGTCTTATGTATTGAGTGAAATGATATGGATAAATCTGCTTTTATTAATCCTCAAGTTAAATCGCAACAAAAAGGGTATGAGTTGATACTCCAAGGTAACTACCTTCAGGCTGCTAGTATTTACGAGCAAGCAATTTCTAAAGAACCCGATGTCAAGTCCCACTATTGGCATTTAGGTTTAATTTTGTTGTTACAGGGGCAAGAAGTAGAAGCCCAGACGACTTGGTTCATGGCAATGATGGAAGGAGAGCCAGAACAAGTCGGGGCTGAGAATGCAGAATTAAGAGAAATATTAACCACAGAAGTAGAACGTCAAGAAAGGCTAGAAGAATATTCACTTGCTTGGAAGATTAGACAAAGTATTAAAGAACTTTTTCCTAAAGATGTTCACAATTTATTGCATCTTGTACAACTATCCATAGAATCCAAAACATATAAAAGTGATGATTTACAAGAATATGGTTTAATTGAAATACTCCGATCAGAACCGCAGATAGAAGTTAATTTAAAATTGTTAACGCTAGTTTTGCGGAATCTTTTAGATTATGCGTATTTAGAGTCTTCTTCTCAAGAGTTATTGGAAGCCAGTTTACCTTATTTTGTAGACAATCTACAAACTCTCAGAAGTATAATATTACCCGCCGCTGTAGATATTGCTTACTCTCATGGACATTCAGACATAGCAATAAGTTTAGCTAAACTTTATTTACGTTTAGATCCTCAAAACACTGAAGTTTTAGGTCATTTAACAGCTTTTTACCAAAATGAAGGTAATTTTGACTTGGGTATAGAAACTGCTAAATTATTCTATTTTTTAGTAGATTATTTGCCAGACAAAATATTTGCCAATCGCCAGATACTACGCGGTTTGATTAGCGCTGGTGGTTATTGGGAAGAATCTTGTGCTGTAAATCGTAAACAGCAAGATTTAATAGCACAAATTATAAAAGAAAATCCCCAAGACTTAGAGCAAATTAAGATAGTTAGACTGTTAGGTGCTAATTATTTCGCACCTTATATTGAAGATAATTTGCAGGAAAATAGAAAAGTTCAAAACCAAATACTTAAGTTGTGTAATGATAATAATGCTGTTTATGGTAAGGAAAAAATAGAAAAATATTCTCAGGGTCACTTACAGAGTAAACAACAAGGTGGAGCTAATAAAAAATTAAAGATAGGATACATATCTTATTGTCTAAGAACACATTCTGTCGGTTGGCTAGCCAGATGGATATTTCAACATCATGACCGAGAAAGATTTCAAATCAATGGCTATTTTATGGGCGCAGATAATATGTTAGATTTTCTGCACCAATGGTATATTGATCAGGTAGATAAAGCATATAAATCAACCAATGTTTGGTCTGTGGCAGAACAAATTTTTCAAGATGAAATTGATATATTAATTGATTTAGATAGCATTACTTTAGATACTACCTGTGAAGTTGTACAATGTAAACCCGCACCAATACAAGCTACTTGGTTGGGTTGGGATGCTTCCGGCAGTCCATCAGTAGATTATTTTATTGCTGACCCTTATGTTTTACCAGAATCAGCACAGGAATACTACAGGGAAAAAATTTGGCGTTTACCTCAAACCTATATTGCTGTGGATGGTTTTGAGGTAGGTGTACCTACAATACGTCGCGATCAATTAGATATTCCTAATGATGCAGTAGTATATTTTTGTGGTCAGCGAGGCTTCAAGCGACATCCAGATATCACAAAACTACAATTGAGGATTATTAAAGAAGTTCCCAATAGCTACTTCTTGATTAAAGGAATATCTGACGAAGAATCTATTAAAACATTCTTTTATCAGCTGGCAGAAGAAGAAGGTGTTGATTGCTCAAAACTACGATTTCTTCCAGGTGTTCCTTCAGAATCAATTCACCGAGCTAATTTAGGCATTGCAGATGTAATTTTAGATACTTATCCCTATAATGGAGCCACAACAACCCTAGAAACCCTGTGGATGTGCATTCCTATGGTGACAAGAGTAGGTGAGCAATTTGCTGCACGTAACAGCTACACCATGATGATTAATGCTGGCATTACAGAAGGCATTGCCTGGACAGATGAAGAATATGTAGAGTGGGGTGTGCGTTTAGGGAAGGATGAGGCTTTACGACAACAAATTGCTTGGAAATTGAAACAGTCGAGAAAAACAGCACCTCTGTGGAATGGTAAGCAGTTTACTCGTGAGATGGAGAAGGCTTACGAGCAAATGTGGCAGAGATATATTGAAGGATAGGTTTGTAGTGAGGGCTTCAGCCCTCCAATATAAGATATTATTAAGCACTGAAGTGCTTACTACAAACTTCTTCTACGACCTGTTTATAAAAGGTTTCTAAAGCTGCGACACAAACTTTATCGTCAAAAAGACGCTCGTGACTCTGACTCATTCGTTCTGCTATGCTGTGTCGCCAAACTGAGTTTAGTCCTAATTTGACAGCAATCTCGATATATTCCGTTTCATTTTTAGCGATGGTGTCTGTCACTCCTAGCATTTTTAGGAAACTGTAAGAGTGACGACCGCGCATAAATTCCCCTGGACATGTAACAATAGGAAGGTTGCAAGCGATCGCCTCTAGGGTAGTATTACCACCAGACCAGCAAAAAGTGTCTAGATAAACATCTGAAAGTAAGTTAATCATCAGATAATCCAGTCGTTCTGGAATAGTGAGGAAGACACAGTAATCCTCACTGTTAAGACCCACTCCTGCAAAAGCACGGTTCAAACGTTCCCGAAGTAAATTGCCACGCAAAAATACGAATTTGGCTTTGGGAACAAGGCGAGCAATTTCTGCAAAAATAAAATCATATTGCGGCAGGTATTTAAAAGGAGCTTGGCAACATAAATAAATGACCGCATCATCTTGTAACTGATAATCTGAGCGGGTTTTGATGACTGGTGGAATATATGGTTTGGGGTAAGAAACACCAATATTAGGCAAACGAATTAGGTTTTCTGAGTAATGTTCTTGGGCATTTTCCGGTTCCATTAACTCGCTAGATAAAAAGTAATCAATTGTAGGTAAGCCAGTAGTTACCGGATGTCCCCAAGCAACGCATTGCACAGGCGCAAGCCGCAGACCAGCCATTTGCATGGTTTGCGCGTCCATACCAATTTCAGGAAAAACTAGGATATGTAACCTATCAGCAATTATTTGTTCGCAGGCTGCTGATAAATTGTAAGGAATATGGTGAAAAACATCACTATATTCTTGAAACTGTTGTGTAATGGGATCTGGATCATTACCTGTATAGTAACAGTAAATTTCAAAGCTTTGGCGATCGCAATAACGCAGCCAGCCAGTTAACCAAAGTGTGCCACTATAAGAATGTAGATAATGTGAAACGTAACCAATCCGAATTTTTTGATGAGGCTGAAGCTTGGACATAGATAGAGGCACAACCCATTGTGGATAATTAACTGCCATAATTTCATGCACTAACTTTCCATATTGGCGTTGTAAATCTATATCATTTTGCGCCTGATACGATAGATAAAAGTTTGTGAGCCGACCGATACCTGCTAAAGCACTATTTTTCTCTTCAGGGGTTTTGAGAGATGTTTCCTGAATTAAGTTTTGCAGTCCTTGAGTAAAACGCTGGCGATAAAACTTAATTTCTTCTTGATTTTCGTATATTGACGGAACCGTTAAATGTTTGAGAATTTGAAAAGTGTAGTCATGAGGTAAGAATTGGCTAGCCTTTTCTGAACTTACGATGGCTTCTTGAATACGTCCATAACGCCGCAAGTCGATTATTAATGAAAAATGCAACCTAGCGTCTGTAGAGTAAAGTTCAATTCCTTGCTGAAGAGTACCAAAATATTCATCTATAAGGTTTAACTGTCTATAGCAATGGCTTAAATTCCAATAAATTTCTGCATCTCCTGGGTGAATTTCTAAGTATTTTTGATATTTCTTGGCTGCCTCTTGCCATCTTCCCTCTTGGAAAAATTTCTGACTCAAGTAAAAAAAAACTGTTCAGCTTGTGCTTTGCTAAATTCGTCTATTTCGTAAGATGTCAGATTTTGTGATTTTGCTTGGATAAGCGCATTTTGATTTTCGTGTTCCAACACAATTCTGGCATGGATGCGAGATAACAAAGCGTCCCACTGAATATCAGCTAAATTACCTACAAGAGAAATTTCTAGATTCTCAGTGACATCTAAATCTTCTTGCATCAGAAGATTCATCGTTATACCAGATAACAATAGTTCCGCATCCTCGGTGGCAATGTTACTTGTGTCTATTAACAGAGTAATCGGTTGACTATCAAGATAAGTGGCGATCGCTTTAATCACTCTTTCCAACTCCAAGCAGAGTGATTCTTCTGGCTGCGACCAATCTGGAAAAATAATTAAATTAATTTCCTTGAGATTTAAAGGCAGAAGTGTAGCATCAATCAATGCCGAACTGACAATGTTTGCCATTTTTGACCAGGAAAACTTTTTCGCTTGTTCTAAACCCGCTGCAATTAATGATTGACGAACACTAGGTTTTTGGACTTCGCAAAGCGCATCTGCTAGTCCCTGTACATCATCATCCTTAATATATATGGCTGCTTCTCCTGCTACTTCAGGAAGTGAAGCATTAGGACAAGTGATAACTGGACAACCGCAAGCCATTGCTTCTATTATGGGCATTCCAAAACCTTCATACTTAGAAGGATAGACTAACGCAACTGCACCAGAATAAGCTGTTGCTAATTCCTCATCACTCAGTTGCAACATATGTATAACAATACCTGATGTATATGTTCTAAATTCTGGTGTTAATAGACCACCACTTCCCGTACAAACAATATCAAATCCGTAGCTAACTGCAAGTTGAGAAAAAGACTGGAAGAACAAAATACTATTTTTATAACCAGCCCCAGCACCAACTAAAAGGAAATAGGGTTTGGGTACACCATATTTGTTTCTAAATTGCTTAACCTTTTCTTGAGAAACTGGTATGAATATTTGATGATTAACACCATTTTTGGCAATAATTACAGAGTCTAGATGAATATCAGGAAAATAGGCTACCAAGTCCTTGGCTGTGTTTTCCGAAACAGCTAGATATCCTGTTGCATGACGAATTCCATAATGCTTTTCTCGCCACATGGAATTCTCTAGATTCCACCCAAAAATTTCTGGAATCATATCATGTATCATCAATACAGAAGGTGTTGTAATTGGCGTTGTGTAGTAAGTAGAGATAAATAAATCCGCACCTTCTTCATCGCACACTTGCTGTAACATTTCCCTATCAGCATCAGTATTGTTATAGTTATAAGCTTGTACACTACGATATCTAATACCAGGAATTTTGGGAGCGGTTCCAGCGCGGTCAAGTACAATTATGTGTTTAGCAAAACTGTTTTTTGTCCATTCTTCTAACAATGATTGCCAAACACGAGCAATACCAGTTTGATAGAGTTGAAAGAATACACCATCAACAATAATTGTTGAGTAAAATTTCGCGCAGATAGGAAAATTTTTATTTTTGGTTGTTATATTGGCTCTTTTTTTGAGAAAACCATTGGTACACCAAGTAAGGTTATATGCAAAAAAGTCACAGAAATCCCCATCAATTTCATATTGGTTTGGGTAAGTTTCTAGGAACTCTTTCAATGCTCTATGTGGTCCGCTATTACATTCAGAGTCTTGAATTAAATCAGAGATAATTCCATCTTCGATAACAATATATTCTCCCTGTTTAATATACGGATGAAAGAATTCTAAGACATGATGACTAGTATCATAAGTATGGTCAGCATCTTCTATTACAAGTAGAGGACGTGGTAATGAATTAAGGAAATCTGGTGTTAAAATTTCATGTAATGCCCTGCCATTACCCTCCATATAAGTTACGCGAGGATGTTCAACTGAAGTGACTTTAACAATATCTATGGAATAGATGTGACCATCTATGCCAAAGTTGTTTAGCATATCTCCAAACCATAAAGCACTACCACCATCCTTAGAACCAATTTCAATAATTGTGCGTGGTTTTAAAGTCCAAAGTAAAAGAGGGTACAGTGCAAAATCAAAAGGATTTTTAATCATCGGCACACCTCGATAGGAATAGTTATGCGAGGCGTGTTGAATTGACAGCATTGTTTCTCGTGGAAGGGTTGTCCGCCACGGACGTTCATGGTTTGGTATTTTAGTGGTGACTGGCTTAGAAAGTACGCTAGCTAAAGCTTTGTAATGGTGTTGAGCTTGCTGATTTGCTGCATTTAATGCTAATTCTTCTTTTACTGCTTGAAAACCTTCTTCGTTTCTACCTACATTACACAAGCAGATCGACCTGATCAAATGCATGTTTGGTACATAAATGCCTTGTGAAGCAGCTTTTTCAGCTGTTCGCATTGCCTCCACAGATTTTCCGTTTTGGAGTAAGGCGATCGCTTGTTGCATCATTTCTTCTACTTGTTGGAAACTTATCACTTCATTTGCTGAGACGCCACTAACAGAATAATGCTGTAAATGCTTTGGTAAATGCCAATAAATTTTTGGATCGGGTTGATGCTGCACAGGCTCAATATTCCCTCGCCAAGCAACTCCCATAATTTGCATGGTTTGATAAACCATTGTGTTCCACCCCTTGTGTTTTAAGTAGTCTAAGCCTTGGGCTACATCAGGGGAATTTAAATCATGAAACAGGATTAAAGCATCTGCTTCTGCAAATTGTTCACAGATAATTGCATCATTGAGGGGTGCTGATGCATCATGATTTCCATCAATAAAAATCAACGACCATTTACGTTTTAATCGATCTGCTAACTCTTCTACTTTTTGTGGACTATAACCAGCTACAAGATTAACTGAATTAAGGACACCTGCACTCTTGAGTGAGTTACTAACACTTTCATAAATTTCAGGTTTAGCTAATAGTGGATCAACTACATCTAACTCCACTCCTGCCAATGCTAAATGACAAGCTGACCACCCTAACCAACAACCAATTTCTAAACTTTTCTTACCCTTAAATTTCAAGGCTGTATTATAAATAATATGAGCTTCATCACGATTGAGAAATCCAATACCTGGTTGTCGCCGATCTACATACCAATTATGAGCAATATCTCGACGCAGGAAAGACCAACCAGAGGTTTTTGTATCTCCCATAATCATATTAGGAAAACTTTGGTCAGGTCGAATAATTTCAAATCCAGGTGACACATAATCTCCAACAGGTAACAGTGCTTTTTCTATCACTTTTACCGTTTCTTGAATCATCCGTTCTTCCCTAAATATTGCTTCTGCTCTTTGTTTACAACCCTGACCAATTGACAGACGTAAATCGGGATTTATAACCAATTCTTGAATTGCTGCTACTAATTCTCTAACTGTGGCTTGCGGATCAATTTTGGGATCAGTAAGCAATTTACCCGTTTCACCCAATTCCTCCGGAATTCCGCTAACATTTGAAGCTATCACAGGTAGTCCCTTTGCCATTGCCTCAATCACACATAATGGCATTCCTTCTAACATTGAAGGAAAGACAAAAATATCAGCAACATTCAACCAATCAGATATATCAGATCGCTGTCCCAAAAAAATAATTTTGTCACTAATTCCTAGTTTATCAACTGCTTGTTGAAGTTCTTTTTCAAGTTGTGGCTCAAAAATTCCAGCACCAGCCCAGACGAAGTAAAGATTAGACCACACTGGGCTATACATCAGCTGCTTAATTGCTTCCAATTGATACTGATAGCCTTTTCTAGTTTCTATACGAGCAGCTGTGAAGCACACTATAGCTTCTGAAGGAATACTAAAAACTTGGCGCAGATTTTCGCGCAACGATAAGTTGTTGGGACTGAAATATTCTGAAGGTCTACCATTATAAATCACCTGTCCCTTATCTTTGGGAAGTTTAAATTTTTCATGCAATAACTTTAAATTGTCATATGAAACTGCAATTACAGAATTGGCTTTTTTATATTGATATAATAACTCGTCCAAGTAAGCACCAAATTGCTCTGCTAAATGAGGCTCAACAAGATGTTCAACAACGATGTATGGTATTCCCAGTCTAATAGCAATTTGTTTGATAGCCAAATTAGAAAAAGGATTGGAATTACTGCAAATTAACAGTTCTGGTTTGTTACCTGGTTGAGTCAAAATCTGCGGCAAATTCTGAAGCGTATCCTCGTTTCGCCATAAATACTGAATATCTAACTGTTTTTGGTGAGAGATTAAACTATCATCAAATAACTGAGGTTGGAGACTGGTTACTTGATAACCTAATCTTGCTAATCCAGACAGAAGTGAATTATTGTATTGTGCAACTCCACCAACACCCGGATCTTCTGTAGATAACAGTATATGTTTAGTCATGTTTTTTACTTAGTGTCAAATGTATAAATAACTAAGATTTTTTATGTTTTTAATAGTTATAGAGGCTTAGCGATCGCCTTTATTACCCACTTGTTTCTTCAACTGCTTCAATGCAACTTTGTAATCTTGCCGTTCTGGATGCAGATTCGCCAATTTCTCCAAAGGTTCAATAGCACCCTTGAAATCTTTCAAATTTAACCGTGTATTTACCAACCCCTCTAGCGCGACTTGGTTCTCTGGTTCTCGCTGTAAAACCAACTCGAAACCCTGGGCTTGTTGTCGAAATGAAGACTCAGCAGCAGGGATAACTGGTTGGGGATTCTGAATAGCCTGTTGCAGTGTAGGAACTATAGCAAACGCCCCAGAGCCGACAAAAGATACAATTGACACCAAAGTCAAAATCCTTTGTCGTCGCTCTATTTTTTTACGGTGGACAACTAGGTATTCTTCTCCAGAACTAGCCATATTTCAACAGTCACTGCGGTAAATACTTAAGTACCAGCAAGCCTCCTGTTAAGAGAATACCCAGTGTCTCTAAAAAACTAACATTTGGGATAAAAATTTTTTACGCCAAGTTCAAAAGCCTATTCTGAATGTAAAGACGAATAAACAAAGATGAATTATTTAGCAGTGTCCGATTCGCCACTTTTTTCCTGTATTGTTTTTGTAGATTCTGCTACCTGTCTCACTGACTCTATATCTAACTTTAGTGCCTCCGCTATTTGTTCTACGGTTGCACCTAAGCTCAACATAAAAGGAACTGCTTCTAACTTACCCTCTAACTTGCCCTCTAACTTACCTTCTAACTTAGCTTCTTGATAAACCTTGGTTTGCTTTAACTCGCTTAATCCCAACATTTGCTCAATCTCCTTCCGACTTTTCAAAGGGAATTTGTAAATTATTATCGTTTCTATCAATTCTAGAAATTCCTGTTGGGTAATTGCATCTGTTATTTGTTGCTTGGCAAGATTAATTAACTCCCTGGCTTTGTCAGCTGCACCTGATTCTGGCTCTATAACTAATTTAACTGTACTAATGCCAATCGACTGTTCTGCTGATGAATCTAATTCGTCCAGATATAGGCTCCTGACTCTTCCAGATGTTAGTAATTCAATGTACCGTTCTGTCTCTGCCACATCAATACTACGAGTTGGATAAACCACAACCCCACGCCAATTGTTGGTAAGTTCGGTTTTATCAAGGTAAAGAAAAATTTCTGTAAATAAGCGAGAATAGAATTTTTTATCTGGTTGAAATTGAACTTCTACAAAGTATATGGGGGATAATACATTGTTTTTGGGGAGAAACACCCCATCGATACGGAAAGCGAGTTGTTTGACTTCAACCGATGAAAATTGGTAAGCGATCGCAGTTTCGGGTGGTTGGTTGATGAGTTCAAAGAAAATACTGGGGAAGCTTTGGAACAAGCGATAAAATATTGTATCTGTTTTCACGTTGCTCGATCGGATGGGGTTTGTGGCATAACTTTTGATTTTACTTGATGTTTGATTTGATGCAGCAGTTGTCTATTTATTCACCTACTGCCAATCTTGAAACTTATCGCTGGTATTGCGAAGTAGAGAATTTAGCTGAGTGCGATGGGTTTCAAAGTTTGCCGCGATGGAAATTAAAATGATACCCACTACTAAGCCAATAATCCATTTAAAAAATGAGTAGCGCAAGCTAAAAAGAACTAACTGATAAAAAGCGGTGATGAAAAAGGTGGCTGTACCAACGAAAAGAAAAGCCCGCACTCGCAAACCTAAGCCTGCAAAGATGGCGATCAGACTGAAGATTCCTGGTATCAGGGCTGTATCTTGATGAAATAAAATTGCCCATCCACAAATTAAGCCGCTACTTAGCAATCGCCAGTAGTGACGGCTGGCTTTCATGTCTGGTTGTCTTAGTTGTGGATCAAATTGGGCAACATATAGTAGAGATAAGCCAATTACTGTCACATACCATAAACTATCAGTCAAACCCAAGACAGCAAACCAGCGGAAAATAGCCCAATCAATCAACGCTACGCTGATGTAAGTGACACGGAATTGATTGCTAGCTTTGGCGAGGAAGGCATAAAACCCAGCTGTTAGCAGCAAAGTAATTGGGTAAATTTGCAGCCTGGTTTCCCATAAAAGTATTAGTGGTATGATGTATGCGGCTCGTTGCCAAGGTCTTTTCGACCAACCCCAAGCTTCCCAAGGTAAGATGTAGAGGAAATAGGCAACCACACAGGCGATCGCAGCATTCCAAGGTACTAACGGCCCAGCAAACCATTGTCCCACAGCCGTTTCTCGCCAAAAAATTCGCATGGCGGCTACTTCTAATAACCCCAGGTAAACCCAGATTTCATCAGGCGTCAGTATTGACGCGGGGACGCGGGGACGCGGGGACGCGGTGACAGAAGAATTCTCCGCGTCTTCTCTTTGTCGCGGGAGTTTTCCTTGAAAGATGGCGTAACGAATCAAAAATATGCCTGTTCCTAAACCCAAGAGGCGGTTAACTTGGATGGGTGCAGCGATCGCAATTATCAATAAAAAGCTACTCCAAGCCCAATGCAGATGGGCAATTATTTTTAATTCTTGTGATGTCAGTCGTAAATAATTGACCAGCCAAGGCGACAATATACGATAGGCATACATAATAGTTGTGCCTAAAGCTGACATGGCGATTAAACCATCACCCCACGCACCCCCCGCAGCTTGCAGCATTTGATAGAACAAAAGTTCATAGGCAGAAATTGATATGCCCAGAATTCCCAAGTAAACTAGGGGTTTAAATTCTTGGCGGCGTCGCCCGACTCCAATCAAAATTACAGCTACACCCAAAGAAGCCAAACCTGTCCAGTCGGTAAACGTATTCAAGCGTAGGACTACACTAAAGCCTGCATAGATGAGGGGTAGAATGTGAAAGCTACTAGGAAGGTTTTCTAAACGGTGTCGCCGTTGCCACCACTCTCCAAATAGTTGAGAGAATAAACCCAAGGCGATATTGGCGATCGCAATGTGAATAGTCGAACGTTCACCAAAAGCAAGCAACTCGGCAATTATCAATTCTAAACACCAACCAATCCCATAAAAGGCAAAATTTGTCGGTTCTCGCCAACTGCGATAAATTATGGCTGCCAGCATGATGACATTAGCAGCCACATACAACAATCCAGGAGTTGTAAGTTGTTGGTAAATCCAGACAGAGTGTAGCGTTAAACTCAATAACTCTACACCAGTTAATGCGATCGCCCATCTATCTGTTGCAACTGCATAAATATTTGCTAATTCATTACCTCTTTGCCGCAGTGCTGTGCGAGTCAACCATAAACATAAGATAGTTATTGCCCCGACTACAAACCACCCTTGTACTGATAGTTTTGAGAAACCAGGTACGCCTTCCCATAGCAAGGTGGCGATCGCACTCAAAACAAATCCAACTGTAATTACAGCAAAGCGATTGTTTCTTAAAAAACTAGTATTAACAAACATCAAAGCCGCAGCAACTGCCAAACTGATTAATCTGGCTGTAGCTACAGGTAAAGTTAGTAACTGGGTAAGTCCCAACCCGATGACACTCAAGACAGTGGTAAAATCTCGCTTTTCTCCACCACTACGACTAGCGACACCTGTAAGAGTTAGGGGAGTAATTAACCAAATCAGCCCCCAATTGGCATTATTGACAGCGTAGTTTCTCCAGACAGATTCAGCATTTACCCAAAGTAGGTAAAAACTAATTGCAGCTAGTCCCAAACCAATATACCAAGCACTACGTTGCCACCAACCATAACCAAGACTAAATAGCCACTCGGCTACCATCATGACTAATAAAATAGTTGCCCAAATTTCATTACTCAGATTTGGGAACACCCAATCAACGATCGAACACAGCGTCAACACTCCGGTAATATGAGTGAGAAATATCAAGGTTGGGGAGACAGGGAATGACAAAGATGAGGGATCTTCAACAATATCTGCTTGTTCCCTTGTTCCTCTGTCCCGATACATGTACCTTTGTGTGACAATTGCTAAAGTAATTGTGGAAAAGAGTAGATTTAGCGATCGCAATGCTGGGTTAACTAAAGCAATTACAGTTAAGGCAGAGGCAAAAGCCAATGTTAGCTGTTCACCAAACTTAGCTATTTCTCTTCTACGAGTGCAGTACAGCTTATCTGTCAACGCCATCATTAAAATTACATAGGGAAATAAAGCAATACTTAGTAACGCCCAAGGATGATTGTGCGAATTGGTGAGTTGAGTTGCAGTGGCGATCGCCCATTTTTGCACTCCGTAAGGTACTAATCGCCAACCCAGCCAAATTGTTTCTAAACCAATGGCAAAAATAGCTACAAAGTCACATTTGAGGTTATACAGTTGCAGGCGACGACTGAAAAACCACAAACTCAAACCGCTTACACCTATTGCCTGCCAAGGGTGAGATACTACCGCAACTGCCCAACCGAGGAATAATAGAATACCGCCGATGAGTTGCCAAGGTACAGATGGGGCTTGTAGAGACGCGCCATGGCGCGTCTCTACACCTTTCGATAGTGCCAACCAAGTTAGTAGCCAACCGCAAATACCAACAGCTAAACCCAACCGCGTAACATCTATGTGGGCAATAAAAATCCCTCGGGCTAGCAACACCAGTAATGCATAAATTACGACAGAGGCAGGCAAACTAATAGCATTACCACTCTGTCTATCTGTTTGTCGTGATGCCAAACGAGTTTGATAAACAGTAATGAGAGTAGTTCCCACCACTGCCAAATAAAGGGCTATTAAGGGAAATCCTGGTAAATTCCAACCCCAGTGCAGATAACTCAGTCCGAGAATGTTTACCAAAAATAATTTCTGATTGGGGAAATTAGCAGCAAACAACCGAATTTTGCTGGTAAATACTGTAATAGCTGTTAGGCAAATAGAAGCGATCGCCACTACTATCCAGTTCACAGGATTCTGCCACAACCCGAAGCTATCCATTGCCCAAAAATTTATCGGCACCAATAAAAGCGTGACAATCAGCAATGTCTGCGCCGTCAGTCTTAAATTACTTTGCTTAGCTGTCCAAAAACTCATCCCCCAGAAACTCAGGGTATAAGCGAACAAAACGCCATACTGTCCTGATGCAGGGAATCTTTCCCACTGGCTGGCTGCAAGTACCCCAGAAGACAGCACTACCAGAAATACCCCTAAAAAAAGCAGCCAGCGGACACTTAATTCTGAAACCAGTGACTGCAATATTTCTGCTAGGACATTGGGTTGTGTCGGTTCTGGTGGCGAAATTACAGATTCGGAAGTAACAGTTACTTTTTCTGGTTCCGGTTGCACCCGAGGTTCTAACACCACTGTACAGACAAGAAACTCTCGACATAGCTGCCGAACTTGGGCATCAGATATCAAGCCCAAGCGCAGCCAGATATCAAGTCCTTGCAATAACTGCGGATGGTAGGATGGCAGCCTGACTTCAATTTTGAGTGAGCGGTCAAGGGGGGATGACATAAGTAGTAGCAATGCAGCTAAGATACTTAAATCATCATTTTCTCCAACTGTATTTTCGCTCTAGCTGTGCCACTTGTGCCGCTGACTTAATTATTATTTCCAAACTCGTTATCCAGCTTTTTGCTGCTGATAACGTTCTTTAAACAGTTTTTGTTGTTGTTTGTGATCCACAATGGGAAGGGGATAACCAATAGCTCGACGCTCCAAAGGTGTAATTTTACCAGTAATTAAGTATTCTGTATCCAGAGAACCTAATTCAGGAACCCATTGCCGAATATATTCACCTTCTGGATCGAATTTTTGCGCTTGACTGGCAGGGTTAAAAATACGTACTGGCTTAGGATCCATCCCACTAGAAGCACTCCATTGCCAACCGCCGTTGTTTGCAGATAAATCCCCATCAATGAGTTTCTGCATAAAGTATTTTTCACCCATTTGAGGATTAATCAGCAAATCTTTTGTCAAGAAACTGGCAACAATCATTCGGCAACGGTTGTGCATCCATCCAATTTCATTCAACTGACGCATCGCTGCGTCAACGATAGGATAACCTGTTCTACCCTCACACCAAGCTTGGAAATGTTCTTCATTAGTTTCCCAAGGAAAGTTTTTGAAAGTATCGCGGAAAGCACCTTCTGCTAATTCTGGGAAGTTATACATAGCATGTTGATAGAACTCTCGCCACGCCAGTTCTTGTTGCCAGGTGCGAATGTTAGTTTCTGTTTCTTCACTGCGACTGTTTTCTAAGGCTTCCTGTGTCGCTTGCCAGACAGTACGAATGCCGATCGCCCCAAATTTTAATGCTGCACTCAGTCGCGATGTGCCATCAATCGCTGGAAAATTCCGCTGTTCTTGATATTCATTAATAGCGCGATCGCAAAATTCCTCTAAACGTTCTTGCGCTGCTTCCTCACCTGGGGCAATAATTAATTCTCCATCCCAGACAAATCCTAAATCTTGGGCTGAAGGCAGTTCAATCACTCCAGCAGTCTTGGCAATTTCTTTTTCTGCTTCCGTTAAACCCTCAGCATTTTCCAGAGTTTCTACTGGTTTCGCCTTTGGTTTGCTAATCCAATTCTTCCAGAAGGGAGTATAAACAGTGTAAGGTTGATTGGAACCAGTGCGGATATCTTCTGGTGGGTGCAAAATCTGATCCCAGTTATTCTCTAGAAACTCAATCCCTTTTTCTTGCAGTGCATCAATGATAGTGCGATCGCGTTCTTGGGCATAGGGTTCCACATCCCAATTCCAGAATACGGCTTTTGCACCAAGTGCTGCTGCCAGTGCAGGAATTGCTTGCGTCGGGTTGGCGTGGAGTATCAACAACTGGCTACCAGCTTGAGCATATCGCTTTTGTAGTGCCTGCAAACAGCCAATCATGTAAGTTACTCGCACAGGCGCTACATCATCCCGTTCGAGAATATTTGGATCGAGGCAAAACACACCTACAACTTTTGCACTTTGCCGTCGTGCAGTAGCGAGTCCTGTATTATCAGAGATACGTAAATCGCGACGATGCCAAAACAGAATTAAGTCAGACATGCATTTAGATTAATAGTTCGCCTGTACTAGATTAGACTTAATAGTGCCAATTAGCATCAGTCTGTTGGAAAATTCTACTGGGTTGGGGGTAGGGCGATCGCAATATAAGTCATCATAGCTTTATCAATGTGATTAGATGGATAAACGTTCGCATTTGCCCGTTCATATTTTCGCGTTGTATGTATTCCAAATTTGGACTATTACAGTAAATACAAACAAATGGAACACTAGGATTTTTCATATTTTTATTACAGTACTTTTATCGGGACTGTAGATAGATTCGACTCTTGGATAACTATCGTGTGACCACCATATTTTTATTCTTCCACCTTGCGCGGGTGCGGTTCCTATTTCAAAATATCCAGCATTAACCATCAGTTTTTCAAACTCGTTTGACGATAAAGTTTTACTCGTAAATGCAGCTAAACCTTGTATCGTGTGCTTATCAAGCGTCATAGCTACCCTGGTACGTCGTAAATATTTTGTATCCTGGTAGCACTATTCCGATACCTACAGAGTATTAATGGCTTGATCTGCGGCTACTGTCAAAACCTGATCCATCCAAGCGTTTATGCTTGTACCAGCCTTTTTGGCAGCAATAAAAATTTTTCGGTGTTTTTCAGGGGTAGTACGAAAGGGAAGTTTTCCAGAAAAAGGTTTATCAGGTTCTTCTCCTAATTCTTCGCAAAAAGCTAGATAATCATCAACAGAATTTTCAAATTCTTGACGCGCCTCGTCAATAGTTTTCGCCTTAAATGTCACTACATCCTTAATGTCTAATACACGTCCAAAAAGGATTCCGGCTTCTATATCTACTTCAATACTGGCTGTGTATCCTTTGTAAGTCATCATGGCTTTATCAGTAAATAAAAATCTATCTGAATTTGTGGAATGTTTCTGATTTTTGAGCGTTTTGTATGAGATAAATAAGCTTTAAAAATTTTATGAATATGGGCAATGTTTAACGTATGTTACTATATTTCAGTATTTTCAAGGTTTAGCCATAAATTTATAAAGGTTCAATTCCTGCTTCGATCAAAAATTCTCTCACCGATTTAACTGCTCCTTTATCCGTTTCTTTTTCAGGATGCGGTTCATGAAAAACGGCTCTAATTCCATTTAATTTCACACGCACACGTGAACCTTTCCCTTGGCTAACATCAGCACCTAAAGCTATGAATAAACTTTCAACATCTTTCCAAAGAATATTTGCAGGGATTGGATTTGTAAAAATTAATTTTAAAATTTCAAGTTGTTTATTATTAAGATCCATCTAGTGCAGTACTCGTAGACAAAAACCAGGTCAGTAACTGACAAGAGGTAAAACGTTTAGAAGAATTAGTGATTTTAGTCGAGATGCACTAGTACCGCTGCGCGGAAGTCACGCATTCAAAAGTCAAAAGAATTGTATTCCGGGCTTTTGCGCCATTTTGTATGGTAGGTTTATTTACGCCGTGCTGTACTAGTTAATTAAATGATATCACAATATGATATCTTGACAAGAGCGATCGCATTTTGGATAAGATGAGAGCGATCGCACTTTCGTATTCATCAATTAAGCAGACATCAAACTTTGTCTTGGTTGAGGAATTGAACGCCCTAATTCTTGAGCGCAACAACTCAGTCAATGCTTGGCACGTAACCTTTCAATCCGAATCCGCATGACTGACGGAGCGATCGCCCAAGCTGCCGTTGCCGTCAGTTAACTTGTTCGCAGTTGCAGTTTGGGCTGATTGAGTGGCAAGAACCGCTACAACTGGAGGAACTTGTGAAATAGATTTTTTACTCCGCTTGCGATTAGAACCGCCTGCCTTTGCATACTCGATGCTGTTTTTGCCGTAGATAGTCGCGACTCCACTGAGCATCCGTTCAGACATTTCCGAGAGCGTTTTGTCCATCTGGGTTAACGTCTTACGAGATTCATCAAGATTGGACAGCAGCGTATTATGGGCTTCCAGCATGGCACGGGTGGCATCGATTAGGCGGCTGTAGGCTTCAATGGTTAATCCGTGTCCGAAATCCAGATGCTCATCAATGGATTTAAGCAGGGCGAGACGACGTTGGGCTTTGTCCACAGCAGCAGAACCGCGAGTTTTTAGAGACATGGGAGTATTCCTTGAATCATCTTTTTCAAGATAATGGGATGCCCTTGTATCTGAGATGAGTAGTTTTGTGGATTTTATAATCTACGGTTTAACGCAATGATTGGGAATTTGTCTGTGTTTCTACATATTCATCTGTGTCGATTTGTGGTTTCGGGATAAACACAATCAATAACGGCGATCGCTGAAATCACAATGGTACTCACTTAATCAATAAATGCGACTGTCGAAATACCAATGGCGATCGCTGAATCAATAAATGCAATTGCCGAAATAGCAATGGCACTCATAGAATCAATAAATGCGATTGCAGAAATAGCAATGGCGATCGCTGAAATAGCAATGGCACTCACACAATCAATAATTGCGACTGCCGAAATAAGTTGCTAGCATCCCCAACTCTGAACGAGCCTTCAAGGTGGAAGAAATTAGATTTATTTCATTGAGGCGATCGCATTTTGGGTAAAGTGAGAGCGATCGCTAATTCTATGATGGCACTGTGGGCAATACCTACGGTAAGCGATGCTAACGCTAGTTTGTAAAATATATAAAAGTAGTCTGTGTATATTAGATTTAGAGCAGAAAATTAAAAGTGTAAATTTTATGTCTAGCTATCAAGAAGTATTACAACAAGCTCAAAGTTTAACTCCTGAAGAACAAATACGCTTAATTGAAGATTTATCCAGTTTAATTCGTCAACGAGTGACGATGACATCTAAGCCAAAGCACAGCATTTTAGAATTGCGTGGGTTGGGTAAAGAAATCTGGAATAGTATTGATGCTCAAGAATATGTTAATCAGGAACGTGATTCATGGAATGGCTAGTCCAGTTACATGGTCAAATTGTGGGATTGGATACTGCACCACTGATTTATTTTATTGAAGAAAATCATAACTATTTGGATATTACAGATGTTTTCTTTGAAGCAATGTTTCGTGGTGAATTTAGTGTTGTCACATCAGTTTTGACTATCACATAAGTGTTAGTCTATCCCTTACGACAAGGAAACACAACATTAGCTCAACAATATCGTGAGATTTTGTTTAACTCCCAAGAATTGACGACTATCGAAGTTTTTCCAGATATAGCTGAAACTGCTGCACAACTAAGAGCAAATTACAACTTAAGAACCCCAGATGCTATTCAGATTGCTACTGCTATTCGTGGAGGTGCATCATTTTTCTTGACGAATGATGCGCGTTTACCATCGTTACCAGGATTATCAGTGTTAGTATTGGAGCAATTAATAGTGTAATGGCTTTATAATGCATTAGCGCAGCTTAGCGAAGGTATCGCCTGTATGAAAAGATGAGTGATCGCATTTTGGGTAAAGTGAGAGCGATCGCTCTCATCTTGCCTTATTGTTATGATCAATTTGTTGTTAGTGAAAAAAAGTTTATCTTGTGGACGCTACATTTAACTGGAAACCAGAACAGACTTTACTAGAAAAATTAATCACTCTTGCTCATCAACGAGGTCAATCTCCTGAATCAATAGTCAATGAAGCGGTTAAGCTATACCTGGAAACCGAATCGCCAAAATCGAATGTTACGTCTGATTCTGACCCATTAGTAGGCTTATTTGCAACTGCCAATGACCTCGCCATAAAGTCAGAAGATATTCTGCAACAGGAGATTACTGAAAAATCTGGGTGGACATGGAAAGAAACCCAGCCGTAGCAGATACGGGGTTTATTGTGGCTTTGTTGAATCGTTCAGATACAATGCACAGTATTGTTGTAACCGCCTACACTCAACAACAACAGATTTTGCTACCACAAACAGTTTTAGCAGAAGTAGCTTATCTCGTTGGGCGTAATGCAGGTGTAGCTACAGTAGCAGCTTTTTTGAAAGGACTGTCTGCGAGTAAATTCAGTTTAGTGGCTTTGACAGATCAAGATGTAATGCGTGTGGCGGAAATATTGGAAGATTATGGAGATACCCGGATTGATTTTGTAGATGCAACTGTTATGGCTGTAGCTGAACGCTATGGTATTACAAAAATACTGACTTTAGATCAGCGTGATTTTAGATTATTTAGACCTAAACATTGCGATAGTTTTGAGATTTTGCCTTGAATTAATTTTGTGGTAAAAATGCGATCGCGTTGTGGGGAAGATGAGCGATCGCAAAAAATACCCTATTGTTAGGTCATGCTTGGATTTTATGCTTCGATACCTAATACTGCGATCGCTTTGCAGAAAACCTCAAAAACAAGGCGATCGCATTTTGGGAAAGAAGAGCGATCGCACTTTAGTATTCATCAATTAGGCAGACATCAAACGCTGTCTTGGTTCAGGAATAGAACGCCCCAATTCTTGAGCAGTTTCTATCCATTCCTGCATAATAATTTCTACATTGTGTAGTGCTTCTTGGTAGGTTTCGCCATCAGCAGCACAACCTGGTAATTCTGGTACTTCGGCAATAAAAGCTTGGTCTTCTTCGCTCCAGTAGAGAATTATTTCATAGCGAAGCTTCATATTTATGTCCCTGGATTAAGTTGATTTCTCTGTATGCAACTATATTACGTATTTTTAAGCTATTAAACCTGATTTAATTTTTTGGATTCTCTAGTTAGCTACATACCCAAACTTGGGAACTATCTATAAAGGGAATCTTTTTTATCTTAGGATTTGATGATGATGGACTTAAAAAATCTAAAGTGGACTAAAAACGTAACACCTCAAGGCAATGAGTGGTGGGCTTACTCAAAGTTTAATGCTGGATATCTTTTCAAACTCCATTGGAGAGACAATAAAACCAACGCTGATAAACCTCAAAAAGATGATTTAATTCTGTTGAGACAAAGAGGTCACGTTACTCACTTGGTAAAAGTTCTAGATTACAAATCAGAATATGATATTTGGCCAGGCGATTTTAACATATATCGAATTGTTGAAACAATTTGGGCTATTAACTGGGAAAGTCCACCTACTTCAGCTAAAGCAAATCAGGTATTTGGCTACGATGAAGTTCTTCGATATGAGGGTGGTGATGTAATGGAGTTAAAAACTCTGCCTACCTTTCAGAAGTATTGGAATACTAACGATGGTTTTGATAAGTTTAAAAATCATGTTTGTACTATACTCAATTTATCTTGAAAATAGGCTTAATTAATTTTTTTGTATACGATAAAAATGTAGAGACGTGCCATGGCACGTCTCTACAAAATTTTCTGTATTGATAATCGACATCTGTTCATTGGTCACATCCACAAATTTGCTGGATTATCCTTGTCATCTTCCCATTTGGCAGAGTTGTTGGCAATGTATTCTCGAATTCGGTCTAGAGAACCATCAGCACGAATAATGTGGTCATAAAATCTTGATTGCCAACCAAAATTTTGTTGCTCATTCTTTCTACACCAGCGGGTTACAGATGATTTATAGGCGTTAATAATAGCCTGTAATGAACCAGGTTTTAGAGGGGCGAATTTATTGGATTGGTCTATTGGCTGCGTTTGGGGTTGGTGTAGAGACGCGCCATGGCGCGTCTCTACATTATGTGGTCTGTCTATGACAACAATGCCATGTACAGTACATGATTTGGCATGATCGCATAAGCATCTATATACGTATGCTCAAAATGACTGGGGATTTCTGCCCAATATAGTTGTGCTATTTGCCCAATATCTGATAAATCAATTTTCCCAGCAATTACATCACCAAAAAAAAAGTGCGATCGCGCGTGCATATGGTCACGAAATACCATCCATTCGCAGCGTAATCTCGGTTTGGTAATCGAATTGATTCAACTCGATATTTGTTTTTGAACTTGGGCTTCATAGGTTTATCGGCATAGATAATTGTAGAGACGCGCCATGGCGCGTCTCTACATTGGGCGTTTCTACACAGTTATAACCTACTCAATCCCTTCAATCCGATCCTCAACCTCCTGATACAACTCGCGCAATTTCTCCAAATTACTCTCACTCGTCTCCCAATAACCACGACCATTAACTTCCAACAATGTTGATACAATCTTGCGGAAAGAATGGGGGTTCATATTCATCAACCGCTTTTGCATCTCTTCATCTTGGATAAACGTGGTGTTCACATCCTCGTAAACCCAGTTATCAACAGCGCCAGCAGTTGCACTCCAACCCATTGTATTTACCAATCGCTTGGAGAGTTCCCGCACACCCTCGTAACCGTGAGACAGCATTCCCTCGTACCACTTGGGATTTAATAATTTAGTACGGGCATCCAAACGTACGGTTTCTGATAACGTCCGTACTTGGGCGTTGGCGGTGGTTGTATCTGCAATGTAAGATGCTGGTGTTTTGCCATCACCGCGCAGACTTGCTACAACCTTGGTGGGATCGGAGTCGAAGTAGTGGGAAACGTCGGTTAAGCTAATTTCGGAAGAGTCGAGATTTTGGAAAGTCATCTCAGCAGTTTTTAAGGTGCGTTCAAAAATCTGCCGGGATTCTTCCATCGTACCGGGGTTATCGGCACTGAAGGCAAAAGATTTGCGGTTCAGGTACATTTCCTGCAACTCAGCTTCGCTTTCCCAAGTGCTGTTTTCTACCGCCAAGTTGATGTTTGACGAGTAAGAACCAGATGCATTGGAAAATACACGAGTTGCTGCTTGACGCAGGTTGATCCCCATTTCCTCAGCTTGTTGCAAAGCATGTTTGCGGACATAGTTCATTTCCACAGGCTCATCCGCTTCCGCCGCCATTTTTACTGCTTGATCCAGCAGGTTCATCTGGTTGATAAACAAGTCGCGGAATACGCCAGAACAGTTGATCACCACGTCAATTCTTGGGCGTCCCAACTCTTCTAGAGGTATCAATTCCAACTTGTTCACCCTTCCCAAGGCATCGGGAACCGGACGCACACCCACCATCCACATGATTTGTGCCAGTGATTCCCCGTAGGTTTTTATGTTATCTGTTCCCCAAAGCACAGAGGCAATCGTTTCGGGATACTTGCCGCCGTTTTCTGCCATGTGGCGTGCTAGCAGTCGGTCTACAACGATTTTGGCTGACTGTACTGCCGCAGTTGTGGGGATAGCTTGCGGGTCAAGAGCGTGTATATTTTTACCTGTAGGCAATACATCCGGGTTGCGGATGGGGTCGCCACCAGGGCCGGGAAGAATGTACTCACCTTCTAAACCTTGGAGTAATCCACCGAGTTCGTTATCGGCGCAAACTTGCTGCAAGCAGAATTCTAAATACTCAAACAGCGGTTTGAGTGCAGCAGGATCAACCTTGGTGTAACCTGCTTGATGCAATGCTTCCACCCAAGGTTCCTTTTTGCCCATATTAAAGAAGTTGAGTTTGGAAACGAAAGAAACTCGTCCTTCAGCGTCGGTTTGCTCTTTAACAAGGGCGGAAACAGCGGTGCGAGTTGCCATTGTGATGTCTTGCAGCAGCTGGACATCTTCTAAAACACCTTTGTCGCTGTTTTTATAAATCTCGTCGATGTCCCGTCCAACACTATTAGCAATAATCCGGGGCAAGCTTTGAATTTCTTCCTCTGGACGATCCAACTCGGCAATATTAACAAGCGTGGCGATTGCTTCCTCTGCACTCGGTGGTTTACCAATTACGTGCAAACCGCAAGGTAACAGTCGCGATTCAATCTCCATTAACTTGCGATACACCATGCCAACGATATTATCCCGCTCCTCAGCAGACATATCCTTAGCATCGATTTCTGGCAAGTTAATATCTTTGTCCAGGTTCACCATCCGGCATTTATCCATGATGGTGTTAACAATGGGAATACCGCGTCCGGTATCTTTCAAGGTTTGGTAAGAAGCAATTAGATCGCTGAGTTCCTTCAAACCTTTATATAGTCCTGCATTTTCCGCAGGCGGAGTTAGGTAAGAAATAGTTTCTGCGTAACCGCGACGCTTAGCAATTGTCGCTTCGCTGGGGTTGTTAGCTGCGTAGTAATACAGATTGGGAATTGTACCAATCAAGTTATCTGGATAACATTCTCCAGACATGCCCATCTGCTTACCTGGCATGAATTCCAAGGAACCATGCGTACCAAAGTGCAGCACGGCGTCAGCTTTCCAAACCTGTTCTAAGTAGGTGTAGTATGCAGCAAAACCGTGGTGCGGGCTGGCGGAACGGGAGAATAACAGCCGCATCGGATCGCCTTCGTAACCGAAGGTAGGCTGGACACCGATAAAGACGTTACCAAAGTGTTTACCATAAACCAGCAGGTTTTGCCCATCGCTGTTGAGGTGTCCGGGTGGTGGCCCCCAGTTTTCTTCTAAGCGTTGGGAATAGGGGGTGAGTGCTTCGTACTCAGGCACTGACATCCGATAGGCAATGTTCAATTCTGGACTGCTGTATTGTGCTTGGGCGTCGTGGATAACTTCTTGCATCAACGCCTGGGCATTTTCTGGCAAGTCCTGCACCTCGTACCCGTTGTTCTTGAGGGCTTTCATCACCTCATAGATGGAACCAAATACATCCAAGTAAGCAGCAGTTCCGACATTACCCTTATCTGGTGGGAAGCTGAAAACAGTGATGGCAACTTTCTTTTGTAGCTTGGGTTTGCGACGCAGATTCGCCCATTTTAAAGCGCGTTGTGCTACTGCTTCGATGCGGTCTTGGAGAGCGATCGCTTTTCCTGTCGCCCCATCCCGTCCTGATAAGATTATCGGCTCAATTGCCCCATCCAATTCAGGAATGGCTATTTGCAGCGCCACTTGAATTGGGTGTAAGCCTAAATCGCTATCCATCCACTCTTCAGTAGTCTGGAATACCAAAGGCAGCGCTACCATGTAAGGACGATTCAACCGCTTCAGCGCCTCAATTGCTTTGGGGTGGTCTTGTCTTGCCGGGCCGCCTACCAGAGCAAAACCAGTTAAAGATACTACACCATCTACTAAGGGTGTCTTGGTAGTGGGTTCATAAAAATAAGCATCTACCGGCTTGGAAAAGTCCAAACCACCAGCAAACACAGGAATTACCCTTGCCCCCATCGCTTCTAATTCCTGCACCATTGCCACATAGTGAGCATCATCACCTGTAACTAGGTGAGTGCGCTGCAACACTAAGCCAATACAGGGTGCTAAGGGGTCTTTCAAATCTTTGGGAATATCCTTGCGGCTGTTATGCCAGTTGAGATACTCTCTGACATCCTCGTACATTGTTGTTGCCAAAGGATGCCAAATTCCCATATCTGGATACACAACCGGTGCTTGATATTGGAAAGATGCAAAATTTTGTTTATCTGCGCCTTTTAATACATATTTATCAGCTAGCATCAGCAAGAAGTTTTCCAGATTCTCTGGCGAACCACCCAACCAATACTGAAAGCTGAGCATGAAATTTCTGGCATCTTGTGCTTTGTCCATTGGCAGGAACTTTAGCACTTGGGGCAGAGTCCTTAGTAGCTTGAGCATCGCATCTTCAAACCCAGCGCCGGATTTTTCCTTGCGCTTACGCATGAATTGGGCGATCGCACTTTTTGACTGCCCTAACTGTGCCATTGAAAAGGTGCCCATTTTGTTCAGGCGCATTACTTCCGGCATCGAGGGGAAAACTACGGCAACGTCAAGGCGATCGCGATGCGGTTGTACTGCTGCTGCTACTTTCTGGGCTAAGTCTTCTATAAAAATTAGTGAGGCGATGAAGATATTGGCACTCTCGACATCTTTTTTGAACTCATCGTAGTTCTCTGGCGAACGGAGTTCCTCTATCAAGTAGCCACTGATTTCAATCGCCACGTTGGGATTGTTTGCGTTAATTGCCCTGACCGCTTGTGACAATGCACTCTGGTACTGGGACTCTAACACGACATAGACCACCTTGATTAAATGACGCCCCTTTAGGTTATCAGGAGCTATGTGTCTAATGGTGGACTTGACGTGGGTGAACATGCAGATAGGCTCCTTTGATGCGTGTTCTTGACTCTTCTTTAGGAAATCTTCAGTCTTTTTTTTATCAGAAAAAGCTTACTGGATGGTGATTTTGTCGCCTATCTGACACAAAACGATATAAACAATGAAATTTTTTGTTACAATTTTTTACAAAATTCAAAAGTATATGCTCACATAAATGTAAATTTTTGTTTACAAAAAATTGGGGATCGGGAATGGAGATGTGGAGGTGGGGTGATGGGGGGAGTGGGGGAGTGGGAAATGATCAGAATAAATACTAACTACTAACTACTAACCACTAACAAATGACTAATGACCAATGACCAATGACTAAGGACTAATGACCAATGACTTTTGACATTTTGATTCTCTCAAATGGGCCTGGAGAGGTAACTACGTGGGTTCGCCCGGTAGTAAAGGCATTAAGGCAAAAACTTCCACAAGAGCGATCGCAAGTTAGAATCTCAGTAGTTTTATCCCCTTGCCCAAACGCTAGTGGCAAAGAAGCAGATATAGTTAGTTCTTACCCAGAAGTAGACAGAGTCCAATCAGCGGAGCATTTTTGGCGATTTTTGCTCTGGGGAAAAACTTGGGAAAACTGGGATTGGAGAAGTCGTGGCGTAGTTGTTTTTCTTGGCGGCGACCAATTTTTTGCTGTCGCGATCGCCAAAAGACTGGGTTATCGCACTGTTGTTTATGCAGAATGGGAAGCACGCTGGCATAATCTCATTGACCGTTTTGGTGTGATGAAACCAGAAGTTGCTGCCGGAGTAGCACCTAAATATGCTCACAAATTTACAGTTGTGGGAGATTTGATGGCAGAAGCAGGTGCGTCTACGTCATTAGTCATTAGTCATTCGTCATTGGTAAAAGACCAAGAACAAATGACAAATGACATAGACGCGCCTTCTTCGGCTTCCCGCAGGGTAGGACAAATGACCGAATTGATTGCTTTACTCCCTGGTTCAAAGCCTGCAAAATTATTCCAGGGAGTGCCTTTAACTTTGGCGAGCGCAGAGTATGTTCATGCAAAAAGACCGCAAACAAAGTTTTTTATTCCTGTTGCACCGACTTTGGAATTAGAAACTTTAGCTAGTTTTGGCGATCGCCATAAAAATCCTTTTGTAGAGATTTTTGGTGGTACATCAGCGAAATTAATCGATTTTGAATCTCCGATCCTGAAAACAGAGAATGGTTTAACTGTAGAATTAGTAACTCGCAATCCTGCCTACGACATTTTATCCCAGTGCAGTATCTGCTTGACTACTGTAGGGGCAAACACTGCTGAACTTGGTTCTTTAGCAGTACCAATGATTGTTTTGCTACCAACTCAACAACTAGACGCAATGAAATCCTGGGATGGTTTGCCAGGTTTGTTGGCAAATTTGCCGGGAGTAGGTTCTAGTTTTGCCAAGTTGATTAACTGGCTATTCCTACAGCGTAAAGGTTTATTAGCATGGCCTAATATTTGGGCAAAGGAAGAAATCGTTCCAGAACTTGTAGGCAAACTTCAGCCGCAAGAAGTGGGAGAAATGGTCTTAGATTATTTGAATCATCCAGAAAAATTAGAACAAATGCGAACGAAACTGCAAAGCATTAGAGGAGAAACAGGTGCAGCTGATAAATTAGCGCAATTAGTATATGAAGAAATAGAAAAACAATTATAGAAGCGTCTACTTCAAAAGTCGTAAATTAAAAGGAAAAGGATAACGATAAGAACCAAGACACAAAGACACGGAGAATTTTAGCTCTCCGCATCTCAATATTTGTGCGTTTCTCTGTTTTTTACTCAGAAGAATTGCCGTCTCGCCGCCCCAGTTCGTAAACACTGCAACCAATACAGGCGAGTATACCCATACTAATTGCCCAGCTGCGACCTAAACTTACTTCTACACCCCAGTTACATAAAGCACCAAACGCAAGAAAAGGAATTATGCTAAACACTGAGGCGTAAAAAGCATTTTGTGATTCTCTCGCCTGACGAGTCTTTTCAAATTCTGACTTACTAGTGTAAAGCGATCGCTCCGCAAAGTTAAACCAGCGGTTGAGTTGCTCGATCACCCATTCACTGACTGGCGAAAAACCCAGATATAGCGCCAATGACCATAAACTTGCTCCAGCAATGGCCACTGTATCTAACTCAAAGCTAAAAGGTAACATATCAGTCAGCATGGTTTGTGTGAGTCCTGCAAAGGGTAAAATTTAGCTTCTATTTAAGCTCACTTAACCTCTTCAGAAATTTTAATCCTAAAGTTAATAGTATTTCTACTCATCATCAAACCAAGGCTAATGCCCTTAATAAAAAAATAGATTGTTGATTTTCATAACTAACCAAAAACCAACAACCAATGTACAGACGTGCCATGGCACGTCTCTACAACCACTAACCACTAACCACTAACCACTAACTAACTCTGACTAAATACTGCTAATTGTTGTTTCTCAGGTAATTTAGTATATTCAGCAACAATTTGTCGGAATTGCTCTCCTTCGATAGTCTCCTGTTCTACTATCAATTCCACAAGTTTGTCTACCAGTGCTCGGTTTTCACGGATAATACGGCGAGCTTCTTGGTAACAATAAACTGCAATTTCCCGCACTTTTCGGTCAATTTTAGTCGCCATCTCTTCGGAATACTCATTCCGAGTTACCCAATCTCTACCGAGAAACACATCACTATTTTGAGTTTCTAAAGCTACTAGCCCTAAGTCAGACATACCATACATAGTCACCATCTTGCGGGCCAGATTTGTCACCATTTTTAAATCGTTGCTGGCTCCACCCGTAACTTCAGATTCTCCAAAAACTTCTGCTTCTGAGGCTTTTCCTCCCAAAGTCATGGTAATGTTGTCTTGTATCCAAGCACGAGTGTAAAGACCACTGTCAATCATCTCTTCATTGAGAATCTGTTGAGAAAAACCACCAACTCCACCAGAACGGGGAATAATTGTCACCTTATTTAAAGGATCTGCGTGTGGCAAAAGTGTAGCCAAAAGAGCATGTCCGACCTCATGATAAGCAATCAATCGCTTTTTGTTGCTATCTAAGAGTGGATTCAGCGTTAATCCGATTGTCAGCCTATCAATGGCATCGTCAATTTCTATCTGTGTAATTGTATCTTTTCGTCTCCGTGCTGTCAGAATTGCTGCTTCGTTAAGGAGGTTAGCTAAGTCTGCGCCTGTAAAACCTGGTGTCCGACGCGCAACAACTTCTAAAGAAACAGACGGATCTATTTTCTTGTTCCGCGCATGAACTTTTAAAATTTCCAATCGCCCTTTGCGGTCAGGTGCATCAACAATTACTTGGCGGTCAAAGCGTCCCGGTCGAAGCAAGGCTGCATCCAAAACATCTGGGCGGTTGGTAGCAGCAATAATGATGATGCCGGTGTTACCTTCAAAACCGTCCATTTCGGTCAGCAGTTGGTTGAGGGTTTGCTCTCTCTCGTCGTTTCCGCCGCCAATACCAGCACCCCTTTGTCTACCGACAGCATCAATTTCATCGATAAATATCAAACAAGGAGCGTTGTCTTTAGCTTTTTTGAACAAGTCACGGACGCGGGATGCACCCACACCTACAAACATTTCTACGAATTCCGAACCGGAGATACTGAAGAAGGGAACACCTGCTTCGCCAGCGATCGCTTTTGCCAATAGAGTTTTACCAGTTCCCGGAGGCCCTATTAATAGTACTCCTTTAGGAATGCGTGCGCCGACAGCAGTAAATTTTTCTGGTTGCTTGAGGAAGGTAACAACTTCTTGGAGTTCTTCTTTCGCTTCTTCAATGCCCGCTACGTCGTCAAATTTTATCCCGGTTTTGGCTTCCATTTGAAAGCGAGCTTTGGATTTGCCAAAGTTCATTGCTTGACTGGAAGCATTCGTAGAGCGGCGTAGAAACAATAACATTAAAGCAACCAGTGGCAAAATCCACATTAGGTTAATCAAAAGTCCAACAGCAGCTCTACTATTAGCAGAGGAAACCTCATCAAATTGAACATCATTAGCTTTGAGTGCAGCAATCAACTCTGGATTTTGCTCGAAAAGCTTCACTTGTTGCGGTTGGGCATCTGGCTGTTGTCCTTTGAGATAAACCTTTGCTATCTGTTCAGTTTCATCTAGGTCTACTCTTTGAACTTCTCTGTTCTCAATTTTTTGCAACAATTCGCCATAGCTAAGGGAGTCACGCTCTGCTTTTTGTGCCAAGGCGGGAGTACCCCCAACAAATCCTGGCAACATCATCAAGCTGGCTGCCAATGCTCCTGTCAAAGCTGCTCGCTTTGTCGATCGCTGTTTCATCGGTGGTTTTTTCTCAAAACTGTTCATAAGAATTACCCTTTGTCCGCTGCAATAAGCTGAGCGCTGATTTTTATGGCTTTTTTCTAGAAATAGTTGAAATAACCTTTTCTCACTCTAGTGTAGCTTTCATAAAAACTCATTCCCAAATTTCTCGGCTTAGGTCGCTGAATGCTGCTTTAAGTCTAGTAGTTCGCGCTCGGAAACTTGGCGGCGTAAAGGGTAAGGAGAAAAGGGGGGCCAGCGCGTTGCTTTTCCAAAAAAGTTGTAGCGACTGGCGTGAAAGGTTTTTAATCCCTTTCCCTAAAAGATGCACCCCTTTCCCCTTTCCCCTCACAAGCGCAAAATTGGGTTGGCAGACCACTAGACTCTTGATTCACCATTAAGGAAGTGGAGGGCGATCGCTTTACTTGGCACACATGTAGATAATTAGTAATTTTTTTACAAAAATCCTCTTGCAGCCAGGTGATTTTTTATCTTCCTACTAGAAAATTTGAGGTCTAACCGGAATTTGACATATTACGTCATAAATAGCTAGAATTTATTCATAGTCGTAATGATTCCGTATTGCAAAAATCTGTCTTGAGATAGTGTAGCTGGTTATTAAAGTTAATTAGTGCTTAGTTAATGAATCATGGTGAAAATAGTTGGCATCGGTGGTAGTTTAAGACCTGGCTCTTACAGTCAGATGGCTTTGCGTTTGGCAGTTCAACGTGTAGAAGCTTTAGGTGCAGAGGTAGAAATCCTGGATTTGCGCGAGATGCAGTTACCGTTTTGCGATGGGGGAGACGAATATCCGGATTACCCTGATGTGACGCGGTTACAGGATGCTGTTAGTAGTGCTGATGGGTTAATTTTGGCGACACCAGAGTATCATGGTAGCGTCAGTGGTGTCTTGAAAAATGCCTTGGATTTGATGAGTTTTGATCAGCTGTCTGGTAAAGTAGCAGGATTAATCAGTGTGTTGGGGGGACAGCCTAACAGCAACGCTTTGAATGATTTACGAGTAATTCTCAGATGGGTTCATGCTTGGGTAATTCCAGAACAAGTAGCAATTGGACAAGCGTGGAAAGCTTTCAATGCTGAAGGTAAGCTGCTGGATGACAAGCTTTCTCAAAGATTTGATCAATTTGCTCAAAGTTTAGTTGACAATAGCCGCAAGCTACGGGGCGTGAATTAAAGAGTGGGAAAGTGGAGGAGTGTAGGAGTGGGGGAGTACAGGAGTGGGAGAGAAAATAATTCTTCTTTCTCCCCATCTCCCCATCACCCCCTCTTCTTAATGATGATGGTGGTGATGATGGGCTACCGCTAGCTGCGGATTAACCGTCATCGCCTGTTCTGATAACAACTCGGCAATATGAGGATTTGCCCATTGGGCTGCCATCTCCAAGAATTCTGAGTGGTCATTGACACAGGCCATTTGGATGTAGTTTATAGTGGGATGCTTTTTCTGTAGCGCATGAATAATGTGGTGTACATCCAACAGAGTTTCATGGTTTTCTGTGGCAAAGCCAATAGGCATGAACATCACCGCTTTTGCACCCAATTGAATCAGGTTTTTTGCAGCTTGTTCGACATTTGGCTGTGTCCATTCAATTAGGGGTGTGTCGTGGTTCAACCAACCTACAGAAATCAGAGGATAGCGATTAATTAATTTATCCCGTACCAAATCGTAGAGTGCTTGACTTTCAGTAATCCCGGAGGTAAAGCCTTTGGCTTTGTGAGGACAACCGTGATTCATCAAGACAATACCTATTTCCGCAGGTAGGTAAGCGGTGGCTAAGTTGCTAGCAATTTTCTCTTCTACCAGACGAACCATCATATCAATATAGGCGGGTTCGTTGTAAAAGGAAGGAATGTAGCGTAGCCCTTTTACCCAGTGTTCATTACCATCAGACATCTGCGATAAAGCTTTATTCACTTGCTCGATCGCAATACCACTAGTAAAGATAGAATCAACTACCAACAGCGGGTAAATTAACAGCTTGTCAAAACCTTGGTTTTTGATTTCTGCCAAGACTTGTTTGGGAAGAAAGGGGGCGCAGAAGTTGAAAGCTTTGAACACCTGGACGCGATCGCCCCAATTTTGTTGCAAACTCTTCTCAATACCAGCCCGCTGCTTTTCAAAGATGGCATTGTGGGGAGAAATAAAATCATTGTGTTGATGTCCCCACTCATGGCGATCAAATAGCGCCAAAATTTTTGCCAAAGGAGGATAAATCCAAGTTGGTACTGGTGCGAATTTTGCTGTTAGTAAATGTAAAGCTTGTTCATTATAGTTAGCGAAATCTTCGTAGCTTTCAACTTCGCCATAGCCCATGAGTAATACGGCTACTCGTTGTTGACCTGGCAATTTCTCGTGGGTGTGTTCTAGTTTTTCCGGCGTGGCAACCACAATTAGTTCCTCAATGCAACCAAATGAGAAAGCTTTTGGCAAGCTTTTTTGTTTGTCTTACTAGTGTCAGAAAGCAGAAGGGAATAATGCTTATCTGGTAGCCTGCAATGGCCGCGTTCTTTCGACCTGTATAGTTTTTTTGCTGCACTGCACTAGTTAGATTACTATCCTATCCCGGGGGATAGGATAAATATAACAACAAATACACAGCTTTGATTTCATACCTGGGATGGGGGATTAAAGATTTTCAGTAATTAATTTTTGTATTTGCAAAAGACTGGAATATCTAGCTAAACCCATTTCTATTCACATCTGTCTTGAAAATGGGGGAAAGGGAAAAGAGAAAAGGGGAAAGGAAAGAGGAATTTTTATTTCTTTATTGTGGGCAAATACACATGGGAGTCTTGCACGACGAGCGCAATAGCCCCTAGGCAAGACCACCATCTCTTTACCAGGTTGAACCTGGTAACGAGAATTAGAGCCTCTGGCTCTCCCACTCAAAGGGTGCAAGATCTCAGCTTCTAACAACTACCATCATAGTCTTAGTTATTTACGTCTAGTTACACTTACTTAGAAAAATAGACTCAATTTTTGTAGAAAATTTTAACTAAAGTTTATTTTTTGTGTATTTTTAGCAAAATTACGTAAAATATCGATGCTTGTGGGGCAATACACCACAATATAGAGGAATATACTGTAAGTAAGATTGTGGAATACAAACCATCGAAATCTTCCCAAGATTACTCAATAGCTGCAATAACGCTTAATAGCTGAGTGATTTTGCTGAATATAGTAAATAATTATTAAAACTAAACTCAGACTTATTAATGATAAGCCTAATTAATAATCAAGACAGCAAGACAAACATTACCACTGCCACTCAGAGATTAGCAAGGGCAATAATGCTTTCCCAAGGGCAATTTTCACTGCTTTTAGCCTGCTGTAACTCTACAAACAAGCAGCAGCAATTATTGAGTTTGTTAAATGAATTTTTACCACTTGCAACCACAGAATTGTCTATCCCTGCTTCTGCGGAAACGCTTTATACAACTATTACCAGCGCCCTCGGTTCTACTCAACCTGAAGCTTTGATGGTACAGGGTTTAGAATCTGTGGTGGCAATTAATCAGCTGATCGTATCTACAAATTTGATGCGGGATGAGCTTTCTAAACGGTTTGAGTTTCCCTTGGTGCTGTGGGTAAACGATGAAATCTTGCGAAAATTAGTCTGGCTAGCACCTGATTTAAAAGATTGGGCTGCCGCTACTATTAGATTTGATTAGCCAAATCATACTTAATTGAGCAGCGATCGCTGTCTAATGCCAAGTTGCTTTCTAACATGACAGATTACTTCTTTGACTGCAACTTGGTATAAGCTAGTAAAATTACTGACGTGAAGCCATGAAGTTTGCTGCTTCCCTTCATGAGTAAATCTACATCATTAAATCCTCTCGCTCAGTCAATGGCAATTTTCCCCAAGCTGGAAAACACAAGTAGCGAGGGCTAAGATAGCCATACTCAAACTAAGTCATAATTAAGGAACAAAAAATAAAAAGTTCAGCGTCTCTCCTTATGAGCGCTTTGCAAAACAGGCGTAAAATTTATCCCGATGAAATCAGTGATGGGATGATATATTGATTTATCCTTTATCTTTTTACCTCTAGTCACCAGTAGACTTTTGGACTTATGGCTATTGGCTAATTTTTGCTAACTAATGACTAATCTGGCAATACTCTCATGAAAACCATCTTGAAAAATTATTGTACCACCAAACAAGCGCAAATTTTCACGGCTTTGATATTAACTGGCATTTTATCTATTAGTAGTGGCTTCACACTACTAAAAAGCGCAATAGCTGCTCCTAGGGATATTTTGCCAGAAACAGCAAATGAAATCCTCAAAGTAAATGCTAGTAGCGATGGTTTACCGCAACCAGTAGCAAGGGCTATACTGCGAGATGTATCACGGACACAGGGAATTCTACCCAACAAATTGGAAATAACTGAATTCAGTCAAAAGACTTGGCGCAATGGCTGTCTAGACCTGCCTAAACCAGGTGAATTTTGTACCCAAGCCTTAGTTCCGGGTTGGCAGGTGATGGTGTCTGACGGTAGTCAAACATGGATTTATCACACCAATAGCAATGGACGTTCTTTGCGCTTAGCAAATCCTAATACTCCCCCAAATAACCAATCAGATAATTTACCCACTTCTGTTAGAGATAATGTTTTAGCTACTGCATCCAAATTCACAGGATTGCCAACTTCTCAACTACGCATTGTTAAAGTCGCACAAGTAACTACAGATGGCTGTCTGGGTTTGCCACGTCCTGATGAGGCGTGTATACAAATTGCTCAACAGGCTTGGGAAGTAACTGTACAAGCTGGAAAACAACGTCTAGTTTATCGTGCTAATCGTGATGGTTCTCAAGTCAGGTTGAATGAAGCTGCAAGCCTCATAAGTATACCCAAACCAATCACCAATGCTGTGCTGCGGGATGCGTCCCGGTGGTCGGGAATCCCAACTTCTCAGCTACGCATCCTTAAGGCTGAACGTCATACTTGGGGAAATCCTTGTGAACTAACTTTTAATAGAATCTGTAATAAAGCTTATATCCCTACAGCAGGTTGGATAATTACAGTTGACAGCGGTACGCAGAAGTGGGTTTATCACGTTAACGAAAAAGCTTCTGTTGTCGCGCTCGATCGCACTCGTATTTTATCGAAAAGTGCTGCCAAAGTCATTAAGCAGGATGCACTCAAGCGTTCTAATTCTCGAATGCCAATTTCTGCTTTCCGAATTACAGAAGTTCAAGAATTGGCAGATTGGAAAGGTGCTTGTGAAGGTATTGCTAACTGTACTCGTCCCGTTGCTTTGGGTTGGCAAGCTACTGTCTCCAATGGTACGCAAAACTGGGTTTACCGCGTCAAAGAAGATGGTTCGGAATTTGAGTTTCAAACAGTAGCCAGTTTACCGAAGTCTATAGCCGATACAATTTTGGCAGATGCTGCCGAAGAATTGGAATTACCTATTTCGCAATTACGGATAGTTGAGGTAGAAAAGCGAGAATGGCCAGATCGCTGTCTGGGTATCAGCGAACCGCTAATTTTATGTGCGCCAAGCATTGTATCTGGTTGGCAGGTAAAAGTCAGCAATGGACAGCAGGATTTAGTTTATCGCGTTGGTGAACCAGATACCATCAAGCTAGATAAACAGGCTAGTAAAATTGCCGGCAAAGAAGCTGACAAAGAAAGTGTTAAGCCTGTGCCAATACCCAGTAACGAATTACCACCTCCTTTAGAAAGCGGTATAGTTTTTCGGCAAATCTCTAGTGGTGGTTTTATCGGTAGAACCTACGAAACTGTTTTGCTAGATGACGGGCGTTTGATTCGCGTTCGTATAGGTGACGCTAACGACTCTGAACGCAGCGTTCGCCGCGTTTCTCTGCAACAGGTGCGGAGATTTCAGAAATTGCTAGAAGAAAAGGGATCTAGTGAATTCCAGAATCTGAATTACCCAGCCCCTTCAGGTGCTGCTGATTACACGATCTACACCCTCACTAGCAGTGACGGTACTGTTCAATACAACGATATTTCTCAAAATCGTCTACCTGAGAATTTACGGATTGTACTCAAGGCGTGGAATCAACTTCTCAGCAGTGCACAAAGTTAACCTTTGGTTGGGGAAAAGTTAAAGGTAAAAGGTGGATGGGCAAAGGTAAAAGAGATTTTTTCCTTTCCCCCTTACTCTTTCACCTTTTTTTATTTAGAAGTACGGTTAATCTATCAATATAGAGTAGTTTTTATTTATATACTTAGCCAGTTTATAGTATAATTCCTGATTGTAGTTGATACTTGCAAGGATAGATGAGCAAACAGAGTGGACACTCACATCACCACTGGGTACAGTCTCAAAATCCTACGAACTTAAATTTGGGACTGCAAAAAAAAGAGCCGATGTTTTACTATTTTGCTTACGGATCTTGCATGTGCCCTGTCGATTTAAAGCGATCGCTTGGCGAAAAGACCCATTCTTATGTGATTGCACCTGGAATACTCAAAGGCTATCGACTAGGGTTTTATCGGTATTCTTCATTTCGCAAGTGTGGTGTATTGGATATAGTCAAAGATCCAGCTAGTACGGTACATGGTGTACTTTACCAGCTACCTTGGCGATTTAGCGATCGCCTTGATGAAAGAGAAGAAGTCCCTCGCGCCGGTTATCGACATGAATTTGTAGATATTCACTGCAAAGGGCGAGTTTACAAAAATGTCCGGACTTATGTAGTTGTTAACAAGTTATCCGAAGAACATGCACCCAACGACTGGTATTTTAACGTTGTCTTGCGGGGTGCTGTTACCTGCGGATTACCAGAAGAATATTGTTGGAATTTGTTTAATCATATGTATCAACTGCAACAGATTTATCAAATAAAACAAGTTAAAGGCTCGGTTTAAGCAATCAAAATCAAAATATCAAATTCGCAAAATTCCAAAAAATTCAAATTTGTAAATTGCAGTTGTGTTTGATTACTGGTGTAAGATCAAAGACACTCAGTGAGAGTGTCTTTTTATTAGCTTGGTATAAAAATCATCACAGTAAACAGGCAAAATCAAGCTTTCAACAAACTTTTTGAATCAATACGGTTCAGTTAAGGTTTTGATCCCCCCTAGCCCCCCTTAAAAAGGGGGGAACTGAAGTTTTGAAGTCCACGCCACGTGCTACAACGGGGGGAATCCCCGCAACGCAGTGGCTCCCCTTTTTAAGAGGGATTTAGGGGGATCTTCAAAAATCAAGTTCTGCTAAGTGAACTGTATTGCGTTTTAAATAATGTTTTTCATAGATATGCTGGTTTGCTGTTCATAATTAAACACTGGTAATTAAGCTGACAGCTGCATAGCTAAAAAAACAGATACTAAAGCAGGAGTTTATAACTACTATGGTTGCAAATTCTTATGCTTGTACATTGTAGAGACTTATTGTGTTATTATAAACTACAGCAAAACTATCGATTTACTATATTTTATTAATTATGGAATAATTGCAAAGGTGCCACTGGAATTCAGACAAAGGATTTTAGCTTTGTATTCGTTCCAGGAGAATTTTTATGATTCAGGGGATTGGACTGATGAATGTATCTACTACTGTTAATCCCACATTGGATTGCATTCGCATTCGGGTTCCTCAGGAATACTATGGTCAACCGATTGTTTCCCGATTAATTTCTCGCTACGACTTAACAATTAACATTGCAGCAGCTGCTTTTGAAGCCGAAACTAGAGAAGACGGTTGGTTTAATTTAGAAATTCAAGGAAATTGTCGTCAACAGCTAGAAGCAGGTTTTGTCTATCTCCAGGAACTGGGTGTAGAAGTTGAACAGCTAAATCTCAAAACCGTTCCCCAAGAATGTGTGGAAAATTTACAGATTTTACTCAATAGTCCCAAAAAAGTAGATGATTTGAATGCAATCCAAGGACAAACAACCCGCGCGAAGTTTCAAGTTTGTATTCCCAAAAATTACCGTTCTTTTCCAGTAATTGCAGGGCTAGTTTCTTGCTATGGTATTACCGTTAACATTATTAGAGCCTTATTCAATACTAATACTGAAAATGATGGTTGGTTTGATCTAGAACTTTGGGGTAATCGCGAACAAATTGTCTATGGCTTAAGGTATCTCAAACAACTAGGCTTACAAATTTGGCTGTGATTTTTCACTACATATTGGAGGTGAGTGGTTAGTTGTTGATTGTTGATGGTTGTTTTACCTATCAACCACTAACAATCACTTATTTATGCCGACTTACTTAGTACAGTTTTGCGTAAAATCGTAGCTTTTTTAAACGCACCAGGTAGCAAATGTAGGCGCAAATGGGCGCAGAGTCTTTCCAAATTTAATTCGTTACGAATTTATGCAATGTTATACTTAGTTCATAATTTCAGTAGACCGAAAAGTTCTGCGATCGCCAAAAAATAGTAGTGTATGATACGGTTTTTTCGTGGCTGTAAAAAAGCTGATGGTTTTGAACTAAGGATAAGATTAGCTGATCAATAAGTGCCAAAAATCAACCAAAATCAGCCAGATGGTAAACAAACTTCGCAGGCTACCCCCCAGTAGCCACCGCCGTCGTGCGAGGAAAAGGTTAGGGCAGTAAATAGACTTCTAATCTGTTGTTATAGCTATAATAATAGTCATTTCGACAGCCATCTTGACCAATGTTTATCGTATCGTAATCATACTCCACGCTTCTGATTATTTGTTCATGGCGTAAACTTTCTTTCAGTTTTTTTAATTTTTTTTCATCTTTTTGAGTAAATTTGCACATCGAAAATAGTGGCTTGCCCGATGCTCCATTAAGTTGTTTTACCTCAACAGTAAAAACAGCATCTTGAGGAATATCTACTGTGCGCAAATTGCTTGAGTAACTTGGGACTAAACGCAAATTAACTTCTTCTTCAGGTTCTAAACCACCAGGAATTGAATAACTGAATGACTCTTTTAGCCAAGGCACTGCCCGTGACGGTTGAGTCAGTGTTCCAATAAAATAACCTGCCGAGACGGGATGAGTTGTTCCATTTTTCATGGTCAATTCAATAATTAGCTCTTCCTTGTCATAATATTGTCGTTTTTGCTTGTAATAACGTGCTCGAACAACTTTGAATTTAGCCAACTGAAGTTTGTCATTTTCGGCAGATGCTTTTTTTCTTCCAGCTTCTTAATCTCTTGAAGAATATGCTTCTTTCGCTCCTCTTGTAGTTTTCTCTTAATATCTTCAGCAGATGCTATTATTTCCAGACCAGTTTTTCCGTTGATTAACTCTTTGAGCTTTTGCTCTGGGTAGATTGGTAACGGCATTCCTTGGGTAAGTATATTTCTCATTTGGCTCATATAGAGAATTGAAAGTGCCTCATCAAATTCTCCTCTTTTGTCTTCTGGAAGAGACTGGCGAACTTTTTCTATTGAAGACTTCATTGAGTCTTTTGATGAGGTGTCGATCCTTGGATTACTACAGCTTGCAAGAAGCAAAGTTACAAGAACCAGTAAAGTTATCGTTCTTCGCATCGATTTTGCTAAAGCCTTTTAACTATGAAATATTTGGGCTGGTGCAGTTTAATACGCTTATCCATTATGCTATGTCTTATTTGGCAGTCTAAATCTAAAATCTCTATACCGCAATTGTGCTAAAGCGACACCGCCAGCTTTCTTACTTGGAAGCTTTATTTATATCGTGCAGTGAACTCAAGCGGTAATATATTGGACTCTCGCAAAATGGTATCATACACTACTATTTTTTGGCGATCGCAGAACTTTTCGGTCTACTGAATTTCGGATTCAGACTTCCAAAGAACTGCTGGTAATCGCCAGTAAAAACCACGTTCTCGTTCCATTAATTGATAACCAATCAATTCGCACCGTAGCGTTGCGTAGTCAGAGTGATGGCGAGCAATAATTTCGTTGACTTCGCGTTCTGTATAAGTTATCTCTGTTTCAAATTTTCTGACTAACCACCTGAGTATAACCAAGCGTTTTTTACGCGAAGCAGGAATTTTTATTAGGCGTACTCCGTCAAGAAAATTTTTGAGTACTTTTTCTTCCCATGCATCTAATTTGACTTTCATATACTATATTTATCCCAGCAAAATCTCTACTTAATATTTTTGACGATTTCTCAATCTGATACTGTGTACGCAGGTTGAGAATTAAGAGTGTGGTTCTCCCAGCAACACGATTGAAGTAGTTAACTCTTTAACCACCTGCGTTGTTACTTCGCTGACAGCTAAACCACCAGCGGTACGATAGCGAGTCGATCGCAAAACAACTAAATCAAATGTTTTTGCTTCTCGAATAATTACTCTAGCCACATCATCACTAGTAATGGTTTGGATATCGGTATTAACTTGTAACTTACTTTGAGCAGCGATACCAGACAGTTGAGACTTGAACTTTTCAATCTGAACTGGGGGTGTTCGGCGATCGCACACGTGTAACAATACCACTTCTGCTTGATTGGCATCAGCCAAAATTTGGGCAAACCTGACAGCACCCATAGTTTGCCGTGTAAAATCTCCAACTGGTACGAGAATGCGCTGGATTGTTGTGGGACTACTCAGCAATCTTGTAACTGCTACCGGACAGTGAGAAGACCAGAAGACGCTATCAATAACATTACCAAATAAGCGGGCGCGAAAGCCTGTGTTACGCGACCATCCCATCACGACTAAACTGGCGTTTTGTTCGCGACTGACGCGACAAATTCCCAAAGCTACATCATCATCAATCCGAACTGCTGGCGATACCTCCACGCCGAATTCTTGACTAATTTCTAAAACACCCTTCAATCGTTGCTGACTTTGATCTAGTACTGTTTTTAATCGCGGATCGTCCATCTGAAGATGGCCTTTGGCGATCGCTAATGGTACAATCTTTCCTGATTCGTGACGTGCCAGCAATGCAGCCATTTCAATCAAATAGCGCTGAGTTTGGGGGTTATAGACGGCAACTACGACGGTGAATGGATAGCGCATTTGTCCATCCACTTCACAAGTATCTGCTTGCCACCACGTTGATAGTTGATCTGTTGCCCAGTCAGTCTGGGAAACTGTCAATGAAGTTGCAAACCGTGCTGTAATCACCGGGCCAAGAATCGCAGTCACCAGCATCAGCACAATTACACTATTTAAAACACCTTCATTAATTAAGCGCTCACCGGCACTGTTGACTGTTTCATAAGCAACCAAAGTTGCTGCTAGTGTGGCTGCTACCTGCGGCAGTGACAATGACCACATTGTCAGCATTTCCGGTATATTGTAGCGGTAAAGCAGTTTGGCTAGAAATGCAGCCACAAATTTACTGCCTATCAACCCCACTACAATTGCTACAGTTAGCCAAATTGAACCGAGGGTTTTAATAAAAGCAGGGATATCAATCAACAATCCCATGTCCACAAAAAAACAAGGGATAAACAAAACGCTGCCAATAAACTCGACTTTTTCTCTAACAGGACTGCGTCCTAAAACATCGTTGACAGCTAAACCTGCTAGAAATGCACCAACAATTTTCTCAACCCCAATTACCTGCGCTCCTAAAGATGCTAAAAATAAAGCCAGCAATATAAATAAAAATTGGTTGCCTTGCTCATCACCAGAACGTCGAAAGAATTCTTTTCCTGCCCAATCAAAGCCAAATAAAACAGCCACAGAGTAAATTGCCAATCCACCCAAAAGCGTAATTAAACTTAGGGCTGTGAATTCTCCTCCGTGAATGCCAACACAAATTGCTAGCACTAATAAAGCACCTGTATCGGTGAAAATCGTAGCACCAATTGTTACTGTCACCGCCTCATTTGTCACCACTCCCAGACGACTGACAATTGGATATGCCAAGAGAGTATGAGAGGCAAGCAAAGAACCAATCAGGACGGAAGCATTCCAACTAAAATTAAATAATCTACCAACAATAATGCCAGCAATCATTGGTACTAAGAATGTTAGAGTACCAAAGCCGATTGAGCGATTTCTAGTTTTGCGAAATTGCTCTAGGTCAATTTCTAAACCTGCTACGAACATCAAATAAACTTTGCCGATCTCCGATAGCAGTTTAATGGTTTCGGATTCGGAGTTAAGAAGGTTGAGTCCGTTTTCACCTAGTACTACACCTGCTATCAACAAACCTACTAATCCAGGTAATCGCAGCCGCTCAAAAATAGGGGGTACGGTAAAGATGACAACTAGAAGAATCGTGAATGAAATAATAGGACTCTGTGCTAGCAAGTTTTTACCTCTTTATTAATTCAATGGGTAGAATGTTTATAACCTGAAAAAGTGACTTTTTAACAAGAAGTAACTACAGATTGTATATAGAAAGTATTTGTGATAATATACATTAAAAACTAATTTATTTAATGATTATTTGCTTTTGATATGGAAAACCAAATAATCATTAACATAGGCAATTATATTTTAGTTTTAGGCTCTCCTTAATAAGTCATCACAAATAACCTAAAGAGAAGATATAAACTGAGTGATGAATAATTATTTATAGTCAATATATTGCCAGGAATTATACTATAGCGCTCCCAGATTAGAAAATCTATCTAAAGTGCGAATAAAAAAACACTTTAGATAGATTTATTATTTTATCTTTTAAATAAATCCTTTCAATTGAAAGATGTATGCAATTATGAAATAATTTTTCTGTAAATTTGACTTTTTGAAATTTACATTTCGCAACATCTGTTTGGATTAAGTGGCTATGGTAACAAATCCTCCATCTCAAACTTCAGAGACTCAATACAAAGTAGAAAACCCAACAGCAGAAGTAGAAGCAATTGTCAAAGCACCAACCTCAGATACAGATATTGATTTAGAATTTCTCTACACAAGAGACATAGAATTTCGCCAAGAAACGATTTATTTCATTGTCGTTGACCGTTTTTATGATGGTGATCCTGATAACAGTGTAGGTATAAATTCTGAACTTTACGATCCCAATCGAGAAGAATGGGGTAAGTATTGGGGTGGAGATTTACAAGGAATTATTGACAAGCTAGATTATCTCAAGAATATGGGGGTGACTGCTATTTGGCTAACCCCTTTATTTGAGCAAGTTGAGGAATTATTTATTGAAAGTGCTGCTATTCACGGCTACTGGACAAGAGATTTTAAGCGTTTAAATCCCCGCTACATAGCAGCTGATGATGACCCTTCTCTCAACAAAACTCAAGATCGGAAAAACACTGTTTTTGACCGCTTAATTGCAGAATTACATCAGCGTAATATGAAGCTGGTACTGGATATAGTCTGCAATCATAGCAGCCCTGATACTGGTGGTAGTAAGGGTGAATTGTATGATGATGGCGTCAAGATTGCTGACTTTAATGATGATAAAGACCATTGGTATCATCACTACGGTGAAGTTACAGACTGGGAAGATGATTGGCAGGTTCAAAACTGTGAACTCTCAGGTTTAGCTACTTTTAACGAAAACAATATTCAGTACCGTAATTACATCAAATCTGCAATTAAGCAGTGGTTAGATCGTGGCGTTGATGCACTGCGAGTTGATACAGTCAAGCACATGCCTATCTGGTTTTGGCAAGAGTTTACTGGCGAAATGTACAATCACAAACCAGATGTGTTTATTTTTGGTGAATGGATTTACAGCCATCCAGATAGCGATCGCGCTGTGGAATTTGCCAACTACTCTGGCATGACGATCCTAGATTTTGGCTTGTGCATGGCAATTCGGCAAGCTTTAGCAACGCACGATGATAAAGGATTTTATCTGATTCAGAACGTACTCGATTTGGACTATCGCTATAACGGTGCGACGGAACTGATTACGTTTATCGACAACCACGATATGCACCGTTTTCAAACTCTCAATCCCGATCCCGATACGCTGCGGTTGGCGGTGATTTTGTTGATGACAACTCGCGGTATTCCTTGCCTGTTTTATGGCACTGAACAATATCTGCATAATGATACCAATGGCGATAACAATATCTACGGTAATAACGATCCCTACAACCGCCCGATGATGGAGAAATGGGATACCGATACTCCTATCTATCGGGATGTGCGGAAACTTTCTGGGCTGCGTCGTCTCAACCCAGCCATATCAATGGGTAGCCAATGGCAGAAATATATTACACCAGATGTTTACTGCTACGTACGCCGCTACCGTGATTCACGTTGCTTTGTCGCCTTGAACAGAGGTGATGCAGTTACCTTAGAAGAGGTAGATACTGAGTTACCAGACAGAGAACATACCTGTTTGCTAACCGGACGCAAGTTTGAAGTCAAGGATGGCAAAATTTATAACCTAGAACTTGCTCCCAAAGAAGCGATCGCCATTAGTCACGTTGGTGAACGCGTCAAAGGGCAAACCATTGTCCGGGTACAACTCAATAGCGTATGCACCCAACCGGGAGAAACCATCGTCGTAATTGGCGACTGTCCCGAACTTGGGAATTGGGACATCAGCAAAGCATATCCCTTGGAATACATCAACTCCAATACTTGGTTTGCTGAGATTCCCTTTAATGAAAGTGCAGGCAAGCTGATCAGCTATAAATATGCCATGTGGCGGGAAGGAAGTTCTCCTTTGCGGGAAAATCTTGTCTCTCGGCGTTGGGTAATTGCCAGTGAGGGTACTGTTAAGTGGCGTGATACTTGGGCATCGGGACGGGAATCGTGAACTACCCACACTGACTTGGAGTACTTATCTATAACTCATAAATAATCTTACACAACAACAACAACGATTATTTATTGAGTCTTTTCTATTAAGCTGTATTAATTCCAAACATATCCTTTACACAACGTATATAATGATGATATGTTAATTCAGAAAGGTCAAATCCCAGATTCAAATCGCCCAATTTGGATTGTGCTGGATGATAACTATCTCCCTGTTGAGCCAATCCAAAAATACCTGCGGTACTTGGACAGTCTAGAGAAGTCGCCCAACACAATTAGAGTTTACGCTAATAACCTCAAGCTATTTTGGGAATTTTTACGGGACAAAAAGCTTGACTGGAAAGAAGTAAATCTTGAGCAGATGTCAGATTTTATTCACTGGCTGAGAAGTCCCGACCCAGGAGTAATATCCATGCATCCGCAGGTATCTAAGCGAGCAGAAAAAACAATTAATCATGCTCTTACGACTGTTTGTAGCTTTTATGAGTTTCAAGAGCATTTAGGAATAACTGAGGGTGTGGATGCTTACCGTTATCAATTACAACCAGGTCGTAAATACAAGTCATTTTTGCATCATATTAGTAAGGGAAAAGAAGTTAAAACTAGACTACTAAAAGTTAAAGAACCTAAGACATTCCCAGGATGCTTAATTTCCGAGCAAGTTAAGCAATTAGTTGATGCTTGTAATCGTATTAGGGATAAGTTTATTATCTGCTTGCTATATGAAACAGGCATGAGGATAGGTGAGTTATTAGGTCTAAGACATGAAGATATTCATTCACAGGGAGTCAACGAAATTCATGTAGTTCCCAGAGATGACAACGTAAATAATAGTCGAGCTAAATCAGGACTTGAGAGAGTAATTCACGTTTCAAAAGACCTAATGAAACTCTACTCAAATTATTTAATTGAAGAGTACCCAGTAGATATTGACTGCGACTATGTATTTGTCAATTGTTGGGATGGAGAGATTGGACAGCCAATGGGGTATAGCTCTATTAATGGATTATTCAAAAGGTTAGCTAAGAAAACAGGTATTAAAGCATCGCCGCATTTGCTCAGACATACTCACGCCACTGAACTAATAAGGGCTGGATGGGATATGGCACATATTCAAAAGCGCTTAGGTCATACCAGTGTTCAAACTACAATTAACACTTATGTTCATCTGACAGATGATGACTTACAGCAAGAATATCAAAAATATTTGAATAGTAAAAAAGTAGAAAATGAAAACTAAAAAATATTTAAAAAAACCATTAATGAATAGCGGATTACCGCAACTTCAACTGATAAAAACAAAGCCGGATGATGTCATTAGCAGTGAAATTACTTGTCCTTCCTGTGGAAGTGGTGATTACCACAAAGCTGGTACAAATCGTTGCGGCAAACAGAGGTATCGTTGTAAGGGCTGTCATCGTAGGTTTGTTGAAAATCCTGCAAATGCAATTGGTGAGTCTGATGATGTGTTGAGTGCAACAAAATTAGGCTTAAGAGTTAACACTTATCAGAGGTCAGGAGAAAAATTAAATTTTTCTAAAATTAAACAAGTCTGGTTTAAAGAATTAGCCATAAAGTATATTCGATACAAAGCAGGAAATAGAGAGCTTGGAACTTTAAGAGCTTGCCTCACTGCGTTTAGGTCTTTTTCAGAGTTCTTGTTCAAAACTAATTATGCTCAAGGTATAAATGATATAAATCGCTCTGTAATTATTGATTATCTTGAATTCCTTAATCGTAAAAAATTATCTCCACAAACTAAAAACGAAAGATTAACTAAATTGGCTGGTTTTTTTGAGGCTGGAGTAGTTAATGACTGGTTTGATGTTCCACCTCATTTAATTCGCAAAGAAGATTATCAAAAGGAAATAAAGCCACTTCCTCGTTACATTCCAGAGGAAGTAATGCATCAACTAAACCAACACATAGATGAATTGCCAGCACCGATTATGCGGATGGTGTTAGTCATACAGGAGTGCGGATTGCGAATAGGCGAACTGTGCCAACTTCCGTTTAACTGTCTAAAACAGGATGCTAAAGGAGGGTGGTTTATTCAATTTATGCGGTGGAAGATGAAAAAAGAAACTACTCTTCCTATTTCTATAGAACTATCAACGGTTATCCAAGAACAACAGCAATATATACGGGACAACTTAGGAGAATATCAGTATCTTTTTTGTGGTCGTGCTGGTGGCAATAACAAAAGCTTTTCTTCAGAGCCTAAGATCATGAGTGTACCTTCTTTTGTAGGTTGTCTTAAAAAACTGTCTGAAGAGTTTGACATAAGGGATAACTCAGGCATTCGCTGGAATTTTCAAACACATCAATTCCGCCATACAGTAGGTACTCGCATGATTAATAATGGAGTACCACAACATATTATTCAGAGATACTTGGGGCATGATTCACCTCAAATGACTTCGGTTTATGCTCATATTCATGATGCAACTTTAAGGAAAGAGATAGATAAATATCTAGGCACTAAAATAGTCAACATTAATGGTGAGGTTATCGAGTCTTTAACTTCAGAATTAGACAATGACACTAGCTTGCAGTGGATGAAGAAAAAGGTTTTAGCTGAAACTCTGTCAAATGGATACTGTGGATTACCCGCACAACTTACCTGTAGTAAGGGTAATGCTTGTCTAACCTGTAGTGATTTTCGCACAACAATTGAATTTTTAGACCAGCATAAAGAACATCTAGAGCGTACCAAAAAGGTACTTGAAGTAGCCGAAGCTAATGGTTGGCAACGTCAAATTCAAGTTAACGAAGATGTCAAAAAAAGTTTAGGAAATATCATCAATACTCTGGAGGAAAATAAGAATGAGTAATGATGTTAAGATAGCTGCACTGAAATCTGCTGCGGAGCAAAAAAACAACAGGCAGCAGAGAATCTGGAGAAAGCAATTCATAAATTAACTCAAGAAAATCGACCTATTACTTTTGCTAACGTCGCAAGAGAAGCTGGGCTGTCTGTAAGTTATCTCTACAAATACCCTGAGATTAGGGAACGCATTGAGAGTTTAAGAAAGCAACAATTAAAAGCAGGTAAGCCAACTGAAACACAAAAGGCATCTGATAATTCTAAATCTGTGATTATTTACCAACTTCGAGATAGAATAAAACAACTCGAAGCTGAAATAACAGGACTACGTAGAGTCAATGAAGGTATTGCTGGTAGACTTTACCATCTTCAAGGTGCAGATGATTTAGCAGAAAGATTGAAAATTGAAAACGCACAACTAAAATCTGAAAATACAGAGTTGAAGCGACAGTTAGAAGAAGCTCGTCTTTCTCATGTAAATTCACCTGTTACTTTACCTGAAAATTCAAAGGTTACATCCTTAGATAAGAAAAGGACTNGACGTTCAGAAGTCAGTGATAAAATCAAACAACAACTGGATTTACTCGGAATTAAATTAAATGCTACATTAACAAAAACTATTAAGTCAGCATCAGAAGAAACTGTTTTAAATGCAATAGAAGCTTTTAAAGAGGCAATGGCTGGTAGCAACATTGAAAAACCAGGTGCATGGCTTAAAAAAGCTATAGAAGAGGGTTGGATTCCTAATGAAGAAATTGGACAACAATCTGAACTGGATGTTTTTAAGGAATGGTATACATTAGCCTACAACAAGAAGTTAGTTCTTGCCAGCCAAAACACCAAAGACGGTATCATCGTTTACACGCAAGATGAACAGTGGATACCTTTCCAAGAGATGTTAGTAAAGTATCCACTGTCAACGTTGTAGAAAAAATTCACAACGTCAAATGCTTATATAGTAAACGTTGTGTACATTGTGGTTTAGATAAGAGTACCGAATGAGCGTGGGGGCGTAGAAATTGCCCTAATTGACCCGTCTTAGTACTCTAGGTGCTACGTTTTTTGAGTCACGACACCTACAAATGCGACGCCAGTTTGTAGCTCTGTCATCTAACGTTAAATAACCATTTGGGAGGTAGTGCGTTAGGTGTAACCTATATTCCGCCCTTTCCACTGGCACAGTCAGAATTAACTGCCGTTTTCAACAAAGCAGGTAGTACTGCCGACAGGTCGAGCCGCCAAAAAATTGCAGGATACGACGGCGATCGGCCGTCAGATTCACAATCTGCTTGACCCGATTCAGGACAACATAGTGAACCGCCATAAAACATTGAAAGATCCAACGTAAAGTTGGACGTTGGGTGGGCTTACGCAGTTGATTGGGAAGGGTTTGGTTTGCCTGCTGCAAGGCTTGACGCAGTTGCCGTTGACCCAGGTTGTACACGAGCAAGCATAAGCCCATAATCATGCCCAGTGCCATAATGCGCTCTGGGGATTTGAGGAAAACACTGGAGGCAAAAAACAACGGGTCTTTGAGAAACCGAAACCCTCGCTCATTGCCTTGCTGCCCCTTGTATTCTTCCAATGCCTGTTGTTCACTCAATGACTCAGATTCCAATTCATTGGTTGCTAGAATAAAGCGCCCTGCCCGCTGCTGGTGCGTTTTCACAACCGTCAAGTTGAGTTTTAACAATGCTTGGGGGTGGTAAGTAACGCCAGTTGCAGCAGTGCCTCGTTTTGGCTTACCCGGCTTCTGATAGTGTAACTTTTGCTTGACACCCATTCCATCGAGTTGGTGCCATGGTAAATCCTTCTCAAATTGTTTAAGGGCTGCGAAAGCATCGGCTTCACAGGCAAATTCTTGAGTACACAGTTGTCTCAATTGAGATGTCCAATGCGTTGTTGCGTTCGCCAATGTCTTCTCTAACTGATTGAGGTCAGATTGTTTTCGCTCCTGGCTTTCCACAACAAACCATCGTTGTTGTACGCCGCCATAGTCGCAGCACACACAAGCCATCCGATAACCCTCCAGTTCACTCGGTTGCAAAGCAGACTCTGGCAACTGCTTGACTAACTCCGATGCCATATTGAGCGTCAACGGCACCCGCGTTAACCAGCGCAACCCTGACAATTGTTGGAGATTTTCCTGGCTGTAAAGTGCAGAATCTGCCACATACAACCCCTCAAAGTGCCACTGGGTCTTAAACGCTTGCAGCAGAGCAGCAAACCGATTTTTATCAGACTGATTGCCATCCGCTAACTCGATGAAGGCACGAATGTCTCCGTCTGCCCAACACACCAGGTTCATCACAAACTGTTTCAAATCTGGACGATGGTCACGCGAATACCCATAGTGATGCGAATCGCAACCGGAGCAGCACTCCCAACCACTGCTGACTCCAAATACTTTCCCTCAACGGCAAACTAACTGGAATCGAGATGGGTGCTGTTGCACTCCACTCCAAACTTTCGCACAGCCAGCGAGCAAATGCTTATAAACAATGCGCTTAACCCACTCAGATACAACGCATCCAGCACCCGTGCTAGTCGGTCGTCATTCAGATGCTCTGCCAGAACGCCTTCTCCCAGCAAATGTTCCGTTGCTTTGCCGACAAAGAATTGCTCAAACAGCTACAAAGGCGCTGATCCCAGCCCTAATCCATTCAAAATCATAGCTTTTACCACCAACCCTGGGCTAATGCCTTCTCGCGCATCTTCACCCAGATGTTGATTGACTTGCTCAACGATCTCCAACTAGTCTACCAGTCCGGCAACGATTCCCAGATGCTCCAGGTTCTGCACAATCAACTCGCTGTTAATACTGCACCCCCTTTACTCCTAGCCTTTAGAAAATTATGCCGCTAAATTCCCAGTGTGAAACTTCAAAGGGCGGAATGTGGGGTGTAACAAGCTCTTAAAACATAGCCTCACGGCGAACTTTACCCGCAAGGAGGGACTTTATGTCCAAAGTGTTTATTATTGATTCGGAAAAACGACCATTAGATCCAATCCATCCAGCGCAAGCGAGGCAGTTATTACGAAACAAAAAAGCCGCTGTTTTTAGAAGATTTCCATTTACTTTAATCCTAAAAGAATCACGCCCAGACGCACCAGTTCAATCACTGCGATTAAAAATTGACTCTGGTGCAAAATATACAGGAATTGCATTGGTTAACGATTCTAGAGGTGAAGTTGTCTTCGCTGCTGAGTTAAAGCATAGAGGTTTTGCAATCCGGGATGCTTTAACTTCTAGAAGACAACTTCGTAGAAGCAGAAGAAACCGCAAAACCAGATATCGTCAACCACGTTTTTTAAACAGAACACGTCCACAAGGATGGCTAGCACCAAGCTTGCAAAGTCGAGTTGATAATATCAAAACTAGGGTTGAGAAGTTATGTCGATTTGCACCAATTGAAGCAATTAGCCAAGAACTAGTACGCTTTGATATGCAGTTATGCGTAACCCTGACATTCAAGGCAAGGAATATCAGCAAGGCACTTTGGCGGGTTACGAGACTAGAGAATACTTGCTCGAAAAGTGGAATAGACAGTGCGCTTACTGCGAAATTAGGCGTTGCATAATAGAGGGATGAATTGAGGTGATCTACTGTGCAATGTCCATAGTGTGGGTCTAGGGAAATTCGTAAGAACGGAAAGCGTAGAGGTAAGCTGCGGGCAAATTTGTATCAAATGCGACCGCCAGTTGCTCGACCTGTACGATCCGCCGAAAGGATATTCAGAAGAGATCAAAAAAGAATGCGTAAAAATGTACCTCAACGGTATGGGTTTTCGCGCGATTGAACGAGTCAAAGGTGTGCATCATACTACCATCATTTATTGGATTAAAGTGCCAAAAAAGGGAATAAAGATATCAGAGATTTTCTCAAAAAAGACCCATCAAGGTTAGAGAAAATTCTTAAACAGGCTAAAAGACCTTTGGCGGATGCAGCAGCAGTCAACACAACTAGATTCGCTTTACTTGAGGTTTTGAAATCGACAGATTTAGCAGTAGAAACAGGTTCCGGGGGATTAACTAAGTTCAATCGTAGCCAACAAAATTTAGAAAAATATCACTGGTTAGATGCTGCTTGCGTTGGGAAGTCAACACCAATTCTTAATATCAAAGGTGTTAAACCTTTGTTGATTACAGCTAATGGTCACGGCACACGCCAATCCTGCCGTACTGATAAGTATGGATTTCCTAATCGCCATTGTTCAAGAACAAAATTTCACTTTGGTTTTCAAACAGGAGATATTGTTAAAGCGATTGTTACTTCTGGTAAAAAAGTAGGCGAATATGTTGGAAGAATTGCAACTCGTGCAAGTGGTAGTTTCAATATTTCAACTAAAAATGGATTAGTCCAAGGAATTAGTCACAAAACTTGTAAACATATTCATAAAAAGGATGGTTATTCCTATGCTCAGTAAGAGATTAGGAATTACTCCCACCACCAACACTTCGTGTATGGTGGGGGTCTCCTGGAGGTTTTTTGATGAAAGGGAAAAGGGACTCTTAACAGGGAACAGGGCTTCATCAAAACCAGGTAAAATCCGAAAGCTCTTGGTTTGAAGCTAAACCCAACTTGCCATCTTCAACATTAACAATCCGATCTGCCAAATCAAGTATCCGATTATCATGAGTAACCATGAGAACAGCACTGTTCTGTTCTTTGGCTAAACGATGCATTAAGGCTACTACATTGCGTCCTGCTGTCTTATCAAGAGCTGCTGTAGGTTCGTCGGCGAGTACCAACTTGGGTTGAGTTACCAAAGCACTAGCTATCGTTACTCTTTGTCGCTGTCCCCCAGAAAGATTTTTCGGATAAGCATCAAGTTTATCTCTCAGTCCAATAGCCTCCAGTATAGCTGCTGTTTTAGCACGAGCTTCTTTTGAGGAAAAGTCCGGTTGCAGTTCCAATGACATCTGAATATTCTGTTGGACTGTTAAGAAATCTAATAAATTACTTGATTGGGTAATATAACCAAAATTACGACGCATTTGTACTAATTGCTCTCTGGTAGCACCATTGAGTTCCTGCCCTAAAATCTTTAGACTTCCTTGTTGAACAGAACGTAGACAACCAATTAAACTGAGCAATGTGCTTTTTCCCGAACCTGAAGGGCCAGTCAAAATCACGAACTCTTTGGCTTTAACTTCTAGATTAATGTCACATAAAACTTGCTTTTTGAGACTGTTTTCTCCAAAAAAGTAATTGAGATTTTGAATGAAAACAACTGTTGAGATAGACACGGGTGAGGAATTAAAAATTGGTATTAAGAATTGTTCAAAACAGGTCGGCTGGATTAGCATCTCTCAGCTTATTCATAGTAATAGCACCGGATGTAAAGCACATAATAACTGTTAGTAACAGTACTAACAATGCTCGGATAAATGTCATATTCATGGGCAAAGCTGTGGCATCTTTGACAATTTGATATAATCCCAAAGAGACAATTAGCCCAGGAATATAACCTAATACTGCTAAAATCAGTGCTTCTTGAAACAAAACGTTTAAAAAATAATGATGTTTATAGCCTCTGGCTTTGAGAAGAGCGTAGTCTGGTAAATGATCTGAGACTTCGCCATAGAGAATTTGGTAGACAATAATCACCCCGACAAGAAAACCAACAAAGACTCCCATACTAAATACAAATCCAATAGGCGCGCTGGTAGCCCAATAATGTTTTTCATAGTCAATAAATTCTTGCCGTGTCATCACCTGAACGCTAGCGGGAACTAGAGTGCTGATTTTTTTAGCGATCGCTTGTTTATTAACACCAGGTTTAAGATTTACCAACCCGATAGTAATGTTGTTTGCAGAATGTTCGGGAAACAAATAATTAAAAGTCATACTGCTGGTAATCAAATTACCATCATCGGCAAAGGAAGCACCAGCAAAATTAACTAAGCCGCTAATCCAAACTTGGCGATCGCCTACTTCTGCTGCAATTGGTTTTCCTGATTTTATATCCTCTAAGATACTGCCATATTCTTTTAAATCAGAGTTGCGATCGAATACAACAACACCCCTAGCCTTTAACAAATGAGCAACTCGATCGAAATTGGCAATTTCAAAAGGGCTATTTTCTGGATTAATACCCAGAATAATAATTCCTTTTCCTCCACTGACATTGCCATACTTAAAAGAATTCTGTCCGTGATACACGTAGTTAACAGAGTCAACTTCGCTGAAATTGAGCGTGCGATACAAATATTGCCGAGGAAAATCTCTGGTGTTAGCCAAAGTCTTCATTTGAGAGTTAATTAAAATCAAATCTGCCTTGAGACGAGTATGTAGTGCTGTTTGGCTCTCATAGAGAGAATCTAAAAATGCCAATTGCATAAAAATTAGAATTGCGGCAAAAGCAATACCTAAAATCGCTACAACAAGGCGTAGCTTATAGCGAGTGAGTTGCAGCCAGGCTAAAGGGACTCTTCCCAAGAAAAACATGTATAATTTTAAACTTAAAATTTATTATATTGATTTGTAATTACTCAGCTATATCTAGTCTGCAATGATTAAGCGATGGTTGGCCAACAGTATCTTCCTCAGAAGAATTATTAAAAATGTTACTTGGCTGTTAGGAGGACGAGTAATAACTGGATTGACCAGTTTAGTTTATTTAAGTACAGTTACCCATCAACTTGGTGTTACAGGTTTCGGCACGCTAGTTCTCATCCAAACCTACATTCAAATAGTTGTAGATTTAACCACCTTTCAATCTTCTCAGGCAGTGATTCGTTACGGTGCTATTTGTCTGGAACAGAAAAATAAGGTTGCTTTGCAACAGCTTTTGAAGTTTACTACCCTACTCGATCTGGTTGGGGTGTTAGTTGGTTTAGCGATCGCAGTTATCATTGCCCCCTATCTAGGTTCCTATATAGGATGGAATCAGACGCTCATTACTCAAGTGCAGTGGTGTAGCTTGATTATTCTTTTTACCACCACAGCCACACCTAAAGGTTTATTACAGCTTTACAATCGCTTTGATTGGTTAGCCTTCCAAATTACTATTCCTACCATGATTTCCATGTTAGGAGCGATGGTAGCTGCCATCCTTAATGCTCCCCTGTGGGGGTATCTTGTAGTTTGGTTCATTGCTCAGGCATCTGGAGGGTTACTATTGTTTTTAGTTGGTTGGCGAGAAGCTTGGAAACGAGGTTTGCTCAAGAATATAAATTGGTCTTTAATGAACTTGAGCCAATCCCATCCTGGCTTGTTGAAGTTTTGCATTGTGTCTAACCTCGATTCTTCTCTGCCAATGGTGATGAGACAAGCCAGTCCCTTAGTAGTGGGAATTTTCGCTACTCCCTCAGCCGCAGGACTGTTCCAGGTAAGCTATGAGTTGTCTACTCCGCTTAAGGATATAGCTCAGATTTTGACTCAATCTATCTATCCAGAATTGGCACGGTTAGAAAGTCAGGAAAAATGGCGCTTGTTCGCAATCTTACTGCTGAAATCGACGGCGATCGCCATCAGTATTGGAGTGATAATTTTTATTATTAGCGTTTGCTTAGGTCAGATCGTTCTGAAGTTTGCCTTTGGCGAGACATTTATTTCAGCTTATGGAAGCTTAGTACTGTTAGTGGTAGCAGAAATCTTCACAATGGGAAATTGTGCCTTAGAACCCGCCTTTTATGCAATCGGCAAGCCCAGTTTTCCCTTGCGAGTAAATGCGATCGCCATTTTGGGAGTTTATTTGCCGTTGTTACTAGTTTTAACTAAATTTTTTGGGATTGTAGGTACAGGAATTGCCACCTTATCGTCCACAGCTTTAATATTAATTTTCAATAGTCTGCTAATCTGGCCTCAACTGCGTCGTAGGTAGTACCATCAGCCCTTTCAAGGTAGATAGAAAAAGAACCATTATCTCAGTTAAGAAGCTATATTTCCTCTTTGTGTCTTTGTGTCTTTGTGGTGAAAAAATAATTTTTGAAACACCAAGACACTAAGACACCAAGAAATTTTTATTTTCCAGATTTACACCACCAAAGGGCTGGTAGTACCATCAAGGTAGATAGTGTTTTTAACGCAAAGGTACGCAGAGGCTTCGTTCAAATTTTCGCTATGACCTTATGCAATTGTGTATTAAGTTAATGCCCGGTTATTCAAATGTTTATTGCTCTTTCGTTGCTTGCCTTTTTCCGGCTGTTAACCACTGATAAAATCACCACCAGCGAATCTGCAAATATCCTTGCTGTTCTGTCTTCAACTCAGCCTCAGTCCGCCAATCTACAGGTTTATGGGTTCTAAAGACTCGATCCCACCAGTCAACACCAATACTAAAGTTATGATGCCACTGGTTGTATTGGTGATGAACATAGTGAACTGGCATCGCTATCCAGAAACAGAGTTTGGGGTTCTCATGTTGGAGTTGATGAGCATAAGCCGCAAATATCGTGTAGCCTAAGCATCCTATTACCCAACTAATTTTAATGTACCAGTTTGCCCCAGCTAGTTGAAGAAGCAGAAATGTTAACAACAGCAGAGGCAAACCTCCAACAATATAATCTCGAAATTCTGGCACTACTCCCTGTCCTGTTCCATCTTGATGGTGATCGACATGAAATCGGCAAGTTTTGGGGAATATGTGCATCAAGCGATGACCCCAGTACTCAACCAGGCTGGTGAACAGCAATGTTGCTATAAAAGAAACTGTGATATGTGCAACATTTATCAACATAGATTAAGAGTATACGGTGTAGGGAAAATGAGGGTAATAAGGAAGCCAAAATGCTCACTGCTTCCTGCCTTCTTGCACTAAGATGCATTATCATTAGTTTGACCAGTACTTAGTATAAAATTTACGTCAAGTGTTATCTATTTCGTTGAAATCTCTAATTGAACTCCTTAGCGATCGCGCTCAAAGACAACCCCACGATCGGGCTTTCACTTTTCTCAAAGATGGGGAAATTGAGTCTGGTTGTCTGACATATCAAAATCTCGACGGGCAGGCTCGTGCTATTGCTGCTAGTCTTCAGTCTGTTACTTCTGTTGGTGATCGCGTCTTATTGGTTTATCCCTTCAATGCTTGTTTGGAGTTTATTGCTGCTCTGTTTGGCTGCTTCTACGCGGGGGTAATTGCTATACCCACAAGACCGCCGCAAAATCCGGAAGAATGGGCAGATTTTAGGTTTCGTATCCAAGAGTGCCAAGTGGATGTTGCTCTGACTTCTGCGGCAATGATAGATAAGTTACAGGGTTCATGGCAGGCTCAATTTCCCGACGGCAAAAACTTGTCTTGGATAGCTACGGATCGAGTTTTGGTGGCTAATGCCGCAAACTGGCAGGAGCAAAAAATTGAACGTGATGCGATCGCCTATTTTCAGTACACCTCTGGCTCAACGGGAACTCCGAAAGCAGTGGTGATTACCCACGGTAATGTGTTACAAAACTGCGCCAATTTTCAGCAAACTTTTCCTACTCTGGACTTTTGCGGGGTTGGTTGGTTGCCTTTAACTCATGATATGGGATTGGTGGCTGGTGTGATGCAAACGATTTATGCTGGAGCTTTTGCAGCTTTCATGTCACCAATAGCTGTGTTTCAAAATCCCTCTCGTTGGCTCAAGGCGGTTTCGACCTACAAGGCAACAATCAGTGGCGGGCCTAATTTTGCTTATGATATTTGCGTGCAGAGAGTTAAACCAGAAGAAATCACCGACCTTGATTTAAGTAATTGGCAAATTGCGGGGAATGGGGCTGAACCAGTGCGATCTGAAACTCTGGAACGCTTTACAGAAATATTTGCACCTTATGGCTTTCGACGAGAAGCATTTTATCTATCCTATGGCATGGCGGAAGCAACTTTGGTGATTTCTGGAGGTGCAGTCAATAAAACATCAACCATTCAGTTTGTAGATGAGCAAGCTTTACAACAAAATCGTGTGGTGATGGTAGCAAAAGATCAACCAGGGGCGCGGGCGGTGACTAGTTGCGGTCATGCTTGGCCGGGAAATCGGGTGATTATTGTCAATCCCCAGACTCTAACTCCTTGTTTGTCTGATGGTGTAGGGGAAATTTGGGTGCAAGGTCTGGGAGTGAGTAGCAGTTATTGGCATCGACCTGAAGAAACTGGGCGAACTTTCCAGGGTTACTTAGCAGATAGTGGTGAAGGCCCCTTTTTAAGAACTGGGGATTTAGGTTTTATTCACAATCATGAACTGTTTATTACTGGTCGCCTCAAAGACATGATGATTTTTTGGGGACGCAATTTCTATCCGCAAATTCTGGAACAGACTTCAGAAAAGAGCCATCCAGCTTTATCAGCTAATGCTAGTGCAGCTTTTTCTGTAGATGTGGAGGGAGAGGAAAGATTGATAATTGTGCAAGAAGTGAATCGTCACACTCTCCGCAAGTTAAATTCTGAGCAGCTAGCAGAGATAATCGCAACGATTCGCCAAGCTATGATTATGCAGCATTTGGTGGAAGTTTATGCGATCGCTCTCATCAAACCTAGCACCCTCCCCAAAACCACAAGCGGTAAAGTCCAACGTCGTCGCTGTCGAGATTTGTTTTTAGCGGGTAAATTAGCATTGGTTGAACAATGGTTTTGTCCAGTTTCTGAGCGATTAGATCCTGCTGATTTGACTGGTTTACCTGGCATGGAGGAAACCTAATTCCATGTCTGATGCAAAAATTAAAATTTTGATTGTCTATGAGCGATCGGGAATGGGTCATGAAGTAATGGCTAATATCCTGGCTGAGCAGATTTTACAGGGCGATCGCGTTGAGACTCTCAGATATACCATCACGGAATTACTGCAAGACCCATTGAGTGAATTTTTGACTAAAACATGGGTTAGCGCCTGGAATTTTTTCATGCGCTATAACTGGATCAAGCTGGCGGATGGATTAATAAATTATCTGATGCGCTTGATTTTATTGCCCATCGGCGAAGTCAGTTCAGTTGCAGCCATGCATCAGACTTTAGATAAGATTGCGCCAGATATTCTTATTTGTACCGCCGATAGTGCTGGAAAATGCTTAGGTAGTTGGGCTAAAGAAAAACAAATTCCCTTTTTTCTCGTAATTACAGATTTGTCTGTTTTTATAGATTTAGTTTCGACCGATGCCATCCATATTTGTTATTTTCCAGAAACCGTCAATGCTATACAAAGTTTTTCGTTTAAACTCACTTATTGGTCTGATGAGTTAACCCGTTCTAGCAAAATATCTGAGCAGATTCGATTTATTGGTAAATATTTTTATGATTTTGTACTTTGCTATTCGCAAAATCGAATTTATCGAAATATAAATCAAGATTACCAACCCCAAAATCAAGCTCGCTGTCAGGTAATTGGCCCTCTGCGTGAAGCAAAGCACTTTACCACCAGAGAGCAAAAAAAACTCCGCGATCGCTTTGAATTACCTCCAGCAGATTCCTGTATTCTCATTATTAGTGGTAGTTTTGGCGGTAACTTTTGTACAAAACACCTAAAATGTTTACAAGATTTTTCTCTGAATTCCTTAGTAATAATTGTAGCTTGCGGTCGAGATGAAAATCTGCGTGTGAAGATTGAGCAAATGGCTGAACAAAACCAAAATTATCAAGTGCGAACGCTTGGTTTTGTAGATAATCTCCATGAATGGATGTCTGCTGTAGATGTGATTTTGGCTCGTCCCTCAGCAGGTGTTTTATTGGAAGCTTTGCTTGCTCAGACGCCGTTACTGCTTCCCCGACAAGCAGCAGCTAATGACCGGGGAGCTATTAATTTTTTAGAAAAATATCAATTGGGTGAATGTTTTCAAAATCAGCAGGATTTAAAGCTGAAATTAAAGCGATTGCTAGAGGAAAAAGAACTTTACCAAAACCGAATCGCAACACTGCTCAAAACCTATCCAGCTACTTTTGCAGAACAACGCGCCAATCTGTCCAAAATTATCTTGTCAACTCCCCATTCTTTTAACTAAAAAGCACTCAAAATAGGTCGATCAATACGTTTGAGTATTAGCCTATATTCCTATGTCGTAATGAGATGCAATTGCTTCTTAGGAGGCGCTATAACCTTTCATTACTGGAGTTTAGACCTGGAGTTTAGACTAACCCTGTAATAATGCTCTGTAAAATATCAGGTATTTCAAATATAGCCCGGTTTTGAATCGCTGTAATATTCGCTTTATAGCGCAACCAATTTTCAGGTTTTAAGAGTTCTTCAATAGCTGGAACAATTTGCTTGAAACTTTTAATTGCCATACCAACTTGATTTTCTAAAATCCAGTCAGCATTATATTTTTCATTAATCAGTGTTGAATAATTACGATCTACAATTACAGGTAAATTCATGACGATCGCTTCACTCATACTGATAGAACCTGGTTTACCGATCAAAAAATCAGCCAGATTCATAAAATATGGTACGTCTTCGGTAAAACCTTGGATATGCTGCTTTAACTGAGTTGGACGTTCTTGTAATGCTTGTGCCAGTTTTTTATTAGTACCACAGAGAAAAATTACCTGCACTCTGTCACTGATACGCTCTAAATCGCGGGCTATGTCTAGCATAGTTGCACAGCCTTTAGCCCCAAATGAGACGATCGCTGTGATTCTATCTGGATCTAATCCTAAACGCTGTCTTTCGATAGGGCGATCGCAGCCAATTGGTTGATAAAATCGGGGATGAGCAATTAATCCTGAAGTATGTATAATATACTCCTCTAATACACCTAAAGCACGGGCTTGGTTTGTTGCTCGTTCTGTACCACAGATAAAATAACTCTTGGTTTCAGGTTCGATCCAGAAATGGGGAGGACTATCTGCAAAATCAGTTAAAATTGTTACCATCGGTGTGCCTGGTTTAACTCGTTGCAGACTTTCCCAAATGACTCGATTGTGCAGAGGTACTAAAGAAATTACTAAATCAATAGATGTTTGCTGTCGCCAATGCTGTTCTCCCACTTTCACTGCTTGCGGATATAACAAGCTAATCAAAAACTTGTCGAGAAACATACTCACCGGATGAAACCATGTCCAATCCATACTGAGCATATCGTTATACATTTCATTGGCATTTACCCCAAACAGCTTTTTGTAGGGATCTAACAAGTCCGTTAATTGACTAATATCTGTTACTGTAATTTGCCAAGGTCGTTTTTGCTGCTCGGCGATCGCATTTAAAGCTTTTAAGGTGGCGTAATGTCCCCCACCTGCATTGAGAGTAAAAATATGTAGTGAAAAGGTTGTCTTTGAACTCATACAAACTTTTTAAAATTCTTTCAATTTACGCGATTCCCTGACAATGCAATCAAAATGCCATTGCAGTAGGGGAGCAAAAAAACTGTGTAGCCGCATCAAAAGAGACATTTCTAATCCTGGTGTAATTGCAAATGCTTTGCGGGTGATTCCTTGTAAAATCTCAATTGCCACTTTCTCTGCGGTCATCATTTGGGCTGATTGTGTAATCAGTTTGGTTTCGGGTGGCTTAGTTTGATTTTCGGCTGCTAATTGGGGTGTATCAGTATCCGGTGGGTAAACAATGGAAATGTCTAAACCTGCGGTTTTGAGTTCACCCCGTAATGACTCAGCTAATCCCCGCACAGCAAATTTACTAGGGCTATATGGTGTATAACCATACAAACCAATTAGGCCGGCTCCTGAAGAAATTATGACAATGTGACCTTTTTGTTGTTGAAACATGGCGGGTAAAGCAGCTTTGATACAGTAAAGAGTGCCAAAGTAATTGATCGCCATTGTTTCCTCAAAGATGGCGACTTCTAGCTCTGTAAAATATCCTGGATGGGCAATACCAGCAGAGGTAATTAATAAGTCTGGTGAACCTAACTCAGCTATGGCTGTGGCGATCGCTCTTTCTACTTGTTCCCATTGAGACACATCTGCACAGATGGCTAAGATTTGCTGTTCGGGGTAGGTTTTTAAGGTTTCGAGTTCTGCTTTGGTAGAGTTGAGCTTGGTTTGGTTGCGAGCAATAATGCAGACATTAGCACCAGATTTAATCAGCAGAGTGGCGATCGCTTTACCAATACCACTAGAACCACCTGTAATCATTGCATGTTTATACATCTTTATTTATGGTTTTTAAGAATTCCCTTTCATTTGGCATTTGCCAGAGTGGCGATGGTTTGATTAATCTGTGCTTCTGTATGCAAACAACTGATAAAAAAGCGCAGACGTGCAGCATCATTGGCTACAGCAGGATAAATCATTGGTTGGACGTTAATTCCGGCTTGGAAGAGAGTATGAGATAGCTGGATACAAGTAAGAGAATTTCCCACAACAATAGGAATAATGGGAGAATTCTGACTTGTAGCTGTGTTCCAACCCTGTGCTTGAGCTAGTTGCAAAAATTGCTGCGATCGCTGTTGTAAAGTTTTAACTCGTCCCGGTTCTGATTTAAGTAAACGCAGAGATGCTAAAGCAGCAGCAGTGTTGGCTGGGGATAATCCTACGCTGTAAACAAAGCCAGGAACAGTATATTTCAAATAATTTACTAAAGCTTTTGACCCAGCAACATATCCTCCACAACTGGCGAAAGCTTTACTCAATGTCCCCATCCACAGATCCACATGATTTCGCTCTACATCGAAAAACTCACCAATACCCCGTCCATGTTGACCTAATACACCAATGGAATGGGCTTCGTCTACCATTAGTAAGGTTTTGTGCCGTTGCTTCAACTCAATAAACCGAGGTAAGTCCGGGATATCCCCATCCATACTGTAAATGCCTTCAATGACAATGAGTACTCGCCGATACTGTTGGCGTTGGTCTTGTAGCATCCGATCCAAAGCTTGCCAATCGTTATGGGGAAAAGGCACGGTTTTAGCACCGGATAAAGCACAACCCTGCAAAATGCTATTGTGACTGAAGGCATCGTAAAAGATTAAATCTTGGGAATTAAACAGATGACCGATCGTAGTAACATTGGTCGCATGACCACTTACATACACAATGCAGTCTTCTACGCCAATAAAATCTGCTAGTTCTTGTTCTAGTTCTTGATGTAGGAAACGTTCACCTGATGCCAACCGACTAGCACAAACTGATGTACCATAGCGATCGATCGCTTCTTTGGCTGCTGCGGAAACTATCGGCTCTCCTGATAACCCCAGATAGTTGTAGGTTGAATAGTTAATCAGTGTACGTCCTTGAATTTGAGTACAATCCCTAGTTATGGATTCCTGCACTTGAAAATAAGGATTGGGAATTTCTAGAGTTTGAATCTGGGTTAATCGTTGCTGGAGTTGGGTGTATTCTGGAAAGCATTCAAGTTGATAATATTCGGGGGGAATTTGAGCCAGAGGCTGACCATGCTGATGAGCAAGTTCTTTCGCCAGATATTGTGCTAAGTTGGCGATTGCTCCCAATGATTGTAGTGCAGAAATATTGAGCAAATATCCTGACCAGCTTTCCAGGTCTTGGATAAATTTGGCAGCTGTCAGGGAATCTAAACCATAAGCTTCAAAAGATTCATTCTGGTCAACAGATTGGATAGGAATATGTAATTTTGCTGCTAACCATTGGCATATCCAGTTTTGGATTGACTCTACAGAATACTCTTGAGGATGTGCTGCTATTCGAGAAATATCTATTAATTCTGAAGCTACTAACGGTAAATTACCCGCTAAGAAAGCTTCACGACAGGCGAGACGCTGGACTTTACCACTGGAGGTTTTAGGGAGAGTTCCTGGTTTAAGTAACAAGACTTGATAAACTTGCAGGTCATGTTCTCTTAACACTGCTCGTCTAATGGCTTTTGCTACTTCCTCAACCTGGAGATACCGCAGATAAGTCCGCTTCACCTCACAGGCGACGATGAGGTAATTATCCCCATCTATTTCCACAGAAAAAGCTGCAATGCTATGAAAATTCAGTGCTGGGTGGCTGGTTTCTACAGTTTGTTCAATATCTTGAGGATAATGATTTCGGCCCCGGATAATCAATATATCCTTAATGCGTCCGGTGACAAATAACCCTGCTTCATCTTCCCAAAACCCTAGATCCCCAGTTCGCAAAAACGGCCCCTCTTTTGTATCTGCCAAATAGGCGCAAAATGTTTGCTTTGTCAGTTCTTCTTGATGCCAATATCCTTGTGCTACACTCCCACCTGTTACCCAAATTTCTCCTATTTGACCTGGTGCACATCGGGTTAAGGAAACAGGATTAACGATCGCCACAGTTTGACCAAGACAAGGATGACCGCAACTAACGATTTTGCGGGGGATTTGAGTCTCTGTAGTGCAACTAATTACCTGATTTTCCTCTAAAGCTTTGGCATCGCAAACCTTAATTACAGGCGATTTGGACTTAGTTGCACCTGTGACTAACAGAGTTGTTTCTGCCATACCATAGGAGGGACGGAAAGTGCTGGGACGAAATCCATAGGGAGCAAATGTGTTGATAAAAGAGGCGATCGTTACTGCTCGTACAGGTTCAGACCCATTTATGGCAATTTCCCAACTACTAAGGTCAAGATTGGTTAATTCCTCTGGTTTAAATTTTTGTATGCAAAGATCGTAGGCGAAATTGGGGCTTACTGTTACCGTGACTTTGTAGGTAGAAATTACCCTCAACCAACGGATCGGGTCTTGCAGGAATGACATCGGTGACATTAATATTACCGGAAATCCCACTAGTAGGGGTTGGAGCGTTCCTCCCACTAATCCCATGTCATGGTAAAGTGGTAGCCAGTTTAACACTATACCTTCAGCACTCTCTTGATAGCTATGTTGGATAGCATGACAATTATGAGCTAAATTATTGTGGGAAACTATTACTCCTTTGGGAGTACCTGTGGAACCAGAGGTATACTGTAAGAATGCGGTGGTATGGGGTTCTATTGTTACAGGTGTAAAGTCATCAGCCTTAGTAGCTATCCGATCGGTCAAAACCCATTGCAACTGTTTGAATGCATATTCCTCCACTCCCTGTCGTTCAATGAGTTGGCAAAGATCGGTGGTGGTTAATAACAAAGTAGCTTGGGCATCCCGGACAATTGCCTGCAATCTAGATAGTTTCTGGTTGCGTTTGGGTGGATAAGCAGGAACAGCGATAATTCCGGCATAGAGACAAGCGAAAAAGCTGACAACAAACTCCAATCCTGATGGGTAAAGTAGTAAAGCTCGATCGCCTGGTGCAGAGATGGATTGGAGATAGGCGGCGATCGCCTGTACTTGATGTTCTAACTCTTGGTAAGTCAAACAGCTAGTGTGTATTTCTCCATCTTCCAGAAATACGTAAGCTTTGCGGTGTGGCTGGTGTTTTGCTCTTTGGTGTAAGAACTCTACAAGGGTTTTTCCTTGACCAAGAAAATCAGATTTTATTGGAGAGATTATCATTATGACGGCTATTTGAATAATAGGTGTAAAGTATAGTGATTCATCTGTCGGCTCTGAAGATGCACATTTTAGAATCCTGATACAGCAAGGATTTTAGGACTCCCGAAAAATGTGCTTCTTTCCTGAGTTGCTAGTGGCATTCGCCGCTAGTGGTCGGCTCATATCTAGCTTGAAAATAGGGATTGGGGATCGGCGATTGGGGATTGGGGAAGAGATTTTCATCCTTATGCTGTGCGCCCCGGTGCATGGGAGTCTTGCACCTAAGCGGCTAAACCCGCAAAAAGTAAATAAAGAGCATAAAATATCACATTAGTTGAATAATAGAGATTAAGCAAAGTTAAGTGATTAATTAAACTAAGGATATAGTAATATTACATATTTAGCTGCAAAAACGACAAGATGCTGGGATGATGCTTTGAGCATCATCCGTAAGGGCGAGCGCCAATATGAAAATGTTGTTTTGCTTTTGCTTAAAACATGAGAGAAAGAGCGTTAAACAAGAAGATGAGCTAGCAGGACAAATGTTTGATGACTCAGACTTGCACTTGGGAATATAGATGTTAAAACCATAACTACGCGCAAGAGGAATCATCTGTTGGAGATGGAGTAAAAATTAAGACATAATAAGTTGTGGAAAGATGGATTAAAGAGCAGTATGTGCCGCTTCCAGTCAGGGGTGGTAGTGGTTGGATAGGATAAATAAGCCCAATGCGCCAGGACAAAGGCAATCTCCGACAGGTGCATTCTTGAAGTGCTGCGACGTTCTCCAGTCATTGATGGTAGCTGCGGTACTTTTTGCTACATGCTTTCCCATGATGAACAGAAATCATCTACGTCACAAAAAATCTGAGTTACATCGAGGGTTTGAGTTTGCCTGTTCTAATCATCTCATCAAGCCTAGCTTGATATTCGACGTATGATTCATTTATAAGGGACATTTCTTTGAAATTATTGTTGGGGAATAAAAGCGATCGTCCTATACGCTATCATCCAGCCGCGCTCTCATTTCCCGGTCATACTCAGTATCACACTGGGAACACTTCCCAGTAAACCTAAAATCAAATGTTTAAATCGCGAAGTGCCAGACGAATTTGCTCGACTCGCCTGCGATTTACTCCGAGATCCGACTCTCCAATGCGAGATGCTGAGCGCAGATGAATTACTGACTCATTGGGAGGGAAATAAAACTCCACATCATCAACAAACTTGAAGATGCGGCTTTTACTCGTAGCATGAATGTAATTATCTGTCTGTTCTATAACCTCTGTACGAGGAACAACGCCGAGAACTTTTAGTAAGGTTTCTCTAGCTGCATTACGGTCTACATGATAAGCAATCGGGTCAATGGCGTGTTTTGGGTCAGCATTCTGACTCACAACACAGTTATTTGAAGCTGGACAAGAACTAAGATGACCATTATCAACTCCTAAGCCAGAAGCGACAGCCCAAGTTGCGGCAGGAAGTATTGTCAGGGTTAGCAATATTGCAAGAGCGATCGCTGTTAGCAGACGGGATATCATAAATTTATTCCTCAAGGTTTGAATAGCACTTCCCTTATTTTCGGTCATTTCGGTTGCGTGCTGCTTCGCCCTACACACTGTCATCCATCCATCTGCACTCGGGGCAGTCGTAGTCAACCCAATCATATCTCGTGCCAACCCAGTTTCGGGATCGGTAAAATCAAATTCTGGAGAAGATTTGCGCTAGCCTCGTCGACTGGAGCGAGATGAAACGCTAATGCTAGTGTGAAAAGTGTAAGCCTAATTAAAAATCCTTTTGCTATTAGTCACTTAAATTCTTTAGTCAAAAGATGAAAAAACTATTTACACTTTTTAGTGAAGAACGTAACCAACTCCAGACAGAGATAGAGAAAGCAACTAGTGTTGAGCAGGTAGTGAAATTGGTTCAAAACCAACTCGATAATCTGGAAAGAATTTACATTAGCGAGCTAAATGTAGCTCAAATACGTCTGGCTTCCTTTTTTCTAGATACGCTGCGGCAATCCATCGCTACTCTTGCTGCGGCTCATCAAACTCAAGTTACTCTCCCAGAACAAAAGCAAATTACCAACCCAGCTACAAATTTTTCTCCCAACAAGTTAATCCTGAAACTCCTAAAGGGACTTATCTATGTAGGTCTTTTAGGTTGGTTGTTTTCTTTAACAGATACAACCCTCGGTGCTTGGATGGCGATCTTGCTAACCTCTCTGCTTCTAGGATTAGAAGTTGTGCTGCAACTCGAAAAAGACAACCAGCAAAACAATTCAACTTCTGTTGAGCTATTAAAATTACCTCAACCCATGTTGCGGGTTGATAGTAAAGTCCTTTTGGATAACCTGGGTGATGCTCTTAATACCATCGACCAAGCAGTCGCTAGAGTTGAAACAGGCAACAAATCTTTTGATGACATTAGTATAGAAGAACTGCCAGAACTGTTGAATTTTCTCCAAAGGCTAATAGGCGCATCATTTCTTGATAAACCCCAAATGACGATTGAACTGGCGAAACTTCTGCCCCAGATTTTAATGCAGCAAGGAATTCGCGCTCAAACATATCGGCCGAAAGATGCTCATAGCGATCGCGAATATTTTGACTTCGAGCCAAGTATCGATCCTGACACCAAAGATTACGTGACTATAACTCCCGCTTTGTTAAAGGGCGATTGCTTGCTGAGACGTGGCCGGGTAATTGAACCAGCGTATTCCGAAGCTAAAGAATAATCAACACTAAGAAAATGGAAATTTTAGAAACAATCGGTTTTGATTTGGGACACGGTGAAACAGCTGTCGCCAAAGCTATAGTGGAGAGCATCGAACCCCCCCAGATGTTGGAAATTAATAATAAGAAACATCAAATTACAGCTCTCGGTTGGCATCCCCAACTCGGTTATCTTGTTGGAGAACAAGCATTAATCCAAGCTGGCGTTACCCAACTGCAAATCTCTTTCAAACAAAAACCAAATAACGATCCAAATTACAGGAAAACAATTTGCACTTTTCTAGCAACCTACTACCGTCTTTTAAAAGAAAGCAGACAAATTGAAGGCGGAGAAACTAGCTACTTTTACGTTGGTTGCCCTTCGGGATGGACAGTTAGCGAACGGGAAGAATACCAAAAGCTACTTCAAGAAGCTGGCGTTCCCCTACTGAACGTTGTACCCGAATCGCGGGCTGCTTTCATGCAAGCCAAGGAAGCCGGTAAGCTGGAGTATGAGAAACTCAAATCATCGGTGCTAATTGTTGATATTGGCTCCTCAACCACAGATTTTACCTTAGTTAAGAGCTTGCACGAAATCCCGATAGATTTCGGGAGTAACGCTTTGGGAGCATCCCTAATCGACAAGGCTATTTTTGAGCGCACTCTCGACAAACACGAACAAAAGACGTTACTCGAAAAAGTATTTAAAGAATATCCCCATCACCAAGCTCGTTGTGAACTTGCCTGTCGCAAAGCTAAGGAAGATTACTTTTCTAATGAACAGCTATACAGCGATCCTCAAACCTTTGCGCGTGGTTTCGAGTCTATCAACGAACAGATTTATTTTATCCCCCAAGTTAACAAATTAATCATGGAGGAAATCTTAAACCAACCCTTGTCCGAACTGGGGCAAAAGAGTTGGATGCAGTCGTTTCACGACTCTGTAACTGAAGCAAAACAAAAACTAGACAAACAAGGCATCGTACCGAAACTTGTGTTGATGACTGGCGGTGCATCTCGCATGAAGTTTACACACCAAATCTGCCAGGAAATCTTTCATGAACCAGAAACGCTGCTTCGTCCCGATCCGGAACCAGAACGTTGTATTGCCCTGGGTTTAGCGCGAGTAGGGCGATGGGATTTGCGTGCTGCTGCCTTTAAAAACGAAGTCAACAAACTGTTTGACTCACAAAAGCTCAAAGAACTGATTGAGAAACATATCCCAGAGTTAATCGAATTGTTGACTCAGCCACTAGCAGATGGTTTGATTGAAAATGCAGTCAGACCAGGGGTCAAAGACTGGCAAAAGAACCAAATCCGGACTTTAGCCGATTTGGAAACATCTATGAAGAATCGAGCAGAGGAGTGGTTAAAAAGCGATCGCGCTCAGCAGATAATTAACAATCAATGCATCAGTTGGTTTAACAATAAAATTCAACCCGAATTAGCCGCAGAAACCGATCCAATCTGTCGAAAATTTCAGATACCCAGAAGTAGTTTAAGGTTTGAAGATAGCATCGATCCAGCTTTTGTTAACCCAGAGTTACGAATTGGAGACGCTATCCTTGCGGACACAGTGGCGTTTATAGTCAATGTAGTCATTGGTGGCGGCACTCTTGCCAGTATCATCACTCTGATACTAACCGGACACTTGACCTGGCCAATTGCGCTGATATATGGGGCTTCAGTTATGGCAGCAGGAATGGAGCTAAATCGCAAGAGTGTCCAAGAGGCAATCAAAACAAATGTAGATCTCCCTAGTTGGATTCGCTCTAGTTTTTTGAGCGACAGAAAAATCGATGATATGTGCAAGCAAATTAGGCCTGAGTTAGAGAAGGTTCTTCAAGAACAACTGATCGCGAATCAAGAAGCCTTTGACCAATTGATTGAGAAAGTTGAACAAGGGTTGCAAAAAGCTCTTTCCACCAAAGTTCAAGAGGCAATTATTCTCATCCAATAATCTCTGTGTATATTCCGGAATGCTGCATATTGGCTTTGTAGAAGACTATAACACTCACAAAGCATGGTCTTTATTCATTAAATCTCCTAATTTTAAAGTGCTATAGGTAAACTCGCCACACTGCTACAACAGTGTGGTTTTATATTTGCGAAGTTAGGGATTACCAAGAAATAAATTATCCCTTCTTGTGGAGTGGGCGTCTCGCCCGCCCTTGGTTATGGGCGGACAGGATGTCCACCCCACAAGAAAAATTGTATGTTTTTTTATTTGGAAGTCCCTTAGGCTGAATTAACAGTGCGATCGCCTTTAATTGTTGAAAACCAATGATAATAATAGCGCTCGCCCAACTCCAGGTAAGCGCTATGTTTTTAATTTAATTCAGGGAGATAATAATACTTAAATAAATTCCCTGAACTTTAGTATAAATCGATTGAAATTTAATTTCTTATGCGGCACTACGGCGGGTTAACAAGTTCCACAAGAAGATGGCAACGATTGCACCAAGGATTGCCACCAAAATACCCGGAATACTGAGAGTAGGAGCCGCTAAAGTAAACGTTCCCGTCTGAAAAAATACGCCTAAGCTACCACCAACGAAAGCACCAATGATTCCTAATATAATTGTCCCCAGAATGCCACCGCCTTGATGATCAGGATAGATAGCTTTGGCGATCGCGCCAGCAATTAGACCTAAAACAATCCAAGCAAGAATGTTCATTGTTGTTAATTTTGTAAAGGTTTTTCACTAACAAGTACAGATTAACAATCGAAACATTTGTATTCAATCTGCCAACAGAACTAATTGTTTTTAGCCTTAAGGAATAGTTGAGCAGTTGAAATTTCTTTTGATATATACCCCAATAGGGGTGGATAAGAAGTTAAGAAAAAGCTCCTAGCAGGTCTAAGACTAGGGGCTGATCAAATTATTGCTTGGTAATAGCAGTATAGGCATTTAGGATGACTTCTTTCCTCTACTTGAAGAATTATGCCTAATCATTTGTTCTCGGCACAACCTTCTAAAACCGTATTACCCAAGATTAGGGTTGCTGAGTAAGGATAATTTTTGTCTGACATGCCATCGCTACAGGCATTTACTTTTTTGATGATTAGCATATTGTTAGCTCTCCCTCTCAATCGGTACACTCGTAGTAAGTCTGGAGGACGCCCTGCTGCTTTTAATGGTGCAACGTATGGGAAGGTGAGTTTTCGATTTTCTGGTGAAGAGTAAACAATTCCACTCTTCTTAGTTACCGTAACGCTCCAAAATGGTTCTGTACCAAGAACAATAAATTCTTCAGTGTTGGCTGTATTTTCAGCAAACAGAAGATTCCTGTTGGCTAAAATTACTTCGTTGTTGGCTGTGCTGCGGGAAGCAACCGCAACTGTGCTAGCACAAAGCCCGAAAGCAACAACACAGAAGATTAAGACTTTTTTCATTTACCCAGAATTTACGATTAGTAGTTTGTTTTACTTTTGATATTGTTTAACAACTGCACTTTTAGTTTGTGCATCGCCCATAAAGACAATTTCTGAATACTGAACCGACGTTCTAGGGTACCCTATACCCGGCACAGTTAGTTGCCTGATGAAAAGGGTTGCTCGTAAACCTATCGAAACTTATACGGGCGATCGCATTTTTTTGAAAGGATTGACATACTGCTGTCATATTTATCAAACAAACTAGAAGTATAGGATTAACAATAGTTTTTGACTTTTTTTGCTCGCAGATGTTTCACAGTTTTTCTATTCACAAGTCCATAGATGCTTTTAAAGTTTTGGCTGCTGGAGTCGTATCCAGTCTTTTAGCAGTTCAGCTTTCACCGACGATTGCACAGCGAGTCGATCAAAGCGCAACACTACTTGCAGATTCTAATTCTACAACTCCCATAGTAGTAACAGAACAAGTTAGTAAACCTACGCTGTGGTTGATAGCAGCAGGGGCAGTAGGTGGTGGTATTGCTGTTAGTTTAGCTTTGAGAGAAAGAGAGAATAATAAAGGAAGTACTACAGATAGTTTCTCATTTGAGGGTAAACAAACTTCCATCTTTAATCTTGACCAGGGTAGCCGCAAACTGCAAAGGAAACTTCTAAACTTGTTGCATGACGATAGGGAAGCAGCAAAGCGACTTTTAACTCAGGCAAAGCTAAAGAATCCAAACAGAACAACAGATTGGTATTTTGAGAAGGTTATTTATGACCTAGAGCGCGATCGCGGCGGTTTATAATTGCTCAACAAGGTTTTCATACCCTCGAAAAACAGTAGACGAATTCTCCAACTGCAATTGTGCTTGGTGTCAGAGACGCCCAGCTTTTCCTTATTTTCTCGTTTTTCCCGAATGCGATCGCATCTTTGTTCGTTGCTGGCAGCTAATCTTTCACCTGGTTATAGCACGTAGCTGTTATATGAACTAGCAACTTGATAATTTTTATAGTACAATAGTACTAATATCGCGAGCATCAAATATGTGATGCGAATTTACAGGGTTATGTCCAATCTCTGTAGTGGATAAATGCCCACTATACTTTTCCATAAATGCAACTATCACTACACAAGGCAAAACTTAAAAAATAGAAGGAAATCTGAAATCTTGCACCCTAGCCTGCGGGAAGGGCTTTGCCCTAAGAATGTGATTCTCGTTACTAGGTTCAACCTAGTAACAAGGGTTTGGAGGCTCTGCCTCCAAGCTGTTGCATAGGCGTGCAAGATGTAAAAAATAATATTTGTTGTTCACTTTGCCAGGGTAATTATCACAATGACAAATCAAACTGCAACAAATAAATTTGATCGCATTGAAAAGTTTAAATTAAATCCGAAATGTTCTCTGTCGGAACTGATTAAAATCTTCGAGGAACATCGCAACCACATCATCATTAACATCAAGCATTTACAAAACAACTATCAAAGAAAAAGTATCAAACGTGTTCAGGGTTTTAGAGATGATAACAACAACCTTATTACACCGTGGCTCAGGACGGAATATAGAGACAATGTTGAGTATGTAGGCATGGGTTCGTTTTCATTGAACCGCAACACTGCCACTATTAACATGCTCATCACCCGCAAAGTCAGACTTGTTAAAGTCGAAGACAAAACACCTACTCTTGAAGTTGCGGGTTTACTAGTGAATGACTTAACTAGTTTTAACAATTACACTATTGTTAGTGACGGCAAAATCAATATAAAGTCACTGCAAGTCAAAATTAGCAGTAAAAAAACGTTTGACTTGCTAAAAGAAAAAGGTGTAGTAGTAGATCAAGAATTTGACTTTCGACGTGAGTATACTATCAGGCTAGACAATTTACCTCTTGTACCTTCTGATGGACATTACAGTAGTATTGATGGTGTCTTCTACCAACTTGCAAAAATCAAAGTAATTTCTAGTATCATTTCCGCTTACTTAAAAGATAAGTCTGATGTCTTTTTATCAGAACAACTGGATGAGTTGAAAAATTATTATTTCTCCAAAAATATTTACATCAACTTTCCCACAACCAACGAATATAGCGACATTCAGGAAGCTCTAGCTAACGGCACAGTCGAGGCACGAGTTAGTTATAAAATCGATATCGGCAGCCAAGACATTCTTAACTTGGGTAAGTTGCATTCTGCTAATAAGTTTCTGAACAGAATGTATCAGGTTTATGACAAAAAAACTGGGGAAATTATTTCAAAGCCTAAGTTTGAGATAGCTTTTCATGAAAATATTGCTTTCAGACACAAGCAATTGTCATCCCGCATCAAAATTACTCCAGTGGATGAGTTCATGAAACAGATTTTTGACGACTTTCTCGGACTGGACAATAACGATATTGTTGTTGATACTCTTACCAAAGTTGGTGCTGATAGTTTAGTGCAGGTATTGCAAGAACACCGTAACGGTAACACTGTCAGTGAAGAAGAAATGGTTACAGCACTCTTTGCCGCGAATAACAAGCTAAAGGAGTTTGCTTCAGAAATCTATCGAGATAAAGTTAGCCCTTTGGTATTTTACATCGATTCTACTGGAAATTTACCGAGGGAAATGGACGCCAAAGCTATGACTGCTCAAGAAATTGCTGCTCAATATCCCCATTTGCAGTTTTCCAAAGATGAGCAAGAAGGCACATTTTTTGTAATTGGCAACAGCATTATTAGCGTTTACAAACAAATAGAATATTACAGTAAAAATGTTGCAGTTACTATGGAAACATAAAACAAATTGCGTTGGTTTATGAAACTATATTAAATAGCAACAACAATTTTGGCTTTCTGCCGCTTAACATTTGCAATCATGTCTAAGACTTGTTGATAAGATGCAGTGTCTCCTTGTTGCAAAAATAAGTCTGCGGCTTTCTCAAAGTCTTCTATTGCCCCACTGGTATCTCTTAAGCCATAACGGGTAATTGCTCGGTTGTAGTATGCGAAAGGTTCTTCAGGATCGAGGCGAATGGCTTGGTTGTAATCTTTGATTGCGCCGTGTTTGTCTCCTTGCTTATCGCGGACATTTCCCCGACCTACATAGGCAAGAACATCATTGGGTTCGAGACGAATTGCTGCGGTATAATCTTCTATAGCTCCTTTTTTATCTCCCACATCTTCACGAGCAAGACCTCGATTGTGATAGGCACGAGCATCTTGGGGATTGAGGCGAATTGCTGCGGTATAATCTTCTGCTGCTCCTTTTTTGTCTCCTAAGTCATAGCGACTTAAACCCCGATTGAGGTAAGCAAGAGCATCTTGAGGATTGAGGCGGATTGCTGTGGTGAAATCCTCAATAGACCCTTGTTTATCTCCCAAGTCATAGCGAGTATACCCCCGATTGACGTAGATGAGTGCATTCTGGGGATTAAGTCCAATCGCTTTTGAAAAAGCAGCGATCGCACCTTCTAAATCTCCTTGATTGTATTTTTTGATTCCCTGATTATAAAAGTCATTGGCTGCGATCGCTGCATCTTGAGAAGTTCTGGTGACATTGCTTGGATCGATCTGCGTTGGAGAGACAGTTGCAGTTGCCACAGATGCAGAAATAATGAATGCAGCTACGCTACAAACTTTAGCTCCTACCAATACTTGACCTAATAATCCTAGTCTCATTTTTAAGGGCATTATTTTAGTTGTTTCCTTTATTCCTACATTCCAGAGAGGATTTTTTACGCAAAAGCTGTGTAAATCTCTGTGAAGCTCACCATAGCATTGAGATGGGAGCAAGAGATCGGGGAATACAAGGAATACGCAATGATTTCGGTCAAAAATTCTTGGTTCTGTCTGAGGAAGTTTCCGTAATTTTGATCCGTGGTGGTGTATGAATCTTCAAGATTAACCTACCTACACCTATGAATAAATTGACTAGCCCAAAATTCCCAACTCAATTTCGCTTCAGTGCTGTTGTTTCTCAGATGGTAGTAGGCTTGTTTTGCCTTTCCTCACCGTTGGTTGTCGCCAGTGCTACTTGGGCGCAGCAGTCGTCGGAGTTGCCACAGACAAACTCACCCAATGTCAGCGTGTCTGTACCCTTACAGGGCAATAATTCTCAGCCTTCCGTAAATGTTACTCCTGGTGGTGATGTTTCTCCGGCGATACCAGCTTTAATTCAGGTTTTGCAAGGTAAACAACCGCAGGCAGGCTTCGATGCTGCTTCTGCTATACCTGTTTTAATTCAGGGGTTACAGGGTAATAATCCACAACTACGTGCTGATGCTACCTCTGCGATACCCGAAATTATTCAGGCAATGCAAGGCCAAAGCCCCCAGGTTCAAGCGCAAGTACAACCGAATGCTCAACCCCAGGTTCAAGCGCAAGTACAACCGAATGCTCAACCCCAGGCTCAATCAGTAGCAACTGATGCAAGTAGATGTGCTGGAGCAAATACAGCATCTGTTGTACCCGGACTCGTCCAAGCTTTGCAAAACCAAGACGGACTGGTTCGCTTCTTTGCTGCTGCTGCTCTTGGTTGTATCGGTGAACAAGCCAAAGGTGCGGTTCCTACCTTAATTAGTAGTTTGACAGATCCAGATCAATCTGTGCGTTTAGTTGCTGCCTTTGCTCTGGATAAAATTGGTGTGGGTCTTCAGCAAGCGGCAAAGACTTTATCTACTGGGGAACTAAATCAATTAATATCTAGCTTTGACTCTGCTTTAAAAATAGTATCCGATCCACTACTTAAATTCCCACAGGATGCCGTTAACTCTTTGTTCAATCCTTTACAGATCCTACAGCAAGAACAAGGACAAAGACGCTGAATTGACACTCCCCCGCTAACCGCAAAGCGGTGTAGCGGGAGATTCTTGCTTCACAGAAACACGCTTTAGTTTTTAGCTAAGGATGTTTCCTGCTCTTTGTTTGGATAAATTCGTATCTTCAATACATCTAACATCAATATTTTCAAGACAGATGCTCCAGTCATCTTCGGTTGTGGGAATCGTTGTCTGCAACAAAATGCGAATTGGTTTCGCCATAGCATCCACACCTTAACACCTTAGATATTTGACTGCAATTACTGTAGGATAAATCCCCCATCTATCGCCAGTATTTGACCAGTTACAAACGAAGCCTGATCGGAACAAAGCCAGACCACACCATCGGCAATTTCTTCGGACTCACCAACACGTCCCATCGGATGCATTTGTATAATTGCATCTGCTGCTTGTGGGTTGTCTTTTGTAAACCGCTCGAACATTTCGGTTTTTACTCCACCAGGACAGATGGCGTTAACACGAATACCTGACTTAGCATAATCAAGGGCTACAGACTTGGTCAATCCTAAGACAGCTTCTTTGCTAGCATTGTATAAATGGATGCCTGGAATTGGTCGAATTGCAGCGGCTGAGGAGATATTCACGATCGCCCCCCCACCGTTTTGCAGCATCTGGGATATTTGGTGCTTCATTGACAGCCATATACCTTTGAAATTAATGTTGACAATTTGGTCAAAGGTTTCCTCTGTCTGTTCTGTAATGGGAGTTGGTTGTTGTTCCATACCAGCACTGTTACAGGCGTAATCCAGACGATCGTAGGCGGTAATAGTTTTCTCCACCATCGTCTTTATATCTGCTTCGTTGGTGACATCAGTTTTAATGAAGAAACCTTCGCTTCCAGCCGCTTTAACTAGCCCGATCGTTTCCTCCCCTTCTGCCACACGACGACTAGCAACCACCACTTTAGCTCCTTGGCGAGCAAAGGCAACAGCAGTTGCCCGACCGATGCCAGAACTTCCACCAGTGACCAACGCCACTTTTCCTGTAAAAAATGCCATAGGAAATATTTTTTAGTCTAGGAATGAGTATAGCGATCGCTTCACCCCTATTTTTTATTTTTTCTTAAGGATATTTCCTCAGATATATTTATTCTACAATTATGCCTAAAGATAGATGTATTAAAATTAAATGCAATAGTTGTAATGCGGGCCAAACTGCCCGCCTTGTAGCTTGCAAATTGAAGCTATTACTCTTCTGTAGACCGTGGTTGACTTGTTCCGTTGACATTCAGTTTCATAAAACTATCGAATGCATACCATGCCAACACATACCAGGGAATAAATTCTAATTGCAACCCTCTAGTGAGCAACTGCCGAATGGAAAGGGTAGCGAGTCCTAAAGGAAAAAGCATGCGTAGATCAATCGCACCGTTTGTTGCCTTTTTAACTCGCTTGTTTAAGTCAACAACTGTATTGGATACTCCCGCTGCTGCTTCAGATTTTCCACCTGCAATATCAGCAAAAATAATTCCTATATCCCTGAGTGTACCAAGAACGTTTTCAAGACTACCATCGCTACCATCGTGATGGATGGTGATACTCCCTTGATCCACATTCATCCGCACATTACTAATGTTAGGATGCGCCTTTAAGGCTTTAGCGAGGCGCTGCATTTCTTCAGCTTGACGATGGGGGGGAGCAACTCTCAAACGCAGCCGTTTTGGAGTATTACTTACAACTTTTGTAAATATAGGCTTAGAGCGCGTTTTTTCGATTGCTTCCGACATAATTTTTGGCGTCTTGGTAAGACTGGCATAACCATTTTTCACACCTAAATATTCTCCTAAGCAATTACAAATTTGATCGGCTTTACACGGCAACCTTGATCGGTGAGAGGGTATGAGGCAGAAACTCTTCAGCTACAACCTCTCTACCCTCTTTGCAAAAATCCAAAATCCAAATTCATCTGAATTACGGTTTGAGGGATGGGCAAAAACCTATCCCAACACGGGACAAGAGTAAGACCCTTTTCCCATCAATTTATGCACCATTGTCAGATGTATTGTCGGCAGCAGCTTCCACCGCTGGGAGTTGCTTTCCTTCCGCGATTTCTGCTCTTGCTTCAGCTACAATGTCATCCCAAGTTTCGCCTATTTCTGCAAAGGCTCCTCTGCTCTTTTCGTAAAGAACAAGTCCGCCTTTGATCAATGATTTGGCTATTGGTTTGCCAACTCCAGCTACAACTGGAATCACAACTGGTGCTAGAAGTACCGCACCAATACCGGCTATAATTCCAGGTGCGCCAGCATCTTCAACAAAGTCAGTGATTTTAGGTGCCATAGTTCATTAACCTCATGTAAACTGGAAAATCCATCAAAACCCCTCATCCTATTTCAGTTGAGATAGATATCTCATCCTGCTGTTGGTAGAGTTTTAGTTAATGGTTAGTGGATAGTGGTTAGTAGTTAGTGGTAAAAACCAACAACTAACCACTAACAACTAACAACTAACTATTTGTTGACTTGAGCATCGGACGCAAACCGTTTACTCCTGCAACTACCGTGGAGCCATTGTTGACTACCGTTGCTGCTAAAGGATTTAGACCAAAGAAAACGGCTACCACCAAAGCAGCTAGGTTAGGAATGGCAACAATACCCGTGTTTTGCTGAATTAATTGCTTGGTTTGACGAGCGATCGCGATCGCTTCTAATAAACCATGCAAGTCATTGTGCATTAGCACCACGTCTGCTGTTTCACGGGCGATATCGGAACCGTTAGCAAAGGAAACGGAAACATCCGCATAGGCTAGTGCTGGCGAATCATTAATACCATCGCCAACAAAGGCAACTGTCTTGCCTTGTTCGTGCAACTCACGAACAACTGTTGCTTTTTGCTCGGGAAAAGCTTCTGCGTGGGTGTTAGTTGGGGCTATGCCAAGTTGAGCCGCTACAGCACTAGCAGTCCGTCTGTTATCTCCGGTCAGCATGTGGACTTCCACATTTTCGACCGTCAACAGTCTGCTAATGACTTCTCGGCTTTCGGGACGAATCAGATCACAATATTCTATTATACCTTGAAGTTCGTTGTTGGTAGCAACATAAATTGCCGATGCAGGTTTTTGTCGTCCATCTAAAGCCGACATATCCACGTCTTTGTGACGCAGAAAGCGCTCGCTGCCTACATAAACTAACTCCCCGTCAATCTCTGCTTGTACGCCTAAACCAAGCTGATAGTCCCACTTGCTCCGCAGCAAAAATTCTATTTTGTGCGCTTCGGCGTAGCGCATCACCGCTTCTGCAACTGGGTGAGTGAGGCGCTGTTCGGCAGTAGCGGCGAGTTGTAGCACTCGCATTGATGAGATGGTGGGATTGAGACTTTCCACACCAACAACAGCAGCTTCACCTTGAGTCAACGTCCCTGTTTTATCAAAGACAATGGTATCAACTTGTGCTAATTGCTCCAACGCCCTGCCACTGCGGATCAGCACACCGCGCTTGGCTGCGTGGGCGAGTGCTGCCAAAACTGTTGTTGGCACGCATACTCGAATGCCAGTGGCAAAGTCTAAGGTCAGGATACTGGCGGCTCGGGCTGGATTGCGCGTCAGGGCAAATACTGCCCCTCCTAGTAGCAAGGTTGGCAAGACTGCTTGTTGGGCGATTTTCGCCGCATAATTTTCCATGCGAGTATCGTGGACGGGGGCTTGTTCCATTAACTGCAAACTCTTGCCAGCCCTAGTATCGTTGCCTAATCGTTCCGTCAAGATATAAATGCGTCCTTCTCGCACCAAAGTGGAAGCGAAAACATGTTGCCCCTTGGTTTTGAATACAGGTACAGACTCGCCAGTTAGTTTTTGCTCGTCCAGTAGGGCTTTACCCCGCAGGATCGTACCGTCAACTGGAACTTGTTCTCCTGGATAGACAATGACAGTATCTCCGCGCTGCACATCTTGAATGGGAATTTGTTGCTTTTCGCCATCCCGTTCTACCCAAGCGAACTGTCCCAAGGAACTGAGCAGATCCAGGGTTTGCTGTGCCGAACAGCGAGCTGTGCGATCGCGGATATTCTCGCCAATTTCGATTAAGTTCAGCATCAGCGTTGGCGTGAGAAAATGACCCTGCCAAGTAGTAATTGCGATCGCAATAAAATCCAAAAAGTCTATAGTCAGTTTTCGCTCTATCGTAATTCCTTTCCAAGCACGTTGGAGAACTGGCAAGGTAGCAAGAGCGATGGTTCCTACCATCAACATCGGCGGAATGGGTAATCCTAACGGCCCTCCCAGCACAGCTAAGGTGGTAGCAGCACCAGAAAGTTGCAATCCAGGCCAAGACTTCTGTGTTTCCTTCGTGCTTGGCAGGATTGCAGGCTTGAGAACAACAACTTCACCAGCTGCCTGAATTAAATGACTCAGATGATGGCGTAACTTGAATTCCGAAACTTTTTTAGGGTTATAAGTCACGGCCACCGACGCCGCCGCAGGCTTGAGCTTGATACTTTTAATTAGCGCATCTGCTTCTAGCAAAACTTGGAGGCGCTGTGCGTAGTTAGGATCGTGGCGCAAGCGAGGCACTCGCAAACGTATTCTTCCCGGAGTTGTATGAATAACACTATGCTCTACTTTGGGAAGGTGCGTCCGTGAGTGACCGTTGGATTCAACTAAATGAGCTTTCCCATTCCTTTGGGTCAAAGTCAGTTGAGAAAATTGACCTGCGGAGGATGGTAGACCCACCTTAACTTGTACCATTGCTTCTCTCTCATAAAAAATGTTAGTGAACTTTGGCGACAAGAAGACTATCCAGTTTGGCAAGGATGAGCGTGAGGACAAAAAATCCCCATCCTGCAAGACTAGATTGCTTGCAGAAGTTGGTTAAAGCGAAGGGTTAAAGGAATTTTTTACCCTTACCCTTTCACCTTTGACCTTTTCCCGCTGATTCACTGGCTAGGTATCTTCAAGTAGCCCTTTCAAGGTGTAATGTATTTTTCTTGGTGTCTTAGTGTCTTTGTGGTGAAAAAATTGACTTTTGAACCACCAAGGCACTAAGACACAAAGGTGAAAAGCTCAAAATTCGGGAAATTTTTTGAGGATTTTTACTCACTTTGAAAGGGCTAGTATCTTCAAGTCTGTATTTGGTGATTGGTGGAAAATCTGCTAGTTGCGTTCCTTCTGTTAGGCAACTGCTACATCATTGGCACTTTCAAGCAGACTGGCTAAATGCGTTACTGCTGCGGCTTCTACAACACTGCGATCGCGCTTTTGGGTATTAGGCTTAACCGCAGATTTATAGGTGATGGCAATTGATGCCGCACAGGGATTAACTCGTTGCTCAATCACTGTTGGATCTGCTTTCAGTAATGCTTCTAAGCGCTGCACGTATTTTGGATCTTCGGCGATCCGAGGCACGCGAAACCGGACTCGTCCTGGAATTGCATGAGCAACGCTATAAGCTACTTTAGCTGGTTGCTTGGCTTGCTCATCTGTTTTCGCTGGAGGAGCGGTAGACTTTTGATCGGATGCAGATACAGGCAGGACACTTGCATGTGAATGCTCCTCAACAGGTTGCTTCCTCAAATTGAAGAATTTACCCAAGCGATCGCCTTTTTGTGAAGGAGCAACCGCAGTACTTTGGTTTCCGCTTTTGTTGGCGTCCCTAGAACAACCATTTTCCGCAGAACGGGCAATGGCGTTAGAGTGTCCTGTAACCTGAGAACGAGAAGACATGGGGAGAGTTGTTAATTTCTCTTTGTCTTGCTCTTTTGTGTTTTTTATTTGGTTGTTTATTGGGAATGAATTCGAGCTTTGAGATGTTGCTGGCTGATCGATGCCAGATTGAATCAGATTAATTAAGTGCGATCGCATCTCAAAGTCTGACAAGATCCCAGACTTGTAGATTACCACAACAGATGTGGCAGTAATATTAATTTGCACGTTATTTACCCCGGCTTCTGCTTTGAGCAACGCAACAAGACGCTCCAGGTATTTTTCATCTCTGGAAATGCGAGGTATGCAAAACCCCACTTGTCCTGGAAGTGCATAAGTAATGCTATAAACTACTTTTGCCAGTTGCTTGGCTCCAGTAGAATTAGCAGACTGAGCTTGTGAATATGAATTGGTTGGTTGAATCGTTGCTAGCTGAACTGCGGCAGACTGAATCAGATCTATTAAATGCGATCGCATCTCAAAATCTGACATTAACCCAGATTTGTAGCTAACTGCAACCGATGCGGCAGTACTATTAACTTGCACGCTCGTAACCCCAGTTTCTGCTTTCAGCAACGCCACAACACGCCCTAAATATCTTTCATCTCTAGAAATACGAGGGATGCAAAACCCCACTTGTCCTGGAAGTGCATAAGCGATACTATATACTTCTCTGGACGGTTGCCTATCGATGTCGATGCGATCGGTCTTGTGCGTGGTATTTACTTGGGTTTTTTTTTCTGGGGCAGATCCCAGTTGCAATCTCGATTCAACCATCGCTTTCCTCCCTCCTCAGTCCGGACCTGCGTGTATAGGAAAGTTTGCCATAAAGGACAGGGCATAAGACAAAGCCGGGGCTTTGAATGTACCCCATAAACCAACTGCTTCTGGAGTCGCCGCAGTTATTATTTGCAATTCCTTGGGTTCACTCACCTGACTAACAGGCTGGCGTTGTGGTTGCTCTGAAGTTTTAATGGGAATCTGTTGTGGTACAGTCTGCTGAGCCAACTGCATCAAACCGACCCAGTGAGATACTGGTATATGACTCGATTCATAGGCAACCATCACCGATGCCGCATCACAATTCACACGCACATTTGTGACTTGGGGATCAGTTTTTAGCAAACTCTCCAGTCGTCGTGCATAGGCGCGGTCTTGAGCTAATTTAGGTACGCTCAACCTAATGCGTCCCGGAATTGCATGGACTACACTATAGGCAATACTTGCAGTCGCTTGCATTGCCTTATCGTTCGCCTTGTCCGCAGTATTTGTTGTGAGAATTTCCTGTTTAACAGCTGTTGCTTGCTCCACTTTTGCTAAAGAGGCTCTAGAAGTGACCTGATGTTTGGTTGCAGAAACGCTATGAGTTTTTTTGCTACTCTTAGATGCCGATTTTTGCGGCTGTATATAGTTAATCACGCGACGGGTCGTATCGGCTGTAACCATATATACAGGAATTGCAGCCAAGCCGCTAATTCCCAAAGCACTTGTAACTCCTAACCCTGTAAACAAAGGAATAAAGGAAATTCCTTGTTCTTTCCAAAAATCTATGGATTTCCACGCAGCAAAGGGATCGCTATTCTGTGCTAATTGAGACGAAACTTGCTGTTGAATTCCAAACTCTTGGAGTATTGCCAACATTTGCGGCAAGGACAGTCTATTTTCATCGAACAAAATCACCAAACTGCCCGCTTGTTGATTGGAGTCTACTTTCTTAACTCCCTCAAGCTGCCGTAATTGCTGGGATATATTCTCGATTATCGAGTTATGACTACCGTCAGTAGCACGGATTCGCACGCGGCCACCTGTTGCATGAACTATTTTTAACCCGCTAAGCGCCGATTGTGCCGTTGACTGTGTAGATACCTTACCTGTGTGGTTATTTACTTCATCGCTTTGCTGCTGAGCCGAGATTAAGTTAGAAGAGGATTGCGGCGGCTGACTTAATCTCTCGCGACTACTGATGGTTCTGGTCATTTACCCGATAGCTACCTCAAAGCCAAAAGGTTAACGTCAGATTAAATGTAACTTAAATTTCTACCTAGTGTATAGTTCTTTAGGATTATTTATTATCAAATATTGTTAACAATCAATTTTTGATACTCTTGCTCAGTTACTATATCCCGGTTGCTCTCCAGTCGATCTAAGAACACAATCCCATCCAAATGGTCATATTCGTGTTGAAATATACGAGCGATAAAACCATTTAACAGTTGCTTTTGCAACTTGCCATTTCTGTCGGTGTATTCAACTTCTACTGCTTCATACCTAGGTACTAACCCTCTGATACCGGGAATACTTAAACAACCTTCCCAACCTTTGACAACTGCTGTTGAATGGGTGATAATCTTGGGGTTAATCATGGCAGTAGGTTGCATTTCTGGAGCATCTGGATATCTGGGATTAGGACGAGATGCCACAATCATAACACGGTAAGATTGGGCAACTTGCGGTGCAGCAATACCTACACCATTAGCTTTAACAACAGTAGCAATTAAATCATCAATTATTTTCTGAATTTTTTCATCTTGAATATTTTCAACTCTGGCTGCTTTTTGACGCAGTATATGATTACCTAATTGAACAATTGGCAGTATGTCACCCATTTTTATAAAAACTCCTTATAGTGGTTATTAGTTAGTGGTTATTAGTTAGTGGTTAGTGGTTAGTAGTTAGTAGTTAACAACCAACAACCAACTACTATCTACTATCTACTAACTACTAACCACTATCTACTATCTACTCATTTGAGCAATTAGCTTTCACGCTGAGTTGGCAAGGGAGCAGGTTTAACCGCTACTTGCACAATTTGTCCATTGCGTTGTACTTGTAATTGTAAAGGAATTCCTATTTTACTGTTTTCTACCAGCTTTTGCACTTGTTCTATATCAGTGACAGGCTGGTTGTTAATGCTTTGAATAACATCACCTTCTCGCAATCCAGCGATCGCTGCGGGGGAACGGGAAACCACATCAACTAATAAAACCCCTCGATCTACCATCACATTAAGGCCTAATCTACTTATTCTTTCCTTAACTTCTGGTGTTAGTGTCACCATTTGAATTCCTAGATAAGGATGATCCACCCTACCTTGAGCAATTAATTCCTTGGCGATCCTTTGGGCTGTGTTAATTGGAATAGCAAAACCTAACCCTTGGGCACCTCGAATGATGGCGGTGTTCATGCCAATGACTTCACCGCGAGGATTTAGCAAAGGTCCACCAGAGTTACCAGGGTTAATTGCAGCATCAGTTTGAATGTAATCAACGCGCTTGTCACTGGCACCAATAGCACTGCCGGAACGACCTGTGGCACTGATAATTCCAGTAGTAACAGTATTGTCTAAACCCAAAGGATTACCGATCGCAATTACCGCTTCTCCTGGTTGCAAATTCTCAGAATTGCCCAAAGGAATAGTTGGTAAGTTATTGGCGGCAATTGTAACTACAGCAACATCTGTGACTGGATCTTCACCTACTACTTGTCCGTCGAAAGTACGACCATCTTTCAGCCGTACCGCCACTATATCAGCACCATTGACAACGTGAGAATTAGTCAAAATCTGACCATTGGGACTAATAATAAACCCGGAGCCACTACCACGCTCTACTCGCTGTCTGGGTTGTGATGGTTCATCTCCAAAAAAGCGTCGGAAAAATGGATCGGCGAACTCATCTGGCGTGCTTACAGTCCTGGCTGCATCAATGCGAACTACCGCAGGCCCCACATTTTGCACCACCTTCACTACAAAGTTAGGATCTCCAGACGACTGAAACACAGGGGGAGGAGCAATTGGGACTTGGACATTAGTTGGGTTTTGAGCTTGAGCATCAGGTTTTGGAGTCTTCAAATTATTGACAGGTATAGAGCAACCTCCAAGGGACACTGCTGCTACACTACCTAGTAGCATCAATAAAAACCTTTGGGGCGATAGGGTGGTGGGGTGGTGGGGAGATGGGGAGATGGGGTGAAGTTCTCTCCCCATCTCCCTATCTCCCCATTTGTTGTTATCAATATCTTTCAAATGCAAGTCATAGTCTTTTGTCTTCATCTTTGTTTACTTCTCCGTGTGAATCCGTGGGTGATAGGATATTGCCTACTGGGGGAGTCCACACAATGATTACAACTTAAAAGCATATTCCTGGTCTAGAGTGCCTGAATGTTAAATTGGTGCTTGCTTATATTATTTCTGATGGTTACTAGCAAAGGTGGTAGATAATGGCAATTCCCATAGATAGTCTGTGGAGTCAGGTTCTGGAACGCTTGCAGCTAGAACTATCCCGTCCTACCTTTGAAACTTGGATCAAAACTGCAAGCGCTGAAAGCTTGGAAAATAATTGCTTGGTGATTCGTACTCCCAACCCCTTTGCTCGCAATTGGCTACAAAAGTATTACATTAAAACAATTGCTAATGTTGTCCAAGATATTCTTGGTCATACAGTAGAAATTTATATTACTGTTGCTCAAGGTGATGAAATTTCTCAGTTAGGTGAACGAGAAACTTCTTGGTCATCGGCACCTCAAAGCAATATTCCCGAAACTGCTGCTAGAAAACGACTCAAAACTACAGAATTAAATCCAAAATACGTATTTTCGCGATTTGTAGTTGGAGCCAATAATCGCATGGCTCATGCCGCAGCTTTGGCTGTTGCCGAATCTCCAGGTAGAGAATTTAATCCCTTATTTTTATGCGGTGGCGTGGGCTTGGGTAAAACTCACATCATGCAGGCAATCGGACACTATCGCTTGGAAATTTGTCCGAATTCAAAAATATTCTATGTCTCTACCGAACAGTTTACGAATGATTTAATTACTGCCATTCGCAATGATAGTATGCAAACTTTTCGCGAACACTACCGCGCTGCCGACGTGATTTTAGTAGATGATATTCAGTTTATCGAGGGTAAAGAGTATACCCAAGAAGAATTTTTTCATACTTTTAATACTTTACATGAAGCTGGCAAGCAAGTGGTGATTGCTTCTGACCGCCCTCCCAACCAAATTCCTCGCTTACAAGAACGCCTTAGTTCTCGGTTTTCGATGGGTTTGATTGCTGATATCCAACCGCCAGATTTAGAAACGAGAATGGCAATTCTGCAAAACAAAGCCGAGTATGAAAATATCCCTCTGCCGAGGGATGTGATTGAATATATTGCTTCTAACTACACCTCTAATATCCGGGAACTGGAAGGTGCATTAATTCGGGCATTGGCTTACATTTCTATTTGGGGTTTATCTATGACGGTAGAAAATATTACACCTGTTTTAGAGCCTCCAAAAGAAAAAGTAGAAGCAACTCCAGAAACAATTTTGACAATAGTAACTGATGAGTTTAATGTTACGATTGAAGACCTGAAAAGTAATTCGCGCCGCCGAGAAATTAGCTGGGCTCGTCAGATAGGAATGTATTTAATGCGACAGCATACAGATTTGAGTTTGCCTAGAATTGGAGAAGAGTTTGGTGGTAAAGACCATACAACGGTTATGTATAGTTGTGAAAAAATTTCTCAATTAAAAGAAACGGATCAAAACTTGGCACAAACACTCCGTCAACTTGGCGATCGCATTAATATGAGCAGTCGTCCTCATACATCACATTGATCGGTTGATTTTTTGTTTTCCACAACTAACACCACAATTATTTTGTCTAAAGATAGAACAATTTCTGATTAATCATTAAGCATAGTATAAAAAAACATTAAGAATAAATTACATTGTGGAAAAAATCATAATCATTTGTGGAAAACTCCCTCAATTTCTGTGGAAAACTTAATTTAAGTATAATTACCTTGTGGAAAAATTCACCGATTTTTCCACAAGTTTTCCACAGCTAAGTAATTACAAAATTATTAATTTAATTAAATTCATACCAAATTTTCCACAATTTCCACACATCGAAGAGTGGAGGAGTGGGAGAGTGGGGGAGTGGGGAGTGAGGGAATAAATAAAAATAAACAAATTAAGTAATAAATCAAAACAAATAAATCAAGTTAGTTATTCTCTATCTATCTTTATCTTCTCCTCCCCCACTCTCCCCATCCCTCCTAAATCCCAATCGGTGCTACCATATCCAAGCACACAAGCTGAATCTGACTATGAAATTAGTTTGCACTCAAAGCAATCTCAGTACTCATCTCTCACTCACTAGTCGTGCTGTTCCTTCACGTCCAACTCATCCAGTACTCGCGAATGTGCTACTGCAAGCTGATGCTGAAACTAACCAAGTTAGTCTTACGGCGTTCGATCTCAGTTTGGGTATCCGCACCAGTTTTAGTGCTGAGGTGTTACAAGGAGGAGCGATCGCCCTACCAGCTAAACTTCTCAATGACATAGTTTCTCGTTTGCCAGAGGGAGAAATTACTCTAGATGATGAATCATCCCTTGGTTCTGACAATCTGCCAGACTATAACGGTTTAATTGTCACACTTACACCCAAGAGTGGACGCTATCAGATACGAGCAATGGGAGGGGAAGAGTTTCCCGAACTACCCGTGATTGAAAATGCTCAAGCCATACAATTCAGTGCTGCTGCATTAATTGAAGGTTTGCGAGGTTCATTGTTTGCTACCAGTGCTGATGAAACCAAGCAAGTACTCACTGGCGTACATTTAACAGTTAAAGAAGACACTCTGGAATTTGCTGCTACTGACGGACATCGCCTAGCAGTGGTAGAAACCACAAACGAAAGTCCAGATGCAAAGAGCGAAGATAGTTTGGAGGTGACAGTACCAGCGAGAGCATTGCGCGAACTAGAGCGGATGTTAGCTCATAGTTCTGAATCAGAGGAACCTGTAGCCTTGTATTTCGATCAAGGTCAAGTTGTGTTTGAATGGCAAAATCAACGCTTGACTAGCCGAACTTTAGAAGGGCAGTATCCAGCTTACCGTCTACTCATTCCCAAACAATTTCAACGCGAATTGACTTTGGAGAGGCGACAATTTTTGAGTTCTTTGGAGCGGATTGCTGTATTAACAGATCAGAAGAACAATCTTGTCAAGCTCAGTATTAATAGTGATGCTCAAGAAATTACCTTATCTGTGGAATCTCAAGATGTAGGCAGTGCAATGGAGTCAATGCCAGCACAGATATCAGGAGAAGATATGGATATCGCCTTTAATATCAAATATTTGATGGAAGGCTTAAAAGCATTGCCATCTTCCGAAATTCTTATGCAGATGAATACAAACCTTACCCCAGTGATCATCACACCCTTGGGTGGTTTGAAGATGACCTATTTAGCCATGCCAGTACAACTCCGGAGTTGAAATCAAATGACCGCCCACGCAAGATTATCACGACCGTAGACGATCCTGACTTTGATGCCAAAATCCAAGCAGCTATTTTGAGGCAAATGCAAGCAGCAGTATAACAACGCAGTGGAGCGGACGTACAGAGTCTTAGCGCTTCGTTTAGAGTCAATCTGTTGCCGTTCACCTTTATCATTGCTGTTGCATCGGAATTTCAATCCAGAATTCTGTACCTAAATTTGGCTGCGAATTACATTTAAAGACGCCACCGTGCTTATCCACAACAATTTGGTAACTAATAGATAATCCTAAGCCTGTACCTTTACCTACTGGTTTGGTGGTGAAAAAGGGATCGAAGATGCGCTTCATAGCATCTTCCGCTATCCCCGGGCCATTGTCGGCAATGCTAATGACTACACTAGGAATATTGCCAGAAATTTGACCAACAGCAGTTTTGATTGTGATTACGGGGATATAAGTTTCTGAAATTGACTGCCTGTGCAGTTCTAAAGCATCGATCGCATTACTCAAAACATTCATGAAAACTTGATTCATTTGCCCGGCATAGCACTCAACCAAGGGGAGATCGCCGTACTTTTTTACTATCTCAATTGCACCTCCTTCTGGTCTGGCCTTCAAGCGATACTGTAAAATTAGTAACGTGTTGTCGATACCTTCGTGAATATCAACAGGCTTCATATCTGCTTGGTCGAGCCTGGAAAAATTTCGCAAAGATAAGACAATTTGACGGATGCGTTCAGTGCCAATTTGCATGGAAGACAGCATTTTTGGCAAATCTTCAACAATAAAATCTAAATCTATTTCTTCTGTTCGCTCACGAATTTCTGGACTGAGGTTGTAACTGTATTGCTGGTAAAGAGCCAGCATATTAAGTAAATCTTTGGCATATTCACTAACATAAGTGATATTGCCATGTATAAAATTTACGGGATTGTTGATTTCGTGGGCAACACCTGCCACAAGTTGACCCAGTGAGGACATTTTCTCGCTTTGAATCAACTGAGTTTGCATTTGTCGTAAATCTTGCAGTGCTTCGGCTAGTTGTTCTGTCTGTAGCCTGGTTTGATTGAGTAATTCAGCTTGCTGGAGTGCTACCCCAAGTTGGACAGCAATCTGAGTGAGGAAGTTAATTTCATAGTCTTGCCAGTGGCGGGAACCACTGTGTTGATAAGCCGCCAGCAAACCCCAAAGTTTTTCGCCAACAAAGATAGGAGCAAGTATAAAGGCATGAATCTGATACTGCTCTAGATTATCAACATGACACTGAGCAAACCCCATTTTATAAATGTCATCCACCGCAAATGTTTCATTGTTGCGGTAGCGTCCGCCTTGCGTATCTTGTAAATAGGTGTCATTCCAAACCAGATTAATGCTGAGTTTGGCAGCACTTGACCAGTTGGGACTAGTAGCTTCAAAATCACCAACAAATTCACCACCCCAATTGGCGTTGAAGCGATAAACAGAAACACGTTCAGCTCGCAGTAATTGACAAACTTCTTTAGTAGTTATTTGAAAAATAGTATTGGCATCCAAAGACTCGCGAATCTTGGCAATGACTTTAAACACAGCGTGTTGTTGTTCTGTTGCCTGTTGTAGTTGCAAAGTGCGTTTTTTAACTTGCTTTTCTAAGTTGGTATTGAATGCTTGCACTTGTTGATACAATTCGTATTGCTGAATTGCTGACCCAAATTGTTTACCGAATTCTCTAGCCAATTCAATCTCTGCGAGCATCCATTTCTGAGCTTGTGCTTTTTTAGATTCGCGCCAAACCTCAAACGATAGACGAGGATACAGTTGCCGTTTATCGGGATCAAACTGCCCTGCCCACAGGGTTTCTGTGTCTATTTCATCCCGGAAAATACTTAAATAACCTAGTAAATGCTGGCGATACTGGAGCGGTATCATCAACATACTGCGAATTTTAGTTGCCATAAAGGCAGGTTGCAAACTTCGCAAGCCAGGAGTTTGATAGACATCTGAAATTGCCCATACATCATATTCACCAGACTTGTAATATTCTTGCCAGACGCTGTACTGCTCTAGCAATGGATATATTGTTTGTTCTGGTATTATGGGCTGTTGTCCGCAAATATAAAGCCTGACACAATCGCTTCCAGGCATCAAACATTCTGCTAAGCTCCTTGTGTTGCTACTCTGGAAGTCAGAGATATCATTTCTAATGCAAAGTCTGCCACCAGAACCATTAAAGGCAGCAACAGCGGCTTCTAAAGCTGGTTGTAATGCGATCGCGGGCAATGAATGTAGTAGGGAAGCAACGCGGTTAATAATCGCTTCTCGTTTGGCTGTGGCACGCGCTTGAGCAAGGAGTTTACTGTGAGCGATCGCCACCGACAGTTGCTCAACCACCATCTGCACTACTTCGATTTCATCTTCTGTAAACGTACGTGACTGCGAATGGTGAGATACCAATAACCCCCAAAGTTTCTCTTGATAGATAATCGGCACTACAATAGTGGACTTTACCCCCATTGCCATTAGGTACTCTATATGACAAGGGTCTACAGGACGGTAACGGATATCCTCTGATATAGTCTCACCTGTTTCCAAGTCACGCACTATACTTTGACCAATCTGCTGACTGTCAACATTAACAACTGAGCGCACCCGCGATTGGATAAACAATTCACGGGCATGGGGTGGAATGTCATCAGCAGGAAAGTTTAACCCCAACAGCGAAGGTAATTTGTTGTTATTTATAGATTCAGCAATGACCTGACCGCTATCATCGGCATGAAACTTGTAAATCATCACTCGATCTGTTATGAGAAATGAGCGTATCTCAGCCACTGTTGTAGTCAGAATTTCTTGCAATTCTAGTGATAGACGAATGCGGTTGGTAATACGGCGTAACAAGTTTTCTTGCTGAAGACTTGCCCGCAAGTTTGGTTCCTCTGATAAGGTCATTTCTTTAGGTGAGATAAATATCAGCTAAATGATTAGCGCAAGTGCGACGAAAATAACTAGACAGTTAGAGGATGTCTTAAAAGTATAAGATCCCCCCTAGCCCCCCTTAAAAAGGCTACCGTGTACACACAAGTCGGAAAAAGCTTATCCACAACAAATTTTAGTCTCGTAGGGTGCGTTATGGACGTTAGTCCAACGCACCGCAAATCTCTGGTGGTGCGTTACGCTGGCGCGGTAACACCCCTACGAAACGAGATTTGGGGTGATTAAATCACTTGTGTATACACCGTAGCCTTAAAAAGGGGGGAACAATCTTCTCTAAGTCCACCTTTTTAAGGGGAGGCAGTGCGCACTTATAGGGGGTCTCCCCCCAACCCCACTGCGTGGGGACCCCGCAGCCCCCCATGAGCACCTGCCGTGGATTTAGGGGGATCTTTAAGAATCAAGTTCAGCTAACTGAATTGTATTGGTAAATAAATACTATTTTGAAATTTATTGAATAAGTTTGTCGTCAGTAAAAGTACCGACAAGTATCTTAAATATTATGTGGAGTTTATTTTGTATAAATTAGTGTTCTTTTATCGATGTCAAAAGAGTAATTCTTGTGGTAAGTTTTATAGTTGATTGAAAATCAAATCTTTGATGTAATTATGTCTATTAAGAAAGTTAAGCCAAAATTGTAAAGGAGTAAATTGGCGTTTATTTCTATATCTATCTCAGCAGATTGTCATATTGCTAAGGCTCGTACAGTACTAAATTTTTGGTGGTAGATGCTAATAGTGAGATTTAATTTCAGTCATGCTAATTTGACTCAATTAAATTAAACATCAATCTTCAGAGTACGGTAAACTTTCCTCAACATGGCGATCGCGATCGTGTCCAGAGAATGTCAAGGCTTTCCGCATTTTGTCAACAACTTTTAACAAAAACTGCTTCTGTTGTCCTGTCGCGTGCAATTCATCCAGTACCTTTAGCAAATCAGCTGCCTGCTGTTGTGTTTGTGCGACTAATTCCGCTTGCTGAAGTGCCACCCCCATTTGAGCTGCTATCTGACTCAGGAATTTAATGTCAGACGAATTCCAGTGGCGGGGCCCACAGTGTTGATAAGCTGCTAGCAAACCCCAGAGTTTTTGACCGACAAAGATAGGGGCGATCGCAAAAGCTTTAATGTGAAACTGCTCCAAAAGCTCGATATGACAGGGAGTAAAGCCGATTTGATAAATATCATCAACAGCAGATGTTTCATTATGGCGGTAGCGTCCCCCTTGTGTTTGTTGTAAGTAGGTATCGTCCCAGACTGTATTGATGCCGAGTTTGGATATATGTGACCACTCTAGGTTAGCCGCCTCAAAATTACCAACAAATTCACCACTCCAATCTGAGTTGAAACGATAAACACTCACCCGATCTGCTTGCAGTAATTGACAAACCTCTCTGGTTGTTGTCTGAAAAATTGTCTCTAGATCGAGAGAGGCTCGGATTTTAGCAACAACATCAAACAATAACTGTTGTTGTTCTGCTGCCTTTTGCAAATCAACTGCCTGCTGTCGTGTTTGTGCGAGTAATTCCGCTTGCTGAAGTGCCACTCCAAGTTGGGCTGCTGTCTGAGTTAGGAATTGAATATCAGATAAATTCCAGTGGCGAGACCCTGAGTGTTGATAAGCTGCTAGCAAACCCCAAAGTTTTTGACGGACAAAAATAGGAGCGATCGCAAAGGCTTTGATGTGAAACTGTTCCAAAAGCTTGATATGACAGGGGGCAAATCCCATTTGATAGATGTCATCGACTGCAAATGTTTGATTGTCGCGGTAGCGTCCCCCTTGTGTTTCTTGTAAATAAGTATCGTCCCAAATGGTATTGATGCCGAGTTTGGATATGTGTAACCACTCTGGGTTAGCCGCTTCAAAATCACCGACAAATTCACCACCCCAATCCGAGTTGAAACGGTAAACACTCACCCGATCTGCTTGCAGTAACTGACAAACCTCTCTGGTTGTTGTCTGAAAAATAGATTCTATGTTGAGAGAGTCTCGGATTTTGGCAATAACCTCCGAAAGTGCCTGTTGTTGTTTTATTGACTGTTCTAACTTGATAGTGTCTTGTTGGGCTTGGTTTTTGGCAATGGCACTGAGCATATGTGCATGATGCTGAGATAACTCGCTTTCATGAATTGCAAAGGCAAATTGTTGACTCAACTCTCGTGCCAGTTCTATTTCTTCGACATTCCACTCACGGGCTTGTGCTGTTTTCGATTCTTGCCAGACTTCAAATGATAGACGAGGATAAAGTTGTCGCCCGTCAGGGTCAAACTCTCCTGCCCAAAGGGTTTTTGTTTCAAACTCGTCCCGAAAGATACTTAAATATCCCAGCAATTTTTGACGATAATGGAGTGGAATCATCAAAATGCTGCGAATTTTGGTTGGTCGAAAAGCAACTTGCAGATTTCGCAAACCAGGGATTTTATAGATGTCTGAAATTGCCCAAATATTGTATTTACCAGACTTATATCGTTCTTGCCAGACACTATATTGCTCCATATATTTGTACTTTGCCTGGTCTGGTATCGCAGGTTGTTTGCCGTAGGCATAAACTTTAATATGCTCGCTATCAGCTTGCAAGCAGTCTGCAAAGCTTTCAATGAAGGCTTGATTTTTGATGCAAAGCCTACCACCAGAACCACCCAAGGCAGTGATGGTTTCTGCTAAAGCTGACTGGTACTCAATCGTGGGCAACGAGTGCAGCAGAGTAGCGATACGTTTAATCGTGGCTTCCCTTGCGGCTTTTTCATTAGCTTGGGCGATCAGGGCACTTTGGGCGATCGCTAATGACAGCTGATCGGACACCATCTGCACCAATTCTAGTTCTGATTCTGGAATTGAACGAGATTCCGAGTGGTGAGACACCAGCAGTCCCCAAAGTTGATCGTGATGCATGATGGGTACTACGAGAGAGGACTTAACCCCCATTGCAGTCAGGTATTCCACATGACATGGATCTACAGGACGGTAATAGTTTTCTTCAGAGAAGATTTCTTCATCTTCTAAATCATCCAAGGGAATTCGACCAATCTGTTGAGTATCAAGATTCACAATTGAACGTACCCGTGACTTGACAAACAGTTCTCGTGCTTCTAGTGGAATGTCATCTGCTGGAAAATTTAACCCCAGTAGCGAAGGCAACCTATCGCTATCCACAGATTCAGCTATGACTAGACCGCTTTGATCCGGATGAAATTTGTAAATCTTGACGCGATCGCTTCTAAGAAACGAGCGTAACTCTGCCACCGTTGTTGTCAAAACATCTTGCAATTCTGTCGATAGACGGATGCGGTTTGCAATGCGAAGTCGTAATGTTTCTGGCTTGATAATAACCTGCATATGTTCCAATAAAATGAGATATTGCTTTTGGTTAATTTAAGATTAAATCTCACAAAGAATACAATTACATCAGTTAAGTTCGGTTTTAATTTATATGAAAATTTATACAATTTTTATTGGGGCATAATTATTGTTAATTGTTATGTCCCAACTATGTCATTTAAGTAATCATCAAGAAGTCCTTACACCAAGAAGCATGAAACAATACTTAACCTTTCTACTTTCTGCTTCCTGCATAATTGGGTGATTTTCAAGCTGGCTCAGCGTCAAGCAAAATATTTCTTGCGATTACTGTTAATTAATGCTTAGTTCCTGCGGTAAGCTAAGTAAAACGAGTCTCCGTTGTTTGGAACTAATAAATACCAAACTAACAAAGCACTGTGTAATTAATAGTATTTTGTTCTACTTGCTTGCTACTTGCTTGCTACTTTAGATATTTATTGATGAGGTGGGCAATACCCACCCACCAAATTAAGTATTCACAGCCTCAGCAAAGCGGATCTTCAGATAGTCTTCATCCATTTTGGCTCCCGCTGGTTGTAGTGTTGCCAATGCTTGTGGCAAAACTAAGTTGCGGCGATGATTACCAATAGTAATGTTTAATTCATCGCCTGATTTACTCAGTTGAATTTGGTTTTTCGGAATGCCAGGTAAGTACAATTCCAAGCTGTATTGATTTTTATCTTGCACAACTCTGATTGTGGTTTCTTTATAATACACCTGAGTCGGATCTTCATCTTTGTAGAGCGTTTCTTTAAGGTGCTCTAAGGCTGTTAAACCGCACATTTCTTCAGAAAAAAGAGGTACTTCCTTCACAGGTAAAGGGTGAAAGTTCTCATGAATTTCCTGACGATATTGCTGCTGGTTATCTTTCCAGCGCTGAAAGAAAGGGTCTTGAACTTCCTCAGGAATGATGCGATTTGCTACAACTAAATCTGTCGCAACATTATACAAACTCAGATAAGCATGGGCACGCAAAGATTCTTTAATGACCATCTTTTCTGGATTAGTAATGAGACGCACTGAAGTTTGACTGTTGTCAGTCAATACTTTTTCTAGTGCTTCAATTTGTTGATAAAACTCGTAAGGCGCATCCATCACTTCTTTATCTGGCAAAGAAAAACCAGCGATAGGTTTAAAAAGAGGCTCAACCAGGGGTCTAAGGGCAACTGAAATATTTTGAAACGGTTTGTAAAAACGCCGCATATACCAACCGCTGACTTCTGGTAAACTCAATAGTCGCAATGCTGTACCAGTAGGAGCAGAATCAATGATCAAAACATCAAAATCGCCTTCATCGTAGTGGCGTTTCATCCTTACCAAGCCAAAAATCTCATCCATGCCCGGTAATATTGCCAATTCTTCCGCTTGTACTCCGTCCAAACCCCGTGCCTGCAAAACTTGGGTAATGTAGCGTTTGACAGCACCCCAGTTTCCCTCTAATTCTTGCAGCGCATCTAATTCTGCACCCCACAAATTTGAGCGAATTTTTCGGGGTGCGTGTTCCAATTCTAGGTCGAAACTGTCTGCCAAAGAGTGAGCAGGGTCTGTACTCAACACTAATGTCCGATAGCCAAGTTCCGCACAACGAAGTCCCGTGGCGGCTGCTACGGAAGTTTTACCTACACCGCCTTTCCCTGTCATCAAAATTACGCGCATGGATGATTCTGTTTTGTCTGAGAAGAATTTACATTTATTTACATTATCGATTGTTTAGTCAGAAAATGCTGCTTTAACACGTCGAGGCGGGAACAGTTCCAGTAATCGATGTGAGATACAATCAAGCCATCGGAGTTCAGGCGTAATTCACTCCAGCCAGGGATAGAGATGCGCGGTTTCCAGGGAAGAGGGGTATTCCAGCTAAGTGTCCACTGAGTTTTAATGGTATCTCCCTCTTTTTGGATGTCGTGCAAGTTCATCTTGGGGTTTAAAAAGAAAGTCTCGATGAATTTAATCATTTGCTTGTATCGCCGAATACCCCAAAATTTGTTCAGCGGATCTTGAAAATAAACGTCTTTAGCGTAGATGCTGTAAGTTTGATTGACTGGAAATCTTTGATAATCCTCTTTGAGGATTTGAATAATATCCATAGTTAGTATGGAACTGTATTTTATTATCTCTTTATTTTGAGATTATCGCAAAATATACAGTTTGGTGTTTTGATTTTTGGTTGCAATTTAAATTAGCCTATTTACATTTTGCACTATATATTTTGTTTTTACTAGTTAAAGTTAACTTTTATCCTTTTTGATAGCATCTTTGATTTTACGCTTTTGCTAGAAACTAGACATGAACGGACGTTCAAAGACTAAGTAGAATAGATAGGCGACTAGCAAGGACAGTGACATTGGTTAACCCTTTAATATTGAAGTAGATAAAAAACAACACATACCTTGAATCTTTATACAAACATCTATTTTCTATGACTATTGAACGATTACCCCCACCACAATATCCTAGAGTTGAATTTGTGCGACGAGGTTTGGCATTTGGAATTGATTTCTTGATTGTCTGGTTGCTGAGTTCTCTATTAGGAACCAGTGCGCTTGGTATCCAAATTCTCCAGATCCTAGTTTTTGCGATCGCTTGGCTAGTGTTGCGAGTAGTGGTTGTATACAATAATCAAGGACAGAGTTTAGGGCGTTATGCTCTAGATATGAGAGTGCTGGAAGTCGAACGGGGCAGAGTTCCAGATTTGCAGAGTCTGTTGAAGCGAGAGTCAATAGTTGGTGTCGGTGCGCTTTTGCTTTCTATTGCCCTAAACAACATCATCCGCAATCCCACTGCTATACTGCTAATACTTCCCCTAGCAATTGACTGTGGTGCTGCCGTATCTGATCCTCAGCTACGGCAAACTTGGCATGACCGTTATGCTAGGACTATGATCGTTTCGTCGCGTCGAGGCTATTCGCTAGACATAAAAGTCAAGCGAATTCTTGAAAGTGTGCGGCGAAATGTGAGAAAATAGAAATTTGTGTTAATTATTTTCAGGCTCAACTGTTTGTAAGATTATGGCTAAGGCTAAAGGTGTCCGGATAATAGTGACACTGGAGTGTACAGAGTGTCGTACAAATCCAGACAAGCGTTCTCCAGGTGTTTCGCGTTATACCTCGACTAAGAATCGTCGCAACACCACCAATCGCTTAGAACTGAAAAAGTTCTGCACCCACTGCAACAAACATACCGTTCACAAGGAAATAAAGTAAGTCAACAACCATGAGTTATTACCGTCGCCGTCTGTCTCCAATTAAACCGGGAGAACCAATAGATTACAAGGACGTAGATTTGTTGCGTAAGTTTGTCACCGAACGCGGTAAGATATTGCCGCGTCGGATTACTGGACTTACGTCTCAGCAACAACGAGCATTAACATTAGCGATTAAACGCGCTCGAATTTTGGCTTTGTTGCCGTTTATCAACGCAGAAGGTTAAATTGATTTTGGATTTTGCGAAAAGTTTGAGCGGAGGTTTCCTCCGATCAAAGCTTTTCAAGACCGATTTTTTGGATTTAAGACAATCCAAAAAAGCATCAGGTAGATAGTAACTTGGTGTTTGTGAGTCCAAAATCTAAAATCTTTAAGTAAGGGAGTGTAAAATAGGCTCCTAAATTCAAAAACTTTGGATTTCGGATTAAATACCAGTTATTTAAATCTAAAATCTAAAATCTAAAACCTAAAATTTGAATTAATTGCGAGGCTTGTGGAGAAGGGGACGCTAGTTGAATTTAGACTTCAAGGCGATCGCCGTCTGGGTGTAGTAGATAAACCAGACGGCAAAACCCGTTGGTTCGTGATCGATGAACGGGGTCAATCTCATAGTCTCGCGCCTCGACAAATTACCTATACAGTCAACGGGCAGACCTACAAGCCTTCGCAGGTTCCCAATTTTCTGGAAGAGGTAAAGCCCTACTTAGACCCATCGAGTTTAGAAGTTGCTTGGGAATTACTGGTAGAGGGTGGGGAAACAGTAACGCCAGCAGAAATGGCGACTTTGTTGTTTTCAGAATCAGAACCACCTCAATGCTATGCAGCCCATTGCTTGTTGTCAGAAGACAAAATCTATTTCAAGCAAAAGGGAGACTCTTACGAACCGCGAACGGCAGCTCAAGTAGCGGAACGCAAACACCAACTAGAAGTAGAAGCGCTCAAAGCAAAAGGACAGCAGGAATTTTTGGCTCGTGTAGAGCAAGCACTCAAGGGTGAAGCAGTCGAGTGGCAAAGACACGATCGCCACCGTTTGGAAGCCCTGGAAAAATATGCAGCGCTGCTTGCTGACACTGTGCGTGTGGGGCTAAATTATGACTCTCTAGCTCGCGCTTACCCACCGCCAGCACCAGTCCAAGAAACGATGAGCATGCTGGGACGTTCTGCTACTCCCCAAGGGGCCTTTCAACTATTAGTGGATTTGGGTTGGTGGAGTCCTCATGAAAACTTATTTTTGCGTCGTTCGTCAATTCCAGTTCAATTCCCAACAAAGGTATTAGAAGTGGCCCAACAGCGATTGGAATCACCACCCACTGACCCAGATACAAACCGCCTGGATCTCACCCATCTCAAGGTTTACACAATTGATGATGAAAGTACCACCGAAATAGACGATGGTTTGAGTTGGGAGTTGCTTGGTGATGGGCGAGAAAGGCTATGGGTACATATCGCTGACCCCACACGTTTTCTCATGCCTGAAGATGAGTTAGACTTAGAAGCCAGAAAGCGGGGTAGTACAGTTTATTTACCCACGGGAATGGTTCCCATGTTCCCGGAATTGTTGGCTACTGGACCAATGAGTTTGGTACAGGGGAAAGTTTGTTGTGCCCTCAGCTTTGGGATCATTTTAGATGTATCCGGGGCAGTAGAAGATTACAGTATTTATGCCAGTTTAATTAAACCCACTTATCGCCTCACCTATGAAGATGTAGACGAAATGCTGGATTTAGGCGTGGAGGCGGAACCAGAAATTGCTGCGATCGCCAAATGGGCAACTAAGCGTAAAACTTGGCGATATGCCCAAGGAGCCATTAGCATTAACATGCCAGAGGCGATGATTAAAGTCAAAAATGACGATATCAGCATTAATGTTTTAGATGACTCCACCTCCAGGCAACTAGTAGCCGAGATGATGATCTTAGCCGGTGAAGTTGCTGCCCGTTACGGTCAAATTCATAACATTCCCCTACCCTTTCGCGGTCAGCCGCAACCTGAGTTACCCCCTGAACAGGAGTTAATTCAGCTACCAGCAGGCTTTGTGCGTGCTTGTGCGATGCGCCGTTGTATGCCCAAGAGCGAAATGAGCATTACACCTGTGCGTCATGCTGGTTTGGGTTTGGATACCTACACTCAAGCCACTTCTCCCATTCGCCGCTACAGTGACTTGCTAACTCACTTTCAACTGAAAGCGCACTTACGGGGCGATGTTTTACCGTTCTCAGCCGAACAACTCAAAGAAGTGATGATGAGTGTCAGCACCGTTACCCAAGAAGTGACAATGGTAGAACGGCAAACTAATAGATATTGGGCGTTAGAATATCTGCGCCGCAGCCCAGAGAAAATTTGGCATACAACAGTGCTGATGTGGTTGAGAGAAGATAGCGGGTTAGCACTAATTCTTTTAGAAGATTTGGGCTTGCAGTTACCGATGTCTTTCCGGCGTTCTGTGAATCTAGGGGAACAGGTTTTGGTGAAAGTTTCCCACGCCGATCCGCAAAAGGATGTGATTCAGTTTCAGGAAGTAATTTATCAAGAAGCGCAGGCAGCAGCGAATTAAATTAAAATAGAGCCAAGAGTCAATAGTCAAGAGTCCACAGTAGCCCTTTCAAGGTGCAATACTAAACAATAAATTTTCTTCGTGTCTTGGTGTCTTTGTGGTGAAACAATAAATTTTCTTGAACCACCAAGGCACTAAGACACCAAGTCGAATCAGGAAAAACATTGTTCATCTGCCCATCAGCTAATCTAGATATTAAAATCACAACCCTAAAAAGATATCTTCACCCTGAGAGCGAATTTAGAATAAATAAGAAAGTTAAATTCACTCAAGGACATGAAACGCATCGTCTTGATTGCAGGGTTTGAATCTTTCAACGCCGACTTGTACCGAAAAGCGGCTGATTTGGCGATCGCAAGTTGTCCGGAGTTAGATATTCGGGTATTTAGCGATCGCGACATTACCAGCAAGCGTGCGGAGGTAGAAGCAGCACTTGCTGGCGCTGACGTGTTTTTTGGCAGTTTGATATTTGATTATGACCAAGTTTTGTGGTTGCGCGATCGCATCGGCCAAATCCCTATCCGCCTGATCTTTGAGTCCGCCTTAGAATTGTTGAGTCTTACCAAGCTGGGTGCTTTTGCCATAGGCGACAAACCCAAAGGTATGCCCAAACCAGTCAAATTCATTCTCGATAAATTTAGCCAAGGACGAGAAGAAGATAGATTAGCAGGTTATATTAGCTTTTTAAAAATAGGGCCAAAACTATTGAAGTTTGTGCCAGTGCAAAAAGTCCAAGACTTACGCAACTGGTTAATTATCTATGGTTACTGGAACGCTGGCGGGCCAGAAAACGTTGCAGCCTTATTTTGGACACTGGCAGAAAAATACTTCGGGTTAAAAGTCGGTGATATTCCCCCACCCGTGGAAACCCCCAATATGGGGTTACTCCATCCCGATTATCAAGGGTTTTTTGAATCTCCCCGCAAATATCTAGAGTGGTATTGTCAAAGAAGAGAGGGAGAGGGGGAGAGAGGGAGAAGGGGAGAAATTTCCCCCCATCTTCCGGTAGTTGGAATTCTCCTCTACCGCAAGCATGTCATCACCAAACAACCTTACATTAATCAACTAATTCGTCGTTTTGATGAAGCTGGTTTAATCCCCCTACCCATTTTTATCAACGGTGTGGAGGGACACGTGGCTGTCCGTGACTGGATGACAAGCGACTACGAAACCCAGCAACGCCAGCAGGGTAATGTTGAAATAACCTCCCTTTCCAGTGATGCAGTGAAAGTGGATGCGATTGTCTCAACTATTGGTTTCCCCTTGGTAGGTGGGCCTGCCGGTTCGATGGAAGCAGGGCGACAAGTGGAGGTAGCAAAACGTATTCTCACTGCTAAAAATGTTCCGTATATCGTTGCTGCACCTCTATTAATTCAAGATATTTACTCGTGGACGCGCCAAGGTATTGGTGGCTTGCAAAGTGTAGTTTTATACGCTCTACCAGAACTAGATGGGGCGATTGATGCCGTTCCCCTTGGTGGTTTGGTAGGAGAAAACATTTATCTGGTTCCCGAACGGGTACAACGTTTAATTGGCAGAGTGAAAAGCTGGGTTAATCTGCGGCAAAAACCTGTATCTGAAAGAAAAATCGCCATTATTCTCTATGGGTTTCCACCTGGTTACGGTGCAGTCGGAACAGCAGCATTGTTAAACGTACCGCGCAGTCTCCTGAAATTCCTCCAGGCACTTAAAGACCAAGGTTACAGTATTGGTGATTTACCCGAAGACGGGGAAGAGTTGATTCGGCAGGTGAAAGAAGCGGATGAAGCTAGTCCTCTTATGGGGCAGGCGTCTCGCCTGCCATTGGAGGATGACGGGCAAGATGCCCGTCCCACAACTGTTAATGCTAAAACCCTAGAAAAATGGTTGGGATATCTCCGTACCTCCCGTATTGAAAAACAATGGAAATCTCTCACGGGTACTGGCATTAAAACCTATGACGATGAATTCCATATTGGCGGTGTGCAGCTAGAGAATGTTTGGATTGGCGTACAACCACCCTTGGGAATACAAGGCGATCCGATGCGGTTAATGTTTGAACGAGATTTAACGCCCCATCCCCAGTATGCTGCTTTCTACAAATGGTTGCAAAATGAGTTTCAAGCTGATGCTGTAGTTCACTTTGGCATGCATGGCACAGTGGAATGGCTACCTGGTTCGCCTTTGGGAAACACAGGTTATTCTTGGTCTGATATTTTATTAGGAGATTTGCCCAATCTATATATATATGCGGCGAATAATCCCTCCGAATCGATTTTGGCAAAACGTCGCGGTTACGGTGTGTTAATTTCCCACAATGTACCACCCTATGGTCGTGCAGGTTTGTATAAAGAATTGGTAGCGCTGCGGGATTTAATCTCGGAGTATCGCGAAGATCCAGAAAAAAATTATGCTCTCAAAGAAGCAATTTCTAAAAAGATTGTTGATACTGGTTTAGATGCGGATTGTCCGTTTGAAGATGCAAAACGTTTGGGGATTCCTTTTACTCCAGAAAATATCCGCATGTTTAGCGCTCATGCTTTTAATGATTATCTGGTGAAATTGTACGAGTATTTGCAAGTTTTGGAGAATAGATTGTTTTCTTCTGGGTTGCATACGTTGGGTGAAGCGCCAAATGAGGAGGAAATGGCGGCGTATTTGGAGGCTTATTTTGGGGAGGAAGGTGCAGGCAAGATACCTACCCCACAAGAGGAAAAATCAGATTTGTGGGACGGGCATCTTGCCCGTCCAGAAGCGCAACAAATCCACGATTTACTTATGCAAACCACTGAAGAATTAACTAATTTGTTACGCGGTTTGAATGGAGAATATATTCCGCCTGCACCTGGTGGCGATTTATTACGAGATGGCCCTGGTGTGTTGCCTACGGGTAGGAATATTCATGCTTTAGATCCTTATAGAATGCCTTCGCCCGCAGCGTATGAACGGGGAAGGGAAATTGCTCAACAAATTATCGCCCAGCATCTACAAGAACATGGGAAATATCCAGAAACTATAGCAGTGATGCTATGGGGTTTGGATGCGATTAAAACTAAGGGTGAATCTCTGGGTATTCTCTTGGAGTTAGTTGGTGCGGAACCTGTCAAAGAAGGTACGGGGAGAATTGTTCGTTATGAGTTAAAACCGTTGGCGGAGGTGGGACATCCTCGTATTGATGTGTTGGGGAATTTGTCTGGTATTTTCCGCGATAGTTTTGTCAATATCATCGAGTTGTTGGATGATTTGTTTTTACGGGCAGCTGAGGCGGATGAACCAGAAGACCAAAATTTTATTAGAAAACACGCTTTGGCGTTGAAGACGCAAGGGGTGGAAAATACATCTGCAAGGTTGTTTTCTAATCCGGCGGGTGATTTTGGTTCGCTGGTAAATGACCGCGTCACTGATGGTAATTGGGAATCTGGCGATGAGTTGGGGAATACTTGGCAAAGTCGCAATGCCTTTAGTTATGGCAGACAAGATAAAGGTCAAGCAAGACCAGAAGTGCTGAATCAGTTGTTAAAAACGAGCGATCGCATTGTTCAAGAAATCGATTCGGTAGAGTACGGTTTAACCGATATTCAAGAATATTACGCCAATACGGGCGGTTTGAAGAAAGCGGCAGAAAAAATCCGCGGTAAGAAAGTTACAGCTAGCTTTGTCGAAAGTTTCTCGAAAGATACCACACCACGCAAGCTAGATGATTTGCTGCGGATGGAATATCGCACCAAACTGCTGAATCCCAAATGGGCAGAAGCAATGGCAACTCAAGGTTCTGGTGGTGCGTTTGAAATCTCGCAGCGTATGACAGCATTGATCGGTTGGGGCGGTACTGCGGATTTTACTGACAATTGGGTATACGACCAAGCAGCAGATACGTATGCTCTAGATCCTGAGATGGCAGAGAAATTGCGAAAAGCAAACCCGGAAGCTTTTCGGAATATAGTCGGGAGGATGTTAGAGGCGCATGGACGAGGCTTTTGGCAAGCCAGTGAGGAGAAGTTGCAAAAGCTACGCGATTTGTATGAGTTGACAGATGAGGAGTTAGAAGGTGTGACGGTAAGTACTAATTAGGAAGTAAAGCAAATTAACTATGTCATCTTCGTCATCTACCATATCATACCGTTAGGGAAACTTTTCCCTAACGGTTCCAAATACCTCAAATCCTTATTCGGAATTGAAACCCGAAAAATGAAGACGGAAGGTAGGCTAAAAAGCAAAAATATTTGATTTTATTATTATCTTGTAAATGCTATGACCCTTACAATTACAACCGAACCCTTGCCCTTGCAACTAAATCCTGATGGTGTGGTGCGAGTGGGCGGAACGCGAGTCACGCTAGATACAGTTGTCGCTGCTTTCAATCAAGGAGCGACTGCCGAAGAAATCGTGTTTCAGTACCCATCTTTGCAGCTAGCAGATGTTTATGCTGTAATAGCCTACTATTTACGTCACCAACAGGAAGTTGAAGAATACTTGCAGCAACGGCAAAAACGCGCCAATGAAATCCGTAAAATAAATGAGGCTAGATGTGACCCACAAGGTTTACGCCAGCGTTTAATGGCACGCCGAACTCAATTTCAATAATAAATTATGCTGCGATTTGTTGCCGACGAAAATTTCAACAACAACATTGTGCGGGGAGTGTTGCGTCGGCAACCAAGATTAGATATTGTCCGAATTCAAGACATAGGACTATCTGGAGCAGACGATCCAACAGTGCTAGAATGGGCAGCCAAAGAAGGGCGAGTATTGCTCACCCACGATGTCGCGACGATTACACACTATGCTTATGAACGGGTGGAGGCAGGACTGTTTATGCCTGGAGTTTTTGAAGTTAGCTTTGACATTCCAATTGGTCGTGCTATTGAAGATATTTTATTGTTGGCAGAATGCAGCCTTGGTAGTGAATGGGAAGGACAAATACATTACCTTCTACTCAGGTGATTTGCTATGAATGGAGTATCGTACCAGTGTCTCTCCACATTAGTAGCGAAGTCGGTCACAATCCCAAATCTACCGCGATGCGATGAGCACAGGCAAATCCAGAAAACGCTACCGCATTCAATCCCTGGCCGGGAAAGGTGCTATCCCCTACACAATAAAGTCCTGGAATTGCAGTTCTATTAAACGGCATTGCTAGCAAACCCCGCAACTTGCGTCGAGGAATGGGCCCGTAAGTGCCATCCTCCCGACCTAAAAAGCGGCGATGGGTGCGTGGCGTCCCTACTTCCAGATAATCTAACCCCGCGTCTAAACTCGGAAAAATTTTCTCCAGTCGGTTTATGATTCGCCCAGCTGCCTCTTCCTTCTTCGCTTCATAATCCTTTGCAGAAAGTCTCTGCCAATCATCTATCCAGTGCGGCGTGAATACATGCATGATATGATAACCAGCTGGTGCTAAATCTGGGTCGAGCAACGTGGGAATCGACACAAAAATCGTACCTTCCGGTGCTGCCATGTTTTCCCAGTCTTCTAACAAAATATGATGACACTCTGTCTTCGCTGGTAAAAGTGACGCCTTCACACCCATATGCAAACTCAAAAAGCTGGGTGATTTCTGATAGTTTTGCTGCCACTTTTTCTCATTAGGTGGAATTTTATCTGGTAAAATTAATTTTGTGAAAGTATCCCAACGTGTAGCATTAGAAACAATGCGTTTGGCGCGATAAATTTGGCCGTCAGCTAACTTTATACCTACAGCTCGTCCTTTTTCTATGAGAATTTGCGTCACCTTAGCTTGGTATTTAATTTTACCTCCAGCCTGAATAAGACCCTCTACAAGCTTTTGGGGGATTTGTCCTACGCCGCCTTTGGGATAGTTAACCCCACCATAATGCCTGTCAGAAAACACCATACCCGCATTAATCATGGGTGTCATATCTGCTGGTACTACCGACCAGCAATAACATTCCATATCGATAAATTTCAACAATAGGGGGTCTTTAATATAGCGTCGTGCCACATCTCCAGCATTTTGCGGTAAATACTTTAGCAACCTCAGACAAGCCAAAGGATGCTGAAAAAACATCCGCAGCAAATAGCGGGGTTCTTCCAGCGATAATAAGTCCATGCAATTTAAGCTGTTAAAGACTTGCCAACATTCATCATAAAAACGGCGAATTCCCTTGGCTTCGTGGGGAAAATAGGCTATCAGATTTGGCAAAAACTTTTCATAAGTTCGCTCTACCTTGAAGTCTATATTGTCGGGCAGGTGATAGTGAATCTGTACAAAATCGGGAATAACTTCTAAACTGACGTTAACGGCGTTTAAGGCACGGGTGAGTAAGTTAGTTGTACCGCGCTGTCCAAATCCGAAAATCATCGACGCACCAACATCGAAGCGATAGCCTTGTCGTTCAAAATAACCAGCACTGCCACCTGGAATGAGATAGCGTTCCAATACAAGTACTTTGGCACCTTTGGCTGCCAGTTGAGTTGCTGTCACCAAACCACCAATTCCAGAGCCAATGACGATCGCATCATAATAGGGAGTGGGAAGAGGCATGGAGTCAGCCATTTCTAAAAAATTTAACTATTTTTGTAACATATATAACAATCTATTTTACCAAAGAATACGCATCTTAACCTCTTCATCTCCCCTTCAAAAAAAGAGGGACAAGCCTGCAACCGCTGGCTAATCCCGTCTGCCGATCCTTAAAGAGAGGAGAACACTGATTATCAATATAACTTTGACTGAGAAATAATGTCAACTATTAATGCGAAAATTTTTCAATAATTTTTAGATCGGCATTTATTTTAGCTGATAGCCGGATATCAGAAAGAGTATTATGATGTTTCAGTTGTTATCCGATCGCAAAACGCCTTTTTTTGGCCATGACGCTACAATTGCGTGTTTATGTTCCACCACACCCCCTAATCAAGCATTGGCTAGCAGTTGCCCGCGACGCTGCCACGCCTTCAGTATTATTTCGCACTGCCATGACTGAATTGGGACGTTGGCTTACTTATGAAGCAGCCCGAGAGTGGTTGCCGACTCAAGAGACAACGGTGCAGAGTCCTTTAAGTTCCTGTCCTGCAACTTTAATTGACCCGGAAGTACCGATGGCAGTTGTACCAATTCTGCGGGCAGGACTGGGATTGCTAGAAGGAGCACAAACATTGCTGCCTTTAGCATCGATTTATCATCTTGGCTTGGAGCGAAATGAAACAACGCTACAACCTTCTTGTTATTTAAATAAACTTCCAGAAAAATTTCATCCCCAGACGCGGGTACTGATTACCGATCCGATGCTAGCAACCGGGGGGTCAATCGTTAAAGCAATGGAAGAATTGACACAGCGGGGTGTTGACCCGTCCTTAACACGAATTGTATGTGTAGTAGCAGCTCCTCCAGCTTTACAAAAATTGGGAACAGCATATCCGGGTTTAATAATTTATACTGCCACTATAGATGAGGCAGTTAACAACCAAGGATTTATTGTACCGGGTTTGGGGGATGCAGGCGATCGCATCTTTGGGACTTAAGCTAGTATGCAGCTAGAACTAAGAAAGTAACCAAACAACCCAAAAGTGCAGCGTTCTTAATTGGCGGTAAAGATATGAGTCAGCGTGATGGTTTTGCAAGTGGTTTTTTCTTCGGAGCAGTAGTTGGCGGTGTAGTCGGTGGAGTATTGGGTACTATTGTTGCTTCTCGTAACAATGGCGAGCTAGCAGCCCAAGAAGAAGGTCAAATCCCTACCAGCCCAACAGAAGCTAAAAAAGCATCTTTCAAACGGCGTCAGATGAAAGCTTCAGAAACCGACAGCATAGAAATGGAAACGGCGCGGCGATCGCTAGAAGATAAAATTGCTCAGTTGAATGCCACAATTGATGAAGTGCGACAGCAGTTGGGCAGCGTGAACAGTAATTCTAATCAGATAGCTAATGAAAGGTCGCTCACCAAAGACGCCTAAAGGAGTTTCCAAAAGCAGATGAAGCGCGATCGTGGAAATGCCCCTACAGCTGCATACACCATGACCAGAGCTACCTTAAAATCAAAATATAAGATCGCAGTGGACACTTACCCAGAAAAGGAAACCGATCCATCCATGTATTTACTGATTGCCACACTGGCTACTTTCATCCAGATTTACAGCACCCTACTGATTATTAGGGTTCTGCTGTCATGGTTCCCAAATATCAACTGGTACAATCAACCATTTGCTGCTTTGAGCCAGATCACCGACCCTTATCTGAATATTTTCCGTAACATCATTCCCCCTCTGGGAGGTATGGATTTCTCTCCGATATTGGCATTTGTGGTACTTAACATCGTTAGCAATTTGCTCTATTCTCTCAGAGGTCTGCCATTACTTGGTTGAATTCCGAGCAAAAAAATACATCACTTTCTGTTGTAGAGACAGCCGCTCGCAAACGTCTCTACAACTTGTTTTTTTGCAAAGTTTGTAGCTTTAGCTCGACATTAAAGTTGTTTGGATTAGAGTAGTAAGTAGGTCAACATAATTAAACGTAAAATATCTTGTATTCTATACGGGCGGGCAGGATACCCACCCCACAATATTATTAAAGCTCTTGTGGGGTGGGCTTCTAGCCCGCACTGTTTTTAGTTTATTTATGCCTTTCTACTTATTAATATAAATACCCTCTTTGACAAGTTGTTACAACTCAGGATGCAACCAGTTAAACAACCCTAAAGAAGCAACTGTCCCGACGTAATGAGCGGTGATGCCAGTCATACTTGCCATTGCGACGAAGATATCAAGCGAGCGAATGATCCGATTCGGGTCATATATTGCTACGCCTTGTGGTTGAGCAATCGATTTTGACAGGAGAACACTTATACCAGCCCCCCCTCCCAGAATTGTTAGCAGCATTCCCACGAAACCCGTAATTATTGCAATCCGCAATACTTTCATGACGTCTGCTTTTTTTGGATGCAAGTCTGGATTGGGATTGCGGAGTCGCCGAGCAAAGCGGGTGATACGAAAAGCTAGATAAATACCAAATAGCAGCGCTAAAATACCACAAACTCCCCAAAAGATACTAATGCCAATTCCAGGGGTTGTTCCTTGATTGTAGTTGGTAACTGGTACTCCTGGGGTAGGTGCTACTGCTTGACTAAAGTTACGACCGGAAATTGCGAATACCAACATCAACGCGGAAGCAACTCCCAATCCAGCCTGTAACCAAAAGCTAACCCAACCGATAAGGCGCAAAATATTGGCGATTCTTTCAATTTTAGGATTAACTGTCTGGATTTTCGATTGGGCTTGCATGGTTGTTTAATTAGGTGAATTCCTATCTCAACCATATATATGCCCACAGGTAATAACGACTTTCCCAAGTAAGAATGTTCTTAGCTTTAGCTAATACTTATGCAAGATTGTTATCAAGCATGATAAATTTTACCATCAGGCATGATTGCACCCTGGAAATTCGCCTCGTGCAAACTTTCTCTATGCAAGTTGGCTCCTGTCAAATCAGCTTCGCTCAAATCGGCTTCTCTTAAGCTTGCTCCGCTCAAATTGGCTTCTGCTAGGTTAGCTTTCCTGAGATTAGTCTTGGAAAGGTTAGTCCCGGCTAAGTTGGCTCCACTTAAGTTTGCCCGCTGTAGATCAGCCTCAATTAGACTGGCACGGCAAAAATTGGTTCCGCTTAAATTAGCATCTATTAAGGTGGCACTCAAAACAGTTTCAGTCAAATTTGCGCCACTTAGAGATGCTTCACTCAAATTTGCCCTCCTCAAGTTAGCGCCGTTGAGATTGGCTCCATTTAAATTTGCTTTCACGCAGTAGGCATTTTCCAGCTTGGCTCCAACCAAGTTCGCCCCAATCAAGTCAGTCCCATTCAGGTTAACTCCAATCAGGTTTGCCCCACTTAGATTGGCTCCAATCAAGTTCGCACCACTCAAATCTGCCGCTTCCAAATCAGCCCCACTTAGGTTCGCTCCAATCAAATTGCTGCCCTGCAAAGTTATTCCCTTCAAAAAGGCTCGGTGAAAGTCCGCCCCATTCAAGTCAAATCCTTGGAAATCTCGTTTTCCAGTTGCGTACTGTTTCAGTACCTCACTCGCGTTAATATTCACCTGTTTGTACCTCCCAACTGCTGCTTGCAAGTAGCTAATTTCAATTGTGAATGGAACCATCGGGCATGATGGCTCCTTGCAAATTTGCCCCCCGCAGGTTAGTGCGGGTGAGATCGGCGTGACTGAGATCGGCTCCTCGTAAGTCTGCACCATAGAGATTAGCCCCCTGTAAGTTAGCCCCTTGGAGATTAGAATCGCTCAGGTTTGCTCCCGCGAGAATCGCCCCTCGCAAGCTAGCACCTGATAAATTTGCTTTCTGCAAAATCGCACCAGTTAGTACAGCTTCACTGAGATTAGATTCACTTAAGTTAGCTTTGCTCAAATCTGCTCCACTCAGGTTAGCAACTATCAAGGTAGCTTGCTTCAGGTTTGCCTCACCTAGATTCGCCACCACCAAGAATGCACCGCTTAGATTGGCTCCACTTAGCACCGCTTGCAACAGATTTGTGTGAATTAAATTAACTCCACTTAATTTGGCCTGAGCCAGATTAATTCCACACAAATCAACTCTGCTGAAATCACGTTCGCCAGCAGCATACCGTTGCAATAAATCATCCGCATTCATAAATATTCCCTACCTGATTGTTTTGCCTGGGGTGAGGTAACAACTAATACTTTTAGGTTCAACCTTCAAGCTCAAGCCTGGAACTGCACTGACAAAGGCAGACTTTATCAGTCTTTTAGCTTGGATGTTGAAGATACTGTTTTAGTGAAAAATAGGGGACTGCGAATTGGAGTATAAGTTGTTCGAGTTTCCTCACAAGTTCCTCATCTTGTTTCCCTAAAAATGTAGATGCAGGATAAGCAAATTTGTTAACAGATCAAGCAGTTCAAGTTTGGATAAAAATTTTGTCTCTCTTCTCTATTATCACCCAACTGATTCACCCAAATTGAGGATGTTAGCAAGCATAGATAATAGCGAATATATTCTTAGCAGAAATTCAAATTTTACAATCAAATGACTGTCAGAAATAATCATTTTTATTCACTATACCGCCCTTGATTAACGATGGTTATCACTAAAGACAAAAAGTTAACAAAACCGCCATCTCCAGAGGTGACTACGACTCAAAAACTAAGGGTTTTGAAACCGCTTAGTCCTTGGATTGCTGGCATAGCTGCGATTGGTTTTCTCAGTTTGGGTGCAGTTTATGTAATTTCTCAAACTCAAAAACAAAGCCAGACTACGCCAGTTCCTGCTGTGAGTGTGGCTCCAGCAACTAAAGCCACAGCCTTGGGACGCCTAGAGCCACAAGGAAAAGTCATTAAATTATCTGTCGCCAATGCCCAAGATAGTCGGGTGAATAAATTGCTGGTAGAAGAAGGCGATCGCATTCCAGCCGGAAAAATAATTGCCATTCTTCAAGGCATAGATAAAAAACAAGCTGAACTAGCCGAGGCAAAACAAAATCTAGCTGTGCAGCAGGCGAAACTTACCCAAATCAAAGCAGGAGAAGCAAAACAGGCAGAAATTGCTGCTCAACAAGCCAATATTGCCCGACTAGAAGCCCAGCTACAGACAGAAACTGCCGAGAGAAAAGCAGCAGTAGCGCGTGCCGAAGCTGAGTTGCGGAATGCACAAATCAACTATCAGCGCTATCAAACTTTGCAACAAGAAGGAGCAGAAAGTATTTCGGCTTTAGACGACAGGCGAGAGGCTTTTGAAACCGCTCGATCTCGGCTAAATGAGGCGAAAGCGCAACTAGCAAACACCACATCCACCTTGCAAAAGCAGATCCAAACAGAAAAGGCGATGTTGCAAAAACTTAGAGAAGTGCGTCCTGTGGATGTGCAAGTAGTGCAAGCTGAAGTAGAACGAGCGATCGCCCAAATCAAGAGAATTGAGGCTGAGTTAGAAGACTTTTACGTACGCTCTCCCATCGCAGGGCAAGTTTTGAAGATTAATACCCGTGTTGGCGAACAGGTTAACACTAGTGAAGGAATCGTAGAACTGGGACGAACTAACCAGATGTACGCCATTGCCGAAGTTTATGAAACCGATGTGGGCAAACTGCAAGTCGGTCAAAGGGCAACAGTGGTAAGTGAACATGGTGGGTTTGCAGGCGAGGTACATGGCACGGTCGAGCATATTGGCTTGCAAATTAAGAAGCAAGATGTCCTGGAATCTGACCCAACAGCTGACAAAGATGCCCGTGTTGTAGAAGTCAAAGTCCGCATCGATCCCAAAGACAGTGCCAAAGTCGCAGGACTGACTTACCTGCAAGTCCGCATCAGCTTCGACCTGAATTCGATCAAGACACAGTAGAGCATTGAACAGATGAAACTACCTGCATTCAAAACCTTACTGGACAAACAATCTCAGGAACCTCCTTTGGGCTGGGCGCAACTTAGCCATCAAAAAATTCGCCTTTTGGTAGCTCTTTCTGGAATCGCTTTTGCTGACATTCTGATTTTCATGCAGTTGGGTTTCAGAGCCATGCTGTTTGACGGTGCAACTCTTGTCCATAATCATATTCAAGGAGACATAGTCTTAATCAGCAACCGTACTAAGACTCTGCTGGAGGGTCAGACTTTTTCTCGACGTCATTTGTACCAAGCTGCGGCGGTAGAAGGAGTAGCATCTGCTAGTCCTTTGTATTATTCTTTAGCACGGTGGGTCAATCCTTGGAAGAAGGAAGTCACTGAGATTGCAGCCATAGCTTTCGACCCAGCCCAGCCTGTCTTGGATTTACCCACAGTAAATCAACAGCTTGAGCAAATCAAACTCCCTAACGTAGTCCTATTTGACAGTCAATCTCAACCAGCTACCGGGCCTGTAGTTCAATCCTTTAACCAAGGAAAAACCATTTTTACGGAGATATCGGGACGCAGAATTAGGGTTGGCGGTATCTTTACTTTGGGCAGCAGTATGTTTGTCAAAGGGCACGTTGTCACCAGTGATTGGAATTATCTGCGGATTTTTGGTGCAGACAGCTTCGATAATATTCATGCAGGAATTCTCACCCTCAAACCAGGTGCAGATCCCCAAACTGTAATTAAGAATATTCAAGCAAGATTACCCAATGATGTCAGAGTATTGACTCGCAAGGGTTTTAAAGAACACGAGTTAGTATTCTGGTCTTCTGAACATCCTGCTGGTACTATATTTAATTTTGGTGCCACAATGGGCTTTATTGTCGGAGTTGTGATTGTCTATCAAGTGTTGTACTCGGATGTGAACGATCACTTACCGGAGTATGCCACCCTGAAAGCGATGGGCTATTCAGATATCAGCCTGTTGGCTGTTGTTTTCCAAGAAGCAATTATTCTTGCCGTGTTGGGATTTATTCCTGGAGCTGCAAGTTCAATAGGGATGTATGCACTATTGGGAAATCTGACAAGGATTCCGCTAGCCATGCGATTTGATGTGGCATCGCAGGTGTTTATTATGACTGTGGTTATGTGTTTAATCTCTGCTGCTGTGGCGATGCGAAAACTTCATTCTGCCGATCCGGCGGATGTGTTTTAGTTAGTGGTTAGTGGTTAGTGGTAGTTGATTGGAACAAACAACGAACAACAAATGACAAATGACAAATGACAAATGGGAACCTGTAGTTGCTGTTCGCAATCTCAATCATGCCTTTGGTAAGGGTGAGTTGCGTAAGCCAGTGTTGGTGGATGTGAATTTAGACATCTATCCTGGTGAAATCGTGATTCTCACAGGGCCTTCGGGAAGTGGTAAAACGACATTACTTACTATTATTGGTGCTTTGCGATCGCTACAGGAGGGTAGTGTCAAAATATTGGGTCAAGAACTCTACGGCGCCAGCAAAAAGCAACTGGTACACGTTCGCAGGCACATTGGTTTTATTTTTCAAGCGCACAACCTGCTGAAGTCGCTTACGGCTCAGCAAAATGTCGGTATGTCCTTACGCTTGCACAAAGATATCCCCTTAGAAGAGCGTGTGGTTCAGTCTGCCTCTATATTACAGGCTGTAGGTATGGGGGATCGTATGGATTACTATCCAGAAAATCTTTCCGGCGGTCAAAAACAGCGTGTAGCCATTGCTCGCGCTTTGGTGAGCGAACCTAAACTTGTGTTGGCGGATGAACCGACTGCGGCGTTAGATAGCAAATCCGGTCGGGCTGTGGTGGAAATTATGCAGCAGTTGGCAAAGGAGCAGGGATGTGCAATCTTGTTAGTAACTCACGATAACCGCATCTTGGATGTTGCCGATCGGATTTTACATATGGAGGATGGTCGCTTAGCTAGCGATACAGTACTCTAATCTATTTTTGCGCGTTTGGGTTGAATGCGTCGCAGCAATGGCTGTACTGCAACGCTTAGCAAATAAACTGCGCCAGCAACTAAAATAATTGTCGCGCCAGAGGTGAGATTGAGAGAGTACGACAGCCACAACCCGACTGTGGTAAAAAACATCCCCAATATGCTTGCTAATACCATCATCTTCCGCATATCTTTGACGAATTGACCGCCGATCGCTGCTGGCATAGTCAACAAAGCAATTACCATAATTAGCCCTACTACTCGCATCATCATCACTACTGTCAGGGCAATCATGCACATCAAGGTCAGGTAAATTGTATTAACTGGCACATTGGCTACAGTGGCGAATGTCTCGTCGAAAGAAATTGCCAGTAATTCTTTGTAGAACAAAGCTGCCAGCGCAATGATGATAATGTCAAGCCCCAGCATGATTGACAAGTCATTGCTAGAGACAGCCAAAATACTGCCAAAAAGATAGCTCATCAAATCTGCCTTGTAGCCTTCTGTCAGATCCACCAAAATAATCCCTACAGCCATACCTATCGCCCACATCACGCCGATAATGGTATCTGCTCTTTGCCGGGTTTGGCGCTGCACGATACCCATCCCCAACGCCGCCAGGATGCTGAAGATGACTGCACCCAACACGGGGCTAAATTTGAAGAAGTATCCCAGTCCGATACCTCCGTAGGCTGCATGGGCGATGCCGCCGCTGATAAAAACGATACGGTTGATGACCACAAAAGTACCGATAATACCGCAGGCAATACTGACCAGTACCCCCGCAATTAGGGCATTCCGCATAAAGTCGAACTGCAATGCTTCGATCATCGATTGATCTCCTCTGTTAAATGCCGTGGGAAGACTCGATGCGGTATGCCGTGGGCAATCAAATCAACGGGACACTGGTAGACCATTTGCAACATTTCCGGTGTAATTTGTTTTTCACCGTGATAGTACAACCGTCTATTCAAGCAACCCACAGTTTTCACGCATGATGCGATCGCCTCAATATCATGAGAAATCATCAAAATCGTGATGCGTTCATTCAGGTGTTTCAGCAGTTCGTAGATATGCGTCTCAACATGGGGGTCAACACCTGCCATCGGTTCATCCAAAAGTAGGATTTTGGGTTCCGTTGCCAAGGCACGGGCAATATAAACCCGCTTTCGTTGCCCCCCGGAGAGTTCGCTGATAGAGCGATCGCGCAGGTGCAGCATCTCGACGCTGCGGAGTGCCTCAGCCACACATTCTTTGTCCTTAGCGGTGTAGGGTTGCAGTAGTTGCCGCTTTCCCAACCGTCCCAACAGCACTACATCCCACACATTGATCGGGAAAGCCCGATCAAATTCCACTGTCTGAGGTACGTAGCCAAGGTAACGTCGCCCCTTTTTAACGCTCATGCCCATAATCCGCACCTCACCCCGCATCGGTGGTAAAAGACCCAGTAAAACTTTAAACAAGGTCGTTTTGCCGCTGCCATTGGGGCCAATCAACCCGATAAAGTCCAGTTCCTTCACCGAGAGGTTGATATCTTCTAGCGCTGGTTCATGGTCGTACCCTGCCCAGAGGTGCTGAATCGAAATTACCTCTGGTCGCGTGTCTGTGTCTGTTATGTATGGCATATTACCTCTGTCCCTGAGGAAAATTGGTATTTACCGGCGGTTGCTTGATTAGCCCTGTCAAGGTGGGTAAAAAACGAACCCAAATCTCACTCTTTGTGTCTTGGTGTCTTTGTGGTGAAAAAATCATTTTTGAAACACTAAGACACTAAGACACCAAGTCATTTCAAGACTTACACCTTGACAGGGGTAGGTTGCTTGATCATTGCGATCGCCCACAGAGAAAATGCCACCCTGACTCAAAACCCTGGCAAAGGTATTGGAGACTTGACGCAAGTTATTCAACCAATCAGGCGATAGCGGATCGATGAGCAACATCTCCCCGCCAATTTCCTTGGCGATCGTCTGTGCCGCCTGCCTGCTAAACTGCGGTTCAGCAAAAACCACCTTGATGTTCTCTTTCTTAGCTTTGGTAATCAGTGTTGCCAGTTCAGCGGCACTGGGTTCCTGCCCGCCAATCTCAATGGGTATCATTTCCAATCCGTAATCACGGGCGAAGTAACCCCATCCCGGATGGAAGACGATAAATTTGCGGTTTTTCACCCCCTGTAAATTTTTGCGAATGTCAGCGTCCAGCCCATTGATATCTGCTATGAAGCGCTCTAGGTTTGCTTGATACGCTGCCTGGTGCTTGGGGTCTAACTTCACAAGCCCATCGTAGATTGTTTGTGCCTGCACTTTCACCAACTGCGGCGATAGCCAGATATGGGGGTCGAGGTTTTCGCCCTCGCCAGCATGAGGTCTTTCTCCTGCCTCTTGATAGCTTGATGGCATCGGCAACCGTTTGATGCCCTGTGTCGTATCCACAATCAGCATTGTAGGATTTGCCGCCTTGATTTTGTCGATCCAGGCTTCCTCGAAGTCAATGCGGATACGCATGTAGGCTTTGGCACGGCTGAGAGCCTTGAATTGTTCTGGTTTTGGCTCGAATGTATGGGGTTCGGCCCCTGGTGGAACCATCACACTTACAGTGACATAACCGTCCCCAATACGCTCCACAAAGTACTTCTGCGGTGCGATGCTGACCATAATTTGCAGCTTGTCACTCTTAGATGTGGGTGTCGAACTCTGGCGGCATCCAACCAGTGGTATCACCCCACATAAAAGCATCACCATGACGACGTATAAGCGAATGAGCATCCGTCGCCACCTCCGTTTTTCAACACTATTTGTAACAGACAGCGAACAAAAGATATACAGTCAACTCAGTAAACTAGTGATACAGAAATTTTGTAATAAAGGGCTTACTCATGAAAGGAGTCACTAAATGTTAGTCCGCCAGTGTCGGGGCATATTGTATCGGTTTACTGATACTTTCTTCAAAAAGATAATGCAATTCGATTCTAAGACAATAATAGTCATTATTAGACTTTTGTAAGTATTTTTATAAAAATCCGTAACTCTAGTGCTAATGACACGATAGAGTTATTTTAATTAGAGAATTGCTCAGTCAAATCAACTAATTTAGCTATCAGTGGTAAATATTGCATGATGTGAAGAAGTAAATCCCATTTTTTTAGCATTTTGTTTCCCATTGATATTTAAAATTTTTCATAAAATTTGCTGTTTATCTTAATTAATTCATTTTCAATTGATAAAATATGAATAGATGAACAGATATTTTATGTGCTTTCATTAGCTCAGTAATTGGTGATGTAAAAGAAAGATTAAAGCACTTAAAAGCTCGTAAAAAGGAATTAATCAGTCACAGACTAAATTTACGAGGTAAATATATGGATTTAAGTATTCAGGGAAAAATTATCGCTCTTTGGGCTGTGTTTTTATTTGGAATAGTTTTTCACAGCCAATTAGGTTTTATGCCCGTCCTGTATGGTGAAGATGTTGCCATGCCTGCCTACAAAGGCAAAATGCCGATATCACATCCTTGGTTGATGTTAGGCTTTTTTGCAATACCAATGATTGCAATTCTCGGAACAGTATTTCTCAACTCACATCCATACAGAGTCATCCACTTTGGTGTGACGGTATTTTACACCTTAATGAATTTCTTACATGCTGCGATGGATATGACTGTGAGACCGATTGAGTGGTATCAAATAGCGTTGATGGTATTGGTGTTAATCAATGGTATTTTCTTGAATATCGTTGCATATCAATGGATGCAATGAAATATGAAGGATAAAGGAAAAAAATTACTTTATCCTTCTGCCTTCATCCTACCCTGCGGATTGTTGTAACTTTTTTTGACCAAAGTAGTTCGCGATCGCAGTCCTTTAACAAGATAAAAGTAACGAGGTCAAAGAATCTAGAAGTTTATCTTGTGGGTAAAAAATACCACTGAAGGAGGATGTCCTATGGCAACCTACATTATTCTGAGTCGGTTTTCCTCTGAAGCCTTCAAAGATCCCAACGAATTTAAGCAATTAGCCACTACAGTTTCTGAAAAAATAAAGAGTGAGTGTCCTGGGGTGACTTGGAAGGACAGTTATGCAACGATGGGGCGCTTCGATGTTATTGATATTGTTGAGTCAGATGATGTGAAGCAAATTGAGAAAGCTGCGATGATCGTTCATGGCTACGGACATTCAACAACCGAAACATTAGTTGCAACACCCTGGAAAGAATTCTTGGAAATGCTTTAGAGTTTTCACTCCCTGATGTCAAATTCTCAGTCTAACAAGCCTCGTTCAACAACGCCTGAAGAGAGATGATTTTCTGCTGCTGCAATACTTTGTTGTGCAGTGTTCTCCAGAGTTGTCATAGCATCGTTTAGGTTAATACCTAGTCTTATTAAGAAGAAGTCCTGGTAACGAGGGTATTTTACTTCCATCTGGTAATCTTGGATCAGGCGACGTGCTACATCGGATTCAGCATCTAGAAAAGGTTCTTTAGTGAAGTAAGCTGGAAAACAATTATTTCCTTTTTGACAGTCAATTCGGGCTTGTAAGCCGAGTTTATACTGGTCTAACGCATTTCGTAAATGCCAAATAACTCGCTCGTCTTGTATTATTCGTGACTGGTTTGTGAAATCAGAGAATTGCTTTTCTAATTTGTCCAATCGTTCAGAAACTTTGGAAATATCAAAACCTGTTAATGGTTTATCGTTAGCAAATTCTCTGAACTCTGCCACTAATGTTTTTAATTGGGCAAAGAAATTATCTGCCACTTTAATCTTTTGTTGGCAACTGTTATAATTAGTTAGTAATTCCTGAGAACCTAAAATCGGGATTTTAGACAAAATCACGATTTTGTTTGCTTCATCCAACTTCCGCTTATAAGCTTCTAGCGTTGTGATATCTAATAATTTATCAGTCTGACAAGCCTCACTCAACAACGCCTGAACTCGCTCTTGTTCATTTTTGAATCTAAACCAGCCAAACACTCCACCTGCAATAGTAGTAACTACTAAAATCAATGCAAGTAATACCACTTTATTGTGTGGTTTTTTCGGGTTTTCATTTTGGGGTTTTGGCTGAATTTTTACATCTGCAATAGTCATTGTTAAACCCCACCCTGATATTACAAATAATTGCAATACTTGAAGTAAGCCAACAATTGTTATTGTCGCTGGTTCTAACTCTAAGTTTTTTACTTCTAGGTTTTATTTTTAGATTGGCAAAAAAATTTGAGGAACTTGTGAAGTAGTAGGAAAATGGATGGGCGATCGCCTTGGCTGTAAAAAAGTAGCGATCGCCCCATTAAGAAGTTTGAAAATCTTATACCTCTATTGCCAAAGTCAATAATGTCGGTTATTTTAATTTAGTCTATTCACGCAATCGAACTGGGTAAATTTACTGTCTTGCCAAATTACAAATTTAGCTAACAGCGAGATTTAGTTCCTCTGTACTGACTTGGTGTTTTGTTTCCCGATAGTGAGCATCTAACCAGCAACGTGGCAGGGATTCACCAGAAGGAAATACCATTTCCATCTTCAGATAAGAAGCGGGTTCTTGCATCTCTTCACCGACATGATCGATTCCTGTTACTTCTTTCATACAGGGGTTGAAGAGTTGATCTAAGGTCAAAATCTCGATTAAATCTCCCGATGGTTTGTGCATCAAAAACATAGCAATTCTCCTATGTCAAATGCTGCTAACTAAATGCTATAACGAACCCAATCCAAAGACTCATCTGTGAAATAGTTCGCAAAAATCAGATACATCAGCTGTAACACCTTAAAATTGCACAATTGCTCGTGAGGGTCGTCATTAGTCATTAGTCATTAGTCATTGGTCATTAAGAACTACCCCTGTCAAGGTGTGAGTCTTGGAAATGGATTTTTCTTGGTGTCTTTGTGTCTTGGTGAGTCCAGCCCCCGTCTTGGTGAGGAACGCGGTCTTGGGGAGGCAGTGCGGTCTTGGGGAGGCGCGGGTGCGGAACCTGCGTCCGCACATAGAGCGCCGTGGTTCCCCCCATGAGCACCTGCCGTGGTTTCCCCCATGAGCGACTGGTGAACCCGTAAGGGCTTCTGCCTTTAGGGGGGACTGGCGTAGACGCCCGTCAGGGCGGTGAGCAGCGCGCTCCAAAGGGGGTTCCCCCCATGTAGACGCGCGCAGCGCGGCTTCTCGCAGAGTAGGGCTTCTCGTAGAGTACCCGGAGGGTGGTGAAAAAAGAATTATTGAAACACTAAGACACAAAGACACAAAGAGGAAAATAGTCTTCTCTACTAAGATAATGGTTCGTTTTTTACCCACCTTGACAGGGCTAGTCATTAAGAACCAAGGACAAATGACTAATGACAAGTGACGGTCTTAACGAAAAAAAGTGCAATGTGTAAGCGCAACAGCTTATGAGCCTCTAATTGTGAGCTAATGCAGGCTGTTGATGACCATTCTCGTTTGTGTTTGCGCGTTGAGAATCATCCGGAGGTAGCAGGGCATTTTCCAGCACTTGCTCGATGCGATCGCAAAATATGAATTCCATTTCATTGCGAACATCTTCTGGTACATCTACTAAATCTTTGGCATTCTGCTGCGGTAATAATATGCGTTTGATACCAACTCGCCTAGCTGCCAACACCTTTTCACGCACGCCGCCAATGGGCAAGACTTCACCACTGAGGTTGATTTCCCCAGTCATGGCTGTATCCGTCCGCACCGATCGCTTGGTCAATAAGGAAGCAATTGCTGTCACCATTGTCACCCCAGCCGAAGGCCCATCTTTGGGTACAGCACCTGCTGGGACGTGGATGTGTAAACCATTGCCTCTAAACACACGCGTATCGATACCCCAAGACGCCGCATTTGCCCAGACGTAGGAATAAGCAATATGCGCCGACTCTTCCATAATCTCACCCAGTTGTCCGGTCAGGACTAGTTCTTTACCTTGAGGTAACTGCACCGCCTCCACAAACAAAACTTCTCCACCTGCAAGAGTCCATGCTAGACCGGTAGCAACACCTGGTCTCGGTGTTTTCCGCATCTCATCTTGTAAAAAGATTTTCGGGCCAAGTAAGTCTTCTAGCTGTTCTGGATGAATCTGCATCGGCTCAGTTTTTCCGTCAGCATGGCGGACTGCAAGCTTCCGGCAGATAGTACCTAATTGTTGTTCCAGCCGACGGACTCCAGCCTCGCGAGTATAGCATTCAATCACCAAGCGCAAGGTTTCCGGTAGTATCTGCACTGCGTCGCTGGGGAGTCCTGCTTTTTCTAGCTGGCGGGGTAGGAGGTATTTTTGGGCGATCGCTAGTTTTTCTTCTTCGGAATAACCTGATAGCTCGATAATTTCCAAGCGATCCAGTAAAGGTGCAGGAACTTTCGACAAGTCGTTAGCAGTACCGATAAAGAAGACTTGGGAGAGGTCAAAATCCAAATCCAGATATAAATCTCGGAAGCAGTAATTCTGCTGTGGATCAAGTATTTCTAGCAATACTGAAGCCGGATCGCCGCGATAGTCCATTCCGACTTTATCCAATTCATCCAGCATGATCGCGGGATTTTTCACCCCAGATCGATGCAGCGCCTGCACGATCCGACCTGGCATCGCTCCAATATAAGTGCGACGATGACCTCGCAATTCCGCTTCATCCCGCAATCCACCCAAACTCACTCGCTCAAACGGACGCCCCAAAGCACGGGCAATAGAACGACCGAGACTAGTTTTACCTACCCCTGGTGGGCCGACGAAGCACAGGACTGTGCCGATGGTGTAGTGTTCTGAAGATGGGGAGATGGGGGGATGGGGAGGTGAGGAGATGGGGAGATGGGGGGATGGGGAGATGGGGAGATCCTGTTGACTATTGACTTTTGACTGTTGACTTTTGAGTTTAAAAGTAGCCAAGTGTTCAATAATGCGGTCTTTTACTTTCACAAGACCGTAGTGGTCAGTATCTAGTACAGTCCTGGCATTTTGCAAATCTAAATTGTCCTGTACGGTTTTGTTCCAGGGCATTTCTAACAGCCAGTCTAGGTAAGTGCGAATTACACCACCCTCTGCCGAACTGCTACCAACTCGTTCTAGGCGAGCAAGTTCTCGTTTGGCTTGCTTGTATGCAGTTTCAGGTAATTGCGCTGCTTCGAGTTGCGATCGCAATTCTTGAATTTCTTGGGTTTCTGATTCACCTTCTCCCAATTCCTGTTGAATTTTCTTTAATTGTTGTCGCAGGAAGAATTCTCGTTGCTGTTGATCAATTTCTTTTTTCGTTTCCCCTAAAATTTCGCCCCGCAGGCGTTGAACTTCTACCTCTTGTTTCAAAGAAGCCACCACTTGCTGCAATAATGCCTCCAAGTTATCTTGTTCCAATAGTGACTGGAGTTTTTCGACATCATGCGGAAGTAACATGCTGGTTTGGTAAGCTAACTCCACAGGATCGTCATTGTCTAGCAAAACATCTAATACTTCTTCTGGAAGGTTGGGATTCACAGCAGCAATTTCTCGCCACAGAGATTTAATTACCCCAGTCAATGCTTCGATGGTGGTTGGTGAACTTCCAGATGTAATGGCAGTTTCTTTTGTCAGTAGAGGTAGTCGCTGAAACTTGACTTCCACAATGCGATCGCTAATCTGCATTTGCTCGATCCGGACTCGCTCTTTTCCTTGCACAATCAGTTGTATCGCTCCTATTGGCAAGCGGATGATGCGTTGGATCGCTGCGAGAGTTGCAACAGGATAAATTTCCTCCAAGCTTTCAATTTCCGCATTTTCGTCGGCGTTCAGCCTGGGAACCGCTTCTGGTCTAACTGTGGCAATCACCAGTTCTTTTCGGGAAGTCAGTGCTGTAGCTTCTACAACCGCAACCGAGCGCGATCGCCCGGCGACAACAGGTAAAGTAATTCCTGGCATGAGTACGACATTACGCAGGGGAAGAAGTAGACTCGTTTCCAGCGTTTTTGGCGCTCCTGGGAATAAGTGTGTAAGGTAGTTCATACAACCTCCCATCTGGGTATTGCCAGAAAAAGAGTTTTAGCACCAGCAAGACATGGTGACTCTACTTTGAAGTTAAGCCACAAATGTGAGGAACTTGTGAGGGTAAGCCATAATTGATCCCCGGTTTAACAAGAAAAATGCTATGAGCGACAGTGAGGGCGATCGCCAATTCAATATTTGTTCATTTCCGTTCAGGCATGAATCTTGCTTAAATAAAAGATTTTGCCCATTTTCGTAATGGCTGACAACAAAATTTCATCCTTGCCTAGGATAAACGCCCTTTTGAACATCTCCAACCTTAGCGATTTTTTGTCAAAATTTTATTGTGTTCATTAATAATACCAATGAATCCAATTACTTAATTTTTTTTTACAAGACAATATATGGATAATTGCTTAGTAAAAAATTACATAAACTATACCCACGCGCAAAGATTAAAAAGTGATTTTTAATACTAATTTCGATGAATATATATTATTACACACTTACTTAAAAAGTATCTCTCTTATGAAACATACATGAATAAAAATGTATATATAAAATTTAAATTATCTGCCTTATTAGCAGGGATAACGACGAAGTTATGAATGTCGAATTTTTCAACGAGTTTCCTTGGACACCCCTAGTATTACTCTGGTTGGCTTACGCGTTTTTGGGGTGGTATCTGTCTGTTCATCATATTATTTGGGTTGTAGGAATTTTAGTAGTAGCTTTAGTGTTAACTGTAGTTTGGCGGAGTTTATCTTGGTTAGATCGCTTACTGAGATTTGGTTCTCAAATCTTAATTGTAGTGTTGTGTTTAAGTGCATCGGTTGCTTTAATAGCAACTTGGTCTATCTTTTTTACCTTCATTCTCGCACCATTAGCAACAACAATTTTAGCAGAAATAGAATTGCGTTTTGCTGGATTTAGTAAACGAGATACTCTCTTATTATTAACATTACTGGCTATGTTTGGTTTAGGAATAGGTGAAACAATAGATATTTTTTTTCTGCCTAGTAGTGCTAGATATTAATTGCTTTAACATTTAAAAGTGTGATTATCGTTTTTTTACCTATAAATTTTTGAGAGAGTACAAGACTAAGATAACTCTTTAGTAATATAAAATACTTCTATTACTACCCTTCGGGATGACATAAGCTTCTGATTAGACCTACAGGTATAAAATTGCTTAGAGATTTATCTATTGACAAGCAACAACCATCAACCACTAACCTTTTTGAACAGTATCAAAATTGGGCGATCGCTTTTTCTGGACATTCTTTATTGTCTTTAAGCAAATGCCTTCAAATTCATAATATTGATGGTAAAGTTGATTGCCTTACGGGAGAACAGAGGAAGGCTTTCACTACACCCCACCACAGACAGGAATCCGCAATTCAGGGGTTGCATTAGACACCATTGCTACCAATTCCACCTTACCATCGGGAGCAACAACCCATCTTTGCGCTTCCACAATTTTTTCTTCTGGCACCTGCTTTCTGTCCTTTGGCTTCTCTTTTCTTTCAGTGGTCTGAGGTCTTTGCTCTGTCTTCTGTGGGTATGATAAATTCCGCAGATCATCCCACAGGGTCTGACCCCGTAGAGTATAGTTGGGGTTTTCTGGTAAACCACCCCGTCCACTGACGATGAAACTATTGTTTCTTGCCGTAGCAGCGCAACCTGTAGCAATTTGCTGGGAGGGGTCGGTTAAATTTATCGGCAGTTTCACTAACTCCCGAGATGGGTCTATATCTGGCGCGTTGATTTGCACTGTACCACTAAACTCAGATCCCTGTTGCGAGGTGGCGGTAATGTCGCTTTTTGGGGTGAGTTGTTCGCGGAACTGGATATCAAAAATACCTTGGGCATTCACCACCACCCGTCCGCCAAAACCTTTTTGGGCATTTGCAGTGATATCGCTATTTTCTTCAGCGACTAAAGTATCAGTGGAGATTTTAATATTACCGCCACGGGAACTGTTGCGGGCATTGGTACTGATTCTACTCCCGTTACGCATCATCAAGTTTTGCGATTGGATGATAATGTCACCAAAATCACCAGCGTTAGTATCAGCAGTAATTGTGCCTTGGTTGTTCAGTAGCAGGGAAGGGGCGTTAATTTCAATACTACCCGCTGCGCCTGTGCCTGGGGGAACTCGGTTTTGGCTTTGGAAGTTGCTCACACTGATGGTAGCACCATCGCGAATCGTTAACTTATTAGCAGTGAGTGTGATATTGCCCCCATCGCCCTTGTCTTGGTAAGCGCTAGCAAATAACCCACTACGAGTTCCCTCGCTAATGCCCACCAACTCAATATTATCAGCGTTAACTTGCAAATTACCAGCATTTCCTGAACCTTCGGTAGCAGAAGTTATTTGACCGCCATCTACAAGGCGTAAATTTTGGGTTTGAATCTTCATATTTCCACCCCGACCAGTGCCAGAACCAGGAAATTCTGGTATTTTTATAACGGTGGCTGCAATTTGGCTAGGAGCTTCTGTGATTTCACCTGTAAAGACATCTGTATATTGTGCAACACCTGTCACTTCTATATCAGAAGCATTAATATTTAATTCTCCAGCTTGACCTAAACCAAAGGTACTAGTAAGTATCTGAGCGCCTGCTGCAACTTGCAAACTACCAGTTTCAATATTTAAGTTACCCCCATTACCAGTTGCTCCTGGATTAACTGGGGAAAATATGCCACTGGCTCCGATTGGGGAATCGCCGATAGCTTGAATATCCTTAGCTTTCACGCTCAAATCGCCCGCAGAACCAGCCCCAAAAGTTGCAGTTTGTATTTGGCCCCCATCAGTTACCTGCAAGGTTTTGGTTTCAATGGCGATATTGCTGCCATTTCCGGTTGCGCCTGGTGCTACATCAGCAAATATGCTAGTCCAATAATTTGGATTATCAACTATCCCCTGTACCTTGAGGGATTCAGAAGCAAAGATATTCAGTGTTCCTGGTGTACCATCTCCCAAAGTGTCTGTGACAATAGCTGAACTGTTTGTCAGGCTAATGTTTTCACCTCGCAGTAGAATACTACCTGCACTGTTGCCACTAGTATCAATAGATGCCGCATTTAGCAGTTCGATGTTACCGTAGTTAATTCCTTCTCCTGGTTGAAGTTGTAACTGTTGATTATTGTTAGCTAAAGCAACTTCACCACTGTTGACTGACCAAATTTCCACTCTTCCAGAGGGAAGAGTAACATTTCCCCCATCCAAAACCACATTACCACCCACAAGAGCTATGGTTTTACCTGTTTGGGTGACATTGTGTAGTCCCAATGGGCGGTTACTACGGTCTACATAACCAGAATTAAAATCGACTAATAAATTGTTGCCATTACCATTAACACGAATGCTACTGTTAGGATTTGACCCGTATTGCAATCCAATGGGAACGCTAACTGTCAGCAGTGGGTTGGCTGTAGGGTTGATGGCACTAAATTCTGTACCATCAGCAAACTTCAGTTTATCTGCGGTGGTAGCAAAAAAGGAACCGCCTATATCCAAACGGGCATTTTCGCCAAAGATAATACCACTGGGATTGATGAGGAAAAGGTTGGCACGACCAATATCTGTAGTGTCGTCGATCAGTGTTTGGATAATGCCGTTAATTTGAGAAGGCGACCCGCCCGTGATGCGGGTGATGATGTTGTCAATACCTTGGGGATGGACGAAACGAGCTGTGTCTCCTGATTGTACGGAGAAATCTTTTAAGCTGTGGAAAAGGTTAGCACCATTATTAGGTTGAGTACCACCAGTGATTTCATGGATTCCCCCACCAATATTATTGACGTTGGTAGGTAGGGTGCCATCGGGGGTAATTTGGGTTTGCGCTCTGACTGGCAAGGGAGTTTTTAAGAGAAGAGAGATAGTAATCAGAGGAAACAAGGATTTCTTTTGTAGAAGGAAATAAAAAGTTTTATGTAAAATTGTTGTAGATTCAAAAAACATATAGTTTCATCCCATTCAAGACTTGAGAGAGTATCAAAAAAAGTTTTTAAGAGGATAAACAAATAATAAGGGGAAATAATTGTTTCCCCTTAGAAAAAGTTTTGGTAGTATGCATCTGATATTTTTTAAGGTCTAGAAAATAATTGTTCTAGCAATTCTCGTGAAGTGAACCTAATCCTTTATCCCCTTGCTCCCTTCTCTAACACTGATTTGGCTTTAGAGATGGTTGGTGCTTTTAACAGCCATTTTTGGTTAAGAGAAGTTATTTTTTGGTAATATACATCCCATTCTTGGGAACCAGAAGAACGCCATAACAAGCACTCAGAGGTGTTGTAATTGTTGGGGTCTTTACAAAATTCTGCTAGAGAAGAGTCTTGTGAAGGCTCAGAGACAGAGTTTCCATCATCATCGTCATCATCATCGTCATCGTCATCGTCATCATCTTCCACATTAGTGCTATTGTCGACGCTGATTGGATTTACTAGTTCCGGGGGAGTGGTGAGAAACCAAGTAGAAATATCTGCCATCTTGGCTTCTGCTGTAGCTTTGGCTTGATTGTATAGGTTTGGTAGGATAGCCTCTAATTGGTCTAATTCCATAGCTGGCGATCGCACATCCCAACCAACTAAATCTAATGCAGTCAGGTCTGTATCTGCAATTACCTCTCTCTTACTTGTTTGCAAATAAGGCTCCATGATGCCCTTTTTGCCTTTTAGCCAGTGAGAAGCCTGGTCTCCATCGCCACCTAAGCTACTATCTTCTCCTTTTGCCATGTCTTCAACCTTGGACTTGCCTTTGTCAAAAGTGAAGAAAGGTTCGCCACCAATTGATAAGTCTGGTATTCCCTTGATATCGGTGCTGTCATCGTCGTCACCTGATATTACCTTGTCTTTGCTTAGACTAGAGAAGCGGTATAGGTCTAGTGGAGTGATACTTTTCTCGACAACAGAATCGGTGATGTTATTGTCTTTTATCGCCTTTAACAAGTTGGGATTATCCACCCCATCGATAAAGCCTAGCATATGACCCATTTCATGTATCGCTGTAGTCAAAAAGTCTAAGCTCTCAGATGGGATCGAGTTGTTGGTGTAATTATAACTCCATGTCAATGACTCGTTTGGGTCAGTACTGAGGTTAGTTAGGTCTTTATCTAAAACAATATGACCATCAAAACCAGTGTCTGTGCTAGAAAGTATTCCTAGGGCTTTGGCATTAGCACGGGCAAAGTTGATATAGTCAATACCCGATATCACCCGATTCTTGACCATCACACTCAACCCAGAACTATCATCATCATCACCTATCGTCTGAAAGTTTTTAGAGGCAGTAGAATCATTCTGTGATTTTCTATCTGCATTAAACTTCGAGAGAAAAGTTTGGTATGAAGTCTTTGGTACCAGCATCTCTACTGTTGCAGACCCAAGAACGTCTTTAGGTAATCTATTGGTGGTCGTAGCAAACAGCTTGACGTTAACATCATCCGCAAGGTATTGACTCCACACATTAGCTGCTAACTCCATACCAATCATCTGGTCTAGGGTAGTCTCAGGGCCGTAGTAGATTTGGATTTTTGTTGTCGTTGTTGATCCAGTGGTAGTGTATGCTATGGTTTGTGCTTGTGCTAGCTTGAAGTTGCCAACGATCGCGGTACAGACAAGTAATGATACCAAAAACAACTTCCCACGACGGGTAGCTCGCTTGATATTATTTCTGCGGCCGTACATGGGAGATTTTGGATGATTAATTCTTTTGATTGCCAGCTTTGCAACTGACAAGAAATGTTTTATTTTCAGGTTCATGAAAATCTTCAGCCTTACTATCCTCTGTAAAAGTGAGTGGTAGTATGCATCTGATAATTTTTAAAGTATAGAAAGAATAGTTCTAGCAATTCTCTTAGGACAAACGTAATCCCCTTTTCTTCCTTACTAGGGGAGAGGTAAATCAATCCACCTTTATTTGTAGCCCACCAGACCCAGAGTAGCAAATACTTCTGACACGGTTTTGGCATCAGAGGTTGTTGTTTCATTTGGCAGCCATTTTTGGCTAAGAAAAATCAGTTTTTGGTAATATGCGTCCCAATATTTATGGGAACCAGAGGAACGCCATAATAAGCAATCGGGCTTGGACTGATTTTTTGAATCTTGACAATATGTTTCTAGAGATGGGTCTAGTGAAGACGGTGAGAAAGTCTTGACTTCACCAGTCTCGGAAATGCAAGACGTCACACCATTGTCCGAGCTACAGGATGTACTACCGCTTGAGTTATAGCAATACGTCACACCGTTGTTTGAGCTACAGGACTGACTATCGCCTTCACCTATAGTATAGGTGACGTTGGCGTCACCCCCTACCGGGTTTACCAGTTCTGGGGGAGAAAGCAGAAACCAAGTAGAGGCATTTGCCATCTTATCTTCCGCTGTTTTCTTGGCTTCCTTGTATAGAGTTGGTAGCTTCTGTGCTAATTGCTCTAAGTCCATAGCTGGCGATCGCACATCCCAACCCATTAAATCCAATGCGGTGAGATCAATATGTGTGATTACCTCTCTTTTACCTGTTTGCAGATAGGGATCCATGATGCCATCTGTACCTTTTTTCCAGTGAGAACCCTGTTCCCCATCGCCACCTAAGGAAGTCTCTTCTCCTGTTGCTGTTTTCTCAACTGTTGAATTACCTTTATCAAAGGTTAAGAAAGGATTGCCACCAATTGATAAATCTGGTATTCCTGTCCAGGAGTACTTGCCACTGTCATATTTTATTACCTGGTTTTTGCTTGTATCAGAGAAGCGCTCTAGGTCTAGTGGAGTGAAAATCTTATCTATCACATCATCTGTAATCGGATGCTCTGTATCTCTTAGCGCCGCTTCTAAGTGGGGATTATCTATTCCACTGACAAAGCCTAAGATATGACCTATTTCATGTACCATTGTAGTCAAATAGTCTAAGCTGCTAAGTGGAATCTCGTTATTGCTGTAGTTATAACTCCATGACAATGTATTTACATTACTTATGTTAGTTAGGTCTTTACTTAGTACAATATGACCATCAAAATCAGTAGTATCTGTGCCGGAAAGGAACCCTAAGGCTTTGGCATTAGCACGGGTGATGTTTGTTTTGTCAACATTTTCTATGACCTTACCATTGAGCATCACACTCAGATAAGGAAACTTCAAACGGTTTTGGTCAGCAGTAAAATCATTTGGTGATTTTTTATCTACAGACAATTGTTTGTAAAGTTCCTCGTATGAATGCCTGTTTTTTAGCATCTCTGCTGTTGAAGAGCCAAGAACATTTTTAGGCAACCCACTGGTAGTCGAAGCAAACAGCTTAATAGTGACATTATCGCCAAGGTATTGGCTCCATATCTTCCCTGCTAACTCCGTGCCAATCATCTGGTCTAGGGTGGTCTCAGGGCCGTAGTAAATCTGGAATTTTGCTGTCGTTTTTGAATCAGTGGTAGTATATGTTGTGTTTTGTGCTTGCGCTAGCTGGAAATTACCAATAATTGCCGCACAAATAAGTAATCCTAACAAAAACAACTTCCCACGACAAGTAGCTTGCTTGACTTTATTTATGCGACTGTATATGGGAGATTTCTGATGATTAATCTTTTTCATTGTAAGTTTTGCAACTGACAAGAAACGCTGTATCTTCAGAATCATGAAAATCTTCTGCCTTACTACGTTCTATTTAATTAATGTTAAATGAATTCAATAGTTTTTGACATAATTAATATACTTGTATTTATTTTTTTAATACGTAGATATACTTATATCAACTGCATATCAGCAGCATATCTAGTGGTTGAGGAAAATTTTTTGTAAAGTTATTATAAGTATAGAAAAAATTCAGTCAGCGAAATGGGATATAATAATTTGAGAATAATGTATATTTTTAAACATAATTAAGCCTAAGAATAGGCAAAAAATATCTTCTATTTGAACTATAAATAGTATTTAACGACTAACAGTCTACAGAATTTCTAGGACTTAAGTTAAACTGGCTAGAACCTGATATTTTATTGACAACAAGCTGTTGATTTCTTTGCAAGTTAATTCTTAATTTTTGACAACACGCTTGCTTTACTGATAATCTAATCTGGGAAAAAAAGATACGAAACTATATATGACGATTGGTATTTTGCTACCTGTGAATACATAGGAGTTGATATCGAAATTGTAAATATCGGTTGGAAAGACACTGTATGCAAGAACCGCGTAAATCTATGTCCAAATACCGTCTGTTAGGAAGCGCCCTGTTATTGTCATTGTCTTTTATCTCTATGGGGGTCATGCCGAGTGTAGCCCAAGTGACTTTCAGACCCCCACGAATACTTGCACCCAGGGATTCCACAGGTGGAGCTTCCCGGGATAGTAGCAGTAACAACTGCCTGTCTGCTCAGACAACAAACGATAAGGTCTCGGTAACACCTGTACTTCCATCAAGCAAAATTGGGTTCACAGTAAAAGAGCGTCCGACAATACTTGTCTATATTCCGCAAACTACCGCCAAAAAAGCATTGTTTAGTTTGCAAGATGAACAAGCCAAAAACCACTACCAAACTACTATCAACTTGCCAGAAAAACCTGGTGTAATGGCAATCAAACTCCCTCAGCATGTGGCTGCACTCAAGACAGGTAAAAATTATCAATGGTCTTTGGCGATGATTTGCTCTGCTCAATTAGAGCCGGATAGTCCGTTGGTAAATGGATGGATTCAGCGAGTTCAACCGCCTGTCCACTTGAAACATCAAGGCCATGTGTCTACTTCCTTGGAGTTGGTTTCTCGCCTAGCTAAAAGTGGCGTTTGGTATGACACCGCCTCTGAACTTGCCCGATTAAAGCAAGCCCAACCTCAGAATGCAACCATCACAGTTTCCTGGCAACAACTATTAGATTCTGTGGGTTTGAATGCGATCGCCGATGCACCCCTGATTAATTAACTGATTGAAGAATAATACGCATTTACCTTCCAACTTGATAAACCGGATAAGCAGATTAGGGGATAAGCACAGGTGAATTCCTTCCACCCATTTAAATACTTCCCCTATGCCTTATGCCAAGCAAAAGTATAATGCGGTTTAATTGGAAAACCTTACTTCGACGTGTCTCGCCGCTGTGGAAATCTATACTCATCCGTAGGGTGATTAAAGCGCAGTGGCGCTATATACTGATTACAGCTCCTAGTGTGGCGCTTTGTGTGATTGCTGGGGAGATGGCTGGATTGTTCCAACTACTGGAGTGGCAAACCCTGGAGCAATTTTATAATCTGCGTCCCTTAGAACCACGCGAAAAGCGCATTCTCATCGTCGCGATTGATGAAAAAGACATCTCCCAAGTTAATAAGTGGCCGATTCCTGATGGTGTCTTAGCTGATTTGCTTATCAAGCTCAAAGCACAAAAACCAGCAGTCATTGGCTTAAATATTTATCGCAATTTGCCCGTAGAACCAGGTCATGAGAAATTAGTTGCGGTGATGAAGTCTACACCGAACTTAATTGGTGTCATGAAACTGGCGGGAAAACATGTGCCTCCACCTCCTACCCTGTTGCAAAAAGACCAAGTAGCTCTTGTAGATTTGGTTGAGGATACAGATGGCAAAGTACGACGGGGCTTGCTGTCTGCTGGTAATAACAAAGGTGAAATTTTTTTGGGATTAGCGGCCCGCTTGAGCTTGATTTATCTAGAAAATAAAGGCATTTCCTTAAAAACCCTAGATCACACTGGGGATGCTCTACAGTTGGGTAAAGCAGTATTTACACCCCTCAATGGCAAGGAATTTAATTATCAAAGAGCAGATATCGGAGGATATCAAATTTTACTCAACTACCGGGGCTTTCAGGATCGCTTTGATATCGTTACTTTGGGGGAAGTGTTAAATGGTTCTGTAGACCCGGAACTGATACGCGATCGCATAGTTTTGATTGGCACCACAGCCAAGAGCATCAATGATGCCTTTCACGTAGGCTACAACAAGAAAGCACTCTACAGCAAGAATACACTGTATAGTGGAGTACCGATGCCAGGGGTGGTGGTTCACGCCAATTTAACCAGCCAAATGTTAAGTGCAGCAATCGATGGACGGCCTCTGATGCGAATTTGGTCTTATCATGCAGAGTGGCTGTGGATCGTGTGCTGGTCTTTTATTAGTAGCGGTCTGACTTGGCGCTTGTTGTATATCAACTCCAACCGTCAGCAACGATTTCGAGGATTGCTGATTCTTGGGATAACATTTGCAATATCAATTATCTTAAGTACTGGCTATCTCGCATTTCTTGCCGGTTGGTGGATTCCTTCATTTTCGCCCTTGCTGGCTCTAATTGGCAGTGCAATTGTCACTACCAACTTTTATAAACAATTTCAACTAGCACGAGCCAACAGGCAACTACAAGAATATTCTCGCACTCTTGAGCAAAGAGTCAAGCAGCGCACCAAAGAATTAGAAGCAGCCAAAATCGCCGCTGATGTTGCAAACCTTGCCAAAAGCGAATTTCTCGCCAATATGAGTCATGAGTTGCGTACACCCCTCAACGGTATTCTCGGGTACGCACAAATCCTGCAACGTTCTCCAACTCTGATGAAATCTGAACTGGATGGCATTAACATCATTCATCAGTGTGGTTCCCACCTACTAACCCTAATCAACGATATTTTAGACCTGTCCAAAATCGAATCTCGCAAACTAGAACTATACAAAAGTGATTTTCATTTTCCTTCCTTCTTAACAGCAGTGGCGGAAATGTGTCGAATCCGTGCTGTTCAAAAAGGCATATCCTTTACTTACCAAGCCGATTCCCAGCTTCCGGAAGGAATTTGCGCTGACGAAAAACGTTTGCGGCAAATCTTAATTAATTTACTGGGTAATGCCATTAAGTTTACTGAGAATGGAGAAGTTACTTTCAAAGTAGAAGTAATAGGGACTGGGGACTCTTTATTGGGGGCTGGCAAAGAATCTTCCCAATCCCCAATTACTCGTGTGAGATTCCAAGTCGAAGATACCGGAGTGGGGATGACGCCGGAACAAATAAAAAAGATTTTTTTGCCTTTTGAACAGGTGTGCGAAAAAAAGAAAAGAACAGAAGGAACGGGTTTAGGCTTAGCAATTAGCAGCAAACTAGCTGAATTAATGGGAAGTAAAATCCAAGTCAAAAGTACTTCTGGCGTGGGCAGTAAATTTTGGGTAGATATAGACTTATTGCTGACTAGCAACTGGGTAAAAACAGCCACCGTTGTCCAAGATAAAAAGATAATTGGTATTAAAGACAAAAAGCCAAAGGTTCTCATTGTCGATGACCAATGGGAAAATCGTGCCGTTGTCATCCAACTACTCGAATCGATAGGGTTCTTATGCTTTGAAGCCACCAACGGTAAAGAGGCTTTAGATAAATTAGTGGAAATTCACCCAGACTTAATTTTCACTGATATTAAAATGCCACTGATGGATGGCTTGGAAATGATCCGTGCAATTAGGAGTTCACCATTACTGCAAAATCTGCCAATTATTGCTTCCTCTGCCAGTGTCTTTGAGGTTGACCGCTACAGAAGCTTGCAAGCTGGAGCGAATGGTTTTTTGGCCAAACCAATACAAATTGACGACCTGCTGAAGCTGAGCGAGAAATATTTACAACTGGAGTGGATTTATTCAGAAACCACTAACCAAGAGCAAATATCTCCCCATACTGCATCTGCTGTTGACAAGAGAGAATTCATACCCCCACCAGCAGCACAACTGAACAGACTGTTAGATTTTGCGATGAGAGGAAATATTCAAGGTATAGAGATATTATTAGATGAACTGGAGAAATTAGATGAAAAATTTCTACCGTTTACTACGGAAATTCGTCAATTTGCAGACAACTTTCAAATCAAGAATATTCGTGAATTTATTAAATCATTCCAGGATGAAATTCCATGAATAGTAGTTCCTCTGAACATGCCACTATCCTAGTTGCTGATGATAACCCCACAAATCTGAAAGTCCTATGTAGTGCCATTGCCAACTTGGGATGGGAAATTTTAGTTGCCACTGATGGTGAAAGTGCGATTGAACAAGCAGAATATGCTCACCCCGACCTGATTTTATTAGATGTCATGATGCCGGGAATGGATGGGTTTGAAACCTGCCAAAAACTTAAGGAAAATACTATAACTCAGGATATACCCATAATTTTTATGACCGCTCTTTCGGAAACCATTGATAAGGTCAAAGGTCTTTCTCTCGGAGCAGTAGATTACATTACCAAACCTTTTCAACCAGAAGAAGTTATAGCTAGAATTAATATCCATTTAAAGCTGTGTTTTTTGACGCGACAACTTGCAGTTTATAATACGGAACTAGAGCAGCTAGTACAAGAACGTACGGCACAACTTTCTCAAGCCCAGCAAGAATTACACGAATCTCAACTCCAACTAGTACAATTTGAAAAAATTTCTTCCCTCGGTCAGTTAGTTGCTGGTGTTGCCCATGAGATTAATAATCCTCTTACTTTTATAGGAACTAGTTTAGACTTTCTGGATAATTTTATATCTGACCTCTTGTACCATTTAAAACTCTATCATCAATTTTATCCTCATCCAGTTGAGGAAATTGTCGAAGATGCTAAAGACATAGAATTGGAAAGGATGATTGTAGATATACCAAAAATGATTTCATCCATGAATGTGGGTGTAGAACGCATTCACAAAATCAGTACTAGTCTACGCATTTTTTCCAGATCCGATATTTTCCATAAAACCTCCTTTAATATTCATGAAGGTATTGAAAGTACCTTGGTACTCCTCAAGTATCGTCTACAAATTCATAAAAATCGTCTCGATGTTGAAGTTATTAAGAACTATGGCAATTTACCATTAGTTGATTGCTTTCCCGGACAACTCAATCAAGTATTTATGAATATTATTTCCAATGCCATAGATGCTTTCGATGAATCTGCTAGTAAAATTTTGAACGAAGGCAAAAAATTTCAAGGCAAGATTCATATTTCTACAGCCGTAAAGGATAACACTCATATTATTATCTCCATAAAAGATAATGGAGCAGGGATATCACCTGAGGTCAAAGAACGAATATTTGAACAATTTTTTACTACCAAGGCTGTAGGTAAAGGAACTGGTCTGGGTTTGTCAATTTCTCGACAGATTGTGGAAAAACAGCACAAAGGTAAGCTTAGCTGTTTTTCAAAAGTAGGAGAAGGAACAGAATTTGTAATTGAAATTCCAATTAAATAAAAAGGCAAAAATCAAAAAGCAGAAGCGGAAAATAGCGTAAATTGCAAGGGTTTTAAAAGTCGCTTATATCATGTTCGCTTGGACACTTATACTATCCGCTCATGTCGGTAATTGATAATTGGGGTATTATCTAATAGTTGCGATGGTCAAAGACCGCTCCTTCGGAGCATCGCAGTGGGAAAATAAAGTGATGAACCGAACTTGATATTATTACTAAAAAAAAGATAGTAAATTTTATGCGTAAATATCGCCATCTGACGAGATTTGTAAACATCAGTAGCTGCTGGGGACTGATGATATTTTTGCTGCCAATCAGCAATTTTCCTGTACTGGCACAAACCGATTTGGGATTGAGGTTAAAAACTGAAAAAGCTGTGGCCGATAACGGCAAATCTCAAGTCAAAGATGGTAAATCTCGACTGGATGAAGGTAGAACTCTGCTTGAGGCGGGACGTTTTGCTGAGGCGGCTAAAGTTTGGCAAGAGGCGGCTGCTGTTTTTCAGCGCCAAGGAGATATCATTAATCAAGCTTGGAGTTTGAGCTATGTCTCCTTAGCTTATCAAAAATTGGGAGAGTGGCAAAAGGCTGAGAAAGCTATTAGTAACAGCCTGAATCTCTTACAACAAGATCGGGAAAATACAGGCATCCTTGCAGTGGCTCTCAATACTCAAGGTAATCTGGAACTTGCACAAGGAAAAGCAGAAGACGCTCTGAAAACTTGGCAACAAGCAGAACGCACCTACGCCAAAGCTGGCGATCGCGTCGGAGAAATAGGTAGCCAAATTAACCAATCCCAAGCTTTGCGCTCTTTAGGATTTTATCGCAGAGCGCAGAAGTTGTTGACAACTGTCAATAATAAGCTGCAAAGTCAGCCTGATTCCCTACTAAAAGCACAAGCGTTGCAAAGTCTGGGAGTGGCTTTACAGGTAGTAGGAGATTTACAAAAATCTCAGGAAGTCTTAAAGCAAAGTTTGGTAATTAGCGATCGCCTCAAATCTAGCGCAGACACCAGTAGTATTCTTTTTAGCTTGGGAAATACTGCCAGAGACTTACAGCAAACGCAAGCAGCTTTGGATTACTATCAACAAGCAGCAGCAAAGGCAACTAATCCCCGGGTGCAAGTGGAAGCCCAGTTGAACCAACTCAGTCTTTATGCAGAAACCTCACAGTGGGAACAAGCGAAGTCTTTATTAGCACCAATTAAATCTCAACTAGACAACCTTCCCCCCTCTCGCGCATCTGTCTATGCAGCTGTTAACTTTGCCCGCAGTCTTTCTCGGTTGGCGAAACAGGATGGAAGAGAGTCTGCACGCTCTCAAGAAGCAGCACGGATTTTGGCTCGTGGAGTCAAGCAAGCAGAAACATTGGGAGATATGCGCGCCAAAGCCAATGCTTTAACTCAGCTAGGAGAATTGTATCTGCAAACACAGCAACTAGACCCAGCGTTGAAACTCACGCAACAAGCCCAACAAATAGCTGAAGAGATTAACGCTAATAGTATTGCCTACCAAGCTTATTGGCAAATGGGGCGCATCCACAAAATTCAAGGGGATACCGAAGCTGCGATCGCAGCATACAAATTATCAGTCGATGCTCTCAAGACTTTGCGTAGTGACTTGGTAGCGATTAATCGGGATGTGCAATTTTCCTTTCAAGAAAGTGTAGAACCCGTTTATCGGGAGTTTGTAGAGCTGTTGTTACAATCCAACCCCAGCCAAGAAAACTTAAAGCAAGCCCGAGAAACAATTGAAGTCCTGCAATTAGCCGAATTAGATAATTTCTTTCGCGAAGCCTGTTTAGAAGCCAAACCACAGCTGATTGAACAGATCGATCCGACTAAGACAACAGCGGTGATTTATCCGATTATTTTGCCCGATCGCTTAGAAGTAATTGTATCTATTCCCGGAAAATCTCTTTCGAGCTACAAGATTTCTCTACCCAAAGCTGACATCGAAAACAGCATCCAAAAGATGCGTCAATCCCTCAATCCCGCTTACTCCAATGAGGAACGTTTGCGGCTGTATCAACAGCTGTATGAATGGCTGATTCGTCCAGCGGAACCTCAGTTAGCTAACAGCGGCGTGAAAACTCTGGCATTTGTGCTCGATGGTTCCTTGCGAAATCTGCCCATGTCTGTTTTACATGATGGCAAACAGTATCTGGTAGAGAAATATAGCGTCGCTCTTTCACCAGGAATGCAGTTGTTGCAAGCGCGATCGCTCAAACAGGATAATTTGAAAGTGATTACAGCGGGACTGAGTGAAGCCCGTCCAGGCTTTAAAGCCTTACCGGCAGTACACTTGGAAGTCAAAAAAATTGCCTCGGCAGTTAAGAGTCAACAACTTTTAAATGAAAAATTTACTCGCGCCAACCTACGAAAAACTATCCAATCAAAGCCTTTTTCGATTTTGCATTTGGCTACTCACGGTCAGTTTAGTAGTCAATCTGATGATACTTTTATACTCGCTTGGGATCAAAAGATTAATGTCAAGGAATTGGGCGAATTAATCAAATCCAGAGAGGAAGATGAAGCTAGCCCAATAGAATTATTGGTTCTCAGCGCCTGTCAGACAGCTAAAGGGGATAATCGTGCTGTCTTGGGATTGGCAGGAGTAGCAGTCCATTCCCGCGCCCGCAGTACCTTAGCTACCCTGTGGGCTGTCAAAGACGAATCTACAGCCAAATTTATGGGAGAGTTTTATAAACAACTCAGCCAACCAGGAACCAGTAAAGCGGAAGCTTTGCGAAAAGCCCAAATGGCATTTTTGCAAGATGCGAATTTTTCCCATCCCTATTATTGGGCACCGTTTGTCTTGATAGGAAATTGGTTGTAATTCACATCTCGTTTGAAAATAGGGGAAAGGGGATTGGGGAATGCTTAACGGGGAACTCTTAAGAGGCATTTTCATCCTTGGTTATGGGGTTTTCCCGTGATTAGCTGTCTTGAAAGTTGGGCATGGGACATTGAGCATTGGAAGAGAGACTTTCATCCTTTGCTGTGCGCCCCGGTGCATGGAAGTCTTGCACGCCTATGCAACAGCCTCCAAATCCTCGTTACTAGGTTGAACCTGGCTCTTGTGAATTAAGAGCTTCTGCTCTTGTTGAGAAGGGTGCAAGATTTTAGGTTAACGAATTTTCGCTCTTTCAGCCCTTAAAGTGTGATCGCAGATCCAATTCGTAAAAGGGACTGGGGACTGGTGACTAGGAACTGGGGACTAGGAATAAAGAAATCTTAGTACCCAATCCCCAATCACCTATACCCTAACTCCCGAAAAAATTCCTTGAAGATCAAAAACAGATATCTTTATCCAATAAGATTTCAAAATACATCAAAAACATATATCCTTTTCCAATTAAGATTTAAGAATACATGAAGAAAGAATTAATTAAAAATCAAACTATACCTGCGGAATGTGGGATGACGACTGAGAACCAACAAATTCGCGACTTCATATTTCTTTGTAAACAAGCTTTTATTCTCTCCGCTCAAGGTTGTCATCAAACTTTTACCATATCCGGTCAATTTCTTCTCTTCAACTTAAAAATCTACAAATACTTGTATTGGTTGAGCTTGATTATCATTAGCAGCACAACGACAATTGAACCAGTGAAAGCAGAAGTAATTAAAAAAACGCAAACATCCAACCTACAATCAGTTCTAAACCCCAATAATTTTCAATTAAAAGACGTCTCTTTTAAGGATGAGGTTATACAAACACAAACAAAACCTGCTCATGCAGAGTTGATTTTTGAAACTCCAAGCTTTAGCCCTGTGCCTGAGCAAATAAGAATTGCCCAAAATTTTCCTCCTCAGAATACCAAGCCACCTTCAATCCAACCATTACCAGAACCAACACCGCCAAAACCTCTACCACCACCAGAAGAGTTACTTCAACCTCCTGCTACAACAACACCTCCCACTCCAGAACCAACCCCAAGCGGTGAAATTCCCCAAACCATCACTGTCAAAAAATTTGAAGTTACAGGCAGCACCGTCTTTAGCCCAGAAGATTTTGCCAAAATTACTAAACCCTTTACCGGACGTCCCATTACGATTGCTGAACTCTTCCAAGTACGTTCGGAAATTACTAATTATTATGTTAATAAAGGATACATTACATCCGGAGCCTACATCCCACCGCAAAAACTACAGGACGGTGTAGTAGAAATTAGAGTAGTTGAGGGGGGACTGGAAGAGATAAAAATTACAGGTACTAGCAGACTCAAGCCTAGTTACCTGCAAAGCCGCCTGGCGATCGCCACAGACACACCCCTCAATCGCGATCGCCTCCTAGCAGCATTACAGTTATTACAACTGAATCCCTTGATTGAAAACTTATCAGCAGAACTGTCTGCTGGCATGCGTCCGGGGCAAAGCGTGCTAGAAGTGCAGATAACAGAAGCCGATACTTTGAACCTACAGTTGGTATTGGATAATGGGCGATCGCCAGCTGTTGGTAGTTTTAGTCGAGAAATACAACTAAACGAAGGTAATTTTTCGGGGTGGGGCGATAGCATTAGCGGTATTTACACTAATACAGATGGCAGCAATACTTTTGATTTTTTGTATACTCTGCCCATCAACCCCCGCAATGGCACTGTAGCATTTAGCTTTGGTCTTTCTGACAACAAAGTGATTGAAAGACCCTTTAATGTCCTCGATATTCAGTCCAACTCTCATTACTACGAACTAACACTACGCCAACCCATCATCCAAACACCGACTCAGGAATTTGCTTTAGGTATAACAGCAGGTCATCGAGAAAGCGAAGCTACTTTCTTGGATGGGGAACTTCCTTTTCCAGGATCGGGTGCAGATGAGGAAGGAAAAACGCGGATCACACCAGTGCGCTTTTTTCAAGAATGGACTTCTCGTAGCAGTCAGCAAGTATTCGCCCTGCGTTCTCAGTTTAGTATTGGACTTGATGCTTTAAATGCCACCATCAACGATAGCTCTCCCGATGGTCGTTTTGTTGCGTGGAGAGGACAAGCCCAGTGGGTGCGCTTATTAGCTCCCGATACCCTACTGCTGCTACGAGGTGATGTGCAACTAGCAGACCGACCACTCGTCCCATTTGAACAAATTGGCATTGGAGGTCTCGAAAGCGTGCGAGGCTATCGTCAAGATGCCTTGCTCACAGACAACGGCATATTTGCTTCTGCCGAAGTGCGAGTTCCCATTGCTCGTTTTTCAGAACGCAACAGTCTTCTACAGATAACCCCCTTTGTGGATTTTGGCAACGGTTGGAACCGTTCCGGCAGATCCGGTTCAGAAGCAGAACTAGATACTAATTCTTTGGTATCTGTAGGATTAGGGTTGCGTTTCCAACTCGAAGATCGTCTCACTGCTCGCTTGGACTGGGGTATTCCTTTAGTTTCAATTTCTTCTGGGGATAAAGACTCATGGCAGGAAAACGGTTTGTACTTTTCCATTATTGCCAATCCCTTCTGAGGGAGGAGGGGGAAAGGGGGAGAGGGGGAGATGGGGTGATGGGGAGAAAGTCATCTTAAATAGTCTGGTTATAAATTTGCCATTCTGAAAATTTTCAAGCAAATGAAAGTAAAAGATAAGATATATCGTTTTTTAGCACTAGCACTAGTGACTACTTTACTATGCACTAGTATTTCACCAGCTTTAGCAAAACTTCCTCCCCTCACTCTCTCCCCCTCTCCCTATCTCCCACTCTCCCCACGCCAGGTGCTACAACGGGGGGAACCCCCGCAACGCACTGGCTCCTCTTCTCCTACCTCTTCCTTACAAAAAGGAAAAGTGCTGTACGACGCCGGGCGGTTTGCTGAAGCTGTGCAGGTGTTAAAGCAAGCAGTGCAAGAGTATCAAAAGCAGGGAGAAACCCTTAAACAAGTTGTAGCTTTGAGTAATCTCTCACTAGCTTATCAACAACTTGGTGAATGGAAACAAGCTCAAGAAGCAATTACCCAAAGCTTGAATTTACAAGGATTTAAACAACAAACTCCCCAAGCAAAAACAATCCAAAATTATAAGATTTTAGCTCAAACGCTAGATATTCGGGGTCGTCTGCAACTGTTAACAGGACAGGCAGAACAAGCATTACAAACTTGGCAGCAGACGATGGATATTTATACCAAAGCCAATGACCAAAACGGCGTAGTGCGATCGCAGATCAATCAAGCACAAGCCCTAATTTCAAGTGGATTTTACCGTCGTGCAGAAGCGACACTTTTGCAGATTAACCAAAAACTGCGATCGCAAAGCGACTCACCAGAAAAAGCAATAACGTTGCGATCACTTGGTGATGTTTTGCAGCTGGTGGGTAACTTGCCAGCATCCTACACTGTTCTCCAAGAAAGTTTGGAAGTAGCAAAGCGCCTGCGATCGCCTGCTAATGTTGCTGCGAGTCTTTTCAGTTTAGGTAACAATGCCCGCGCCCAGCAGGAAACACAACAAGCGATCGATTTTTATCAACAAACAGTCAAAGCATCTCCCTCACCTCTTTTGAAAGTGCAAGCACAACTCAATCTCCTTAGCTTGCTAATTGAGGAGCAAAAATCAGCAGATGCAAAAACTTTACTACCAGAAATTCAATCCCAACTCGACCCACTTCCCCCCAGTCGTGCCAGTATCTATGCGCGGATTAATTTTGTAGAAAGCCTCGTCAAATTAGGAAATGGGGAATTGGGAATCGGGAATCGGGAATCGGGAATTGGCAATAGAGAAATTTCTTCCCCCACTCCCACGCCTGCTCAGATCCTCGCTACCGCCGTGCAACAAGCCCGTAATTTGGGTGACAAACGAGCAGAAGCTTATGCCTTGGGAAGTTTGGGCAGCTTATACGAGCAAACTGGACAATGGTCAGAAGCACAAAACCTCACTCAACAGGCGTTACTATTAGCACAGAGTAGTAATGCACCAGATATTGCTTATCGGTGGCAATGGCAATTAGGAAGATTGCTGAAAGTAAAAGGAGACTTACAAGGAGCGATCGCAGCATACGATACAGCTGTGCAAACTCTCGAATCTCTTCGCAGCGATCTAGTAGCAGTCAATCAAGATGTGCGATTCAACTTTCGTGACAGCGTCGAACCAGTTTATCGGCAGTCAGTCGAATTACTGCTGACACAAAAACAACTAGACGAAAAAACTCTAGAAAAAGCCCGTCAGCGGATTGAAGCACTAAAAATAGCAGAATTAGATAACTTCTTCCGAGAAGCTTGTTTGCAAGGTCAGCGAGTGCTGCTAGACCAAGTCGTAGACAAAGAAAATCCTACCGCTGCCATCTTATACCCGATCATTCTTCCCAATGAACTGCAACTAATTGTTAAAATTCCCAAACAACCACTACGACACTATCGCACCCAGATTTCCCAAGCAGAAGTAGAAAAAGCAGTCGTTGAATTGCGTCAAAATCTTGTCAACCCTGCGGCGATCAAAGCTACAAGGACACAGTCACAACAAGTTTACAACTGGCTGGTTAAACCGATAGAGTCGCAATTGTCAGCCAGTGGGGTAAACACCCTGGTATTTGTTCTGGATGGAGTACTACGTAATGTACCAATGTCCTCCCTCTACGACGGCAAGCAATTCTTAATTGAAAAATATGCAATTGCCCTGAGTGTCGGTCTGCAACTCCTCGACCCTAAACCGCTACAGCGACAGCAACTCAACGCTTTAACCGCTGGATTAACTGAGCCACCACCGCAGTATTCCAACTTTCCACCTTTGCCGGCGATTAAAACTGAAATCGAACTAATCGCCGAAACTGGAATACCAACAACCAATCTCTTGAATCAGCAATTCACAAGTAAAGCACTAGAAAATCAAGTGAATGCTGCTGCCTTCAACGTGGTACATTTAGCAACCCACGGTCAGTTTAGTTCTAGCGCCGATCAAACTTTTATCTTAGCTGCCGATGGACCAATTAACGTCACGGAATTCGACAATATTCTGCGCGGTCGGGATGAAACCAGACCGGAAGCAGTGCAACTATTAGTATTGAGTGCCTGTCAAACAGCAGCAGGAGACAAACGTGCAGCCCTAGGTTTAGCAGGAACAGCCGTACGTGCGGGTGCACGCAGTACCGTGGCTTCTTTATGGCAAATTGATGATGAATCCACAGCCCAGTTTATCGGTGCTTTTTATCGAGAATTAAAAGATGTCAGCATCACCAAAGCGGAAGCTCTCCGCCGCGCTCAATTACAATTGCTGAAGCATCCCAACTACAACGCACCCAGTTTTTGGTCTGCTTATGTACTAATTGGAAATTGGCTCTAATTTGTTGTTAGTTGTTGGTTGTTTGGTGTTTGTTCCAACCAACAACCAACCACCAACAAAGAACAATTTTTTGCGTAATTGTTGTTATGGCAAACGATAAGTATATAGCAGCATTCATCATTGGGGAATGATCCATGTCACGCAAGACACTGAACTTAGACGAGTATTCTTTAACATTGCCCATTACCCAAGCAGCCCGCAGAACTGCCCAGCAGTTTGCCAATCAGCAGCCTACTCCTGAACGTGCCGAACGAGTCCGCTTAAATACGCTTTGTGTGTTGGTAGTAAATGACTACTTGCAAATGATGGATATTGCCACCGATTTGAGAACTGGTGACAGTTGGAATCCGGTTGTACGTCTGTGTGCTGATGTCGCCGATTTGGAGTTACCAGGAATTGGGCGTTTGGAGTGCCGTCCTGTAAGTCTGGATCGAGAAATTTGTTATGTTCCTCCAGAAACCTGGGAAGAACGAATAGGTTATGTAGTTGTGCAAGTAGATGAATCGCTGCAAGAAGCAAAGCTGTTGGGGTTTGTTCGCAGCGTTGCAGATGAAGAACTGCCTTTAAGTCAACTGCAACCTCTAGAAGCATTAATTGAACATTTAGCACCAACCGCGATCGCTTCACCAGCTCCTGAATTAGTAAATTTGAGCCAGTGGTTTGCAGGTATCTTTGATACTGGCTGGCAAACTCTAGAATCGTTGTGGAATCAGCCAGAACTTGCCCCAGCTTTTGCCTTTAGAAGTAGCAATTTGATTGAAGAAAATACCAATAACCAGCAAGAACCAACCGTGAGACGAGGAAAATTGATTGACTTAGGAATCAAGATTGCCAATCAACTCGTCGTTTTAATTGTGGAAATCAGCCCTCAAGCTAACCAACAAACGAGCATTCACGTACAATTGCACCCAGCTAATAGTCAAAATTACCTGACACCAGGAGTAAAACTCATAGTTATCGATCGCTCAGGAGCAGAATTTTTAGAAGCCCAAGCCAGAAATGCAGACAATTACATTCAGTTACAGTTTAGAGGAGAACCCGGGGAGCAGTTTAGCGTTAAGGTAGCACTGAATGATGCCTGTGTGACAGAAAATTTCGTAATTTAGTCAAGAGTCAATAGTCAATGGCCAATAGTCGAAAATTATTATTAGTGTCCCCCTATCTCCCCATCGCCCCATCCCCCTATCCCCCCATCTGTTTTAATTATGGGTAAGTTAGTGGTTCTGAAATTTGCAGACGGTAGCTTTGACCGAGGGTTTGCTGTCACGCTGCAAATAGGTGAAGAAGGTCAACTACCTTCATCGGAAATTGCAGGTAGATTACCTCCAGCGGCGGAATTATTACAAAAGTATAAAGAATGGCAGTCGAGTTATCTAAAGTTGGGTAACTTTTATCGTTTGTCTGCTGATGAAGTGCAGGTAACGAATGTGTCGTTTGCCCAAGAGTGTGACAAAACTGCTCATGTTTTGCGATCGCATCTCAACACCTGGCTACTTGCAACCGCATTTCGTCCTGTCCGGGAGAAATGGCTAGAAAGATTATTGCCCACAGACAATATCCGAGTCATATTACAAACAGAAAATCGAGAATTACAGCGTCTGCCCTGGCATCTTTGGGACGTGCTGGAACGCTACCCCAAGGCAGAAATTGCCCTAGCACCTCCGAGATACGAGCGCATCGCTACCAAGAAAACACACAATAATAAAGTAAATATTTTAGCCATCATCGGCAATAGTCAGGGAATCGATACTCAAGCAGACAAAGCTTTACTAGAGACCTTACCTGTAGCTGATGTTAGTTTTTTAGTAGAACCACAACGTCAGGAATTGAATGACTACCTGTGGCGAAAAAACTGGGATATTCTTTTTTTTGCCGGGCACAGTTCCAGTCAGGGAAACAATGGCATTGGCAGAATTTACCTTAATAAAACCGATAGCCTCACGATTGAGGAATTAAAATACGCCTTAAAAAAAGCCGTTGAACGGGGCTTGCAGCTAGCAATTTTTAACTCCTGTGATGGATTAGGAATAGCAGAACAATTAGCCGATCTACATATTCCCCAAATGATTGTCATGCGCGAACCAGTCCCGGACTTGGTAGCACAGGAGTTTTTAAAGTATTTTCTAGAAGGATTTGCTGGTGGTGAGCCTTTTTACCTGGCAGTGCGAGAAGCAAGGGAACACTTACAAGGACTAGAGGATAGGTTCCCCTGTGCAACTTGGCTACCTGTAATTTGTCAAAATCTTGCACAATTACCCCCCACTTGGGAAGGGATTACAGGCAGGGTTGCCCCAAAAAAAACAGTCCAACAGATTTCTGTTGCTTCTCATCTACGCAGATTTACACAGATATTATTTTATAGTGTAGCAATTACCGCAACAATCAGTGGGTTAAGAATTTTGGGAGTGCTGCAAGATTTGGAGTTACAAGCTTTTGATTGGATGATGCGATCGCGCTCCGTCCTCATCAGTGAAGACCCCGATCCACGCCTGCTACTGGTAACAATTAACGATGCCGACATTGCAGCCCAACGCCGCAAAGGCGAATCACTGAAGGGAACATCTCTGTCCGATCAATCTCTTCTGCGACTGCTAGAGAAACTTCAGCAGTACCAACCTCGAGCGATCGGCTTGGATATCTACCGTGATTTTCCTGCGGAATCTCCAGATTTAATCAATCGTCTTAAACAAACACCAAACTTAGTCGGTGTTTGTAAAGGTAGCGATGCAGCAGTCAATACCACTGGTATTGAACCACCACCGGAAATACCGAAATCCCGCTTGGGTTTCAGTGACTTCATCCACGATCCGGACGGAGTAGTGCGTCGGCATCTGCTGTTTATGAATCAAGAGGCAACATCACCCTGTCCAACTGACTATGCTCTCAGCTTGCAATTGGCATTTCGCTATTTGGAGGCTGAAGGAGTGAAACCAAAGTTTACTCCCAAGGGAGATTTACAGCTGGGCCGTACGATTTTCACACGTTTGCAGTCGCGAACTGGTGGCTATCAAAACATCGATGCCAACGGCGGTCAAATTTTTCTAAACTACCGTTCTGCAAAGCGAGTAGCCGAACAAGTGACGCTGACGCAACTTTTGTCTGCCCAGGTCAACCCCAACGCCATCAAAAATAGAATTGTTTTAATTGGTGTTGCCGCTAAAGGTGATTTTCCAGACTATTGGGCTACACCATACAGTGGTAAGTTAGACAACCAAATGCCGGGAGTCTTGTTACAAGCCCATATGGTCAGTCAGATTCTCAGTGCCGTCCTTGATGAACGTCCACTATTGCGGACATGGCGGCCGTTAGCAGAGGTGATGTGGATTGGGGTTTGGTCATTAGCAGGAGGATTGCTAGTTTGGCGAATACAATACCCATCTACACGCTTAGCAATCTTTATCGTTGTTTGCTCAGGAATTCTTTACATTTTCTGCTTAGGTTTATTTATCCAAGGATATTGGGTACCGTTCATACCATCAGCTTTGACCCTAGTGGGAACAGTTGGCATTACATCAATTCAAAACACCTTGCGGAAAACTGCTCCGCGTTTACAAAATAAGTCAATTGTTAATTATTAATAGTCAATAAGTACAATTACTAGATTGATATGAGAAATAAAAAATATTGAAATTACAAATGATATTAGGGATGGCTTATGAATATCAATTTACGGCCAATTAAACTGGTTTTGGCAATTGCCCTCAGTAGCACTAGCTTACTTGCTACTTTCACTTTGGTTGCGGCACAGTCTTCTGTATCAACCCCTACTAAAACTTCACAAGTAACTTCAACTCAACCATCAACTAAGGAACCCATTCGTGTTGATTTGCCTGAAGTACCGCCAGGCCCTGCTCCTGGAGGTCGCCGCTTTGGTGGAGCGAGACGAGGTAGCTGTCCGGATGTTAAACCTCCTTTAACTGCCCTAGTACCCTTAACTGAGCAACCAGCCTCGGTGACAAATGTCTGGGGATTGACAACTGAAGAACGCCCGAAGTTATGGTTTTATCTACCCTATACCAAGAGCGCTGGCTATCCGGTTGAGTTTGTATTGCTGGATGATGAGTCAAAAGATCCGGTCTACAATACGGCGATCGCTCTACCAGAAAAAGCAGGTGTGATCGGTGTTCCTATCCCACAGAGTGTTCCACCACTACAAGTGGGCAAACGCTATCGCTGGTTTTTCAACGTCTACTGCGATCCCCAAAAGCAATCAGCCCCCATTTATGTTGAAGGAGTCATTTTGCGAAAAGACCTCAACCAGAGTGTAGCTAAGCAGCTACAAACAGCGCAGCCCCTACAGCAAGTTGCTATTTATGCCAACAATGCTTTTTGGTACGATGCGCTAACCACACTGGCAGAAATGCGGCAGAAAAATCCGCAAAATCGCACACTTGAGACAGAGTGGACAGATTTGTTAGCAGCGGTTGGCTTGGATGACTTGGCAACTCAGCCTTTGATTATCCAATAATGACTACTAATGACTACAAATCTTCTTGGCTTGTAGTAAGTACTTAAGTACTTACTATGAACCATGCTGTTCTTCTATACTAAGAATAATAATGGCTCGTAAAATAACGTGAGTTCGACGGATAGGAAGGGGCAAAAAGCTTGCTATGTAAGAATTGCTCAACTGGGATTCACGGCAGCGATCGCGCACAGTGGCGCAGACGAGCACGACGATTAATTGAGAAGAGGTAAAAAGTGACAAAAAAATGCCGAAACTAAAAATATCTAAGAAAAATCAAGGTTTCGGCTATGTCTACTATTGTATCTCGCCTCGACATCACACAAATTTTCTGCGATGTAGATGATTTTTGCTCCTCATGGGAAAACCTTTGGCAGCAAATACCACAATTACCATCAACTACGTAAACGTGCGCTTAAGCGAGTCGGTCTATGACCATCTCAAAAATATTTGTCAAATCGAACCAGATCGTCATCGTAGTCCATTTAACTTTTTGGTGAATTTAATGGCTGGTGAGCGCGGCTTATACCTATTTGCCCAAAAAACCTGCCATTGACATTTTATCCAAAAGATTTGCCTACTCTACCTCCTGCCATTTTTTAGTCCCGTCGAACTCACGTTAAAATAATACTTCCTCGGTCTTGGCTCCAATTTTTAATAATTATCTTGCTAGTGGTCTGTCCCATTAATTTTGTTGGGTAGCACTAGATCGTGATTAAATAGCAATGTGGGTGCGTCTGTACCCACAAGCTGACAGGCGATCGCGTGCATAGGCCAATCCTCGGGCGCAAAAAGGAGCGTGCCCTCGCGTTGCGCCTGGGGGCGCAACGCCCACCAGTCCTTGGGTTGAGCCAAAATATATTTGATAGGGCACCGACATTTTATTTTCACCGAGATCCCATAAGGAAAAAGGGTGTATGAACAAGAAGTATGAAATTAATCTCAGCATCTCGCAGAGGCAAGAATTACTGGATCTAGTCACAAAGGGTTCAGCAAAAGCCAGAGAAATTCGTCGCGCACATACATAATTAATGGCAGCAGATGGCAAGAAGGATGAGACAATAGTACAAGCGTTACATGTGTCTGTGGCCACAGTGGAGCGAACTCGTAAACAGTTCGTTTGTGAAAATTTAAAAGAAACATTAAAAGAGAAAAAGCGTCCAGGTAAGCCAAGAAAGTTAACTAATTTTGCGGAAGCATACTTAATAGCAACAACTTGTAGTGATGCACCTGCTGGGAGTACACGTTGGACTTTAAGAATGTTAGCAGACCAGCTTGTGAGTTTAGAAATAGTGGTTGAATCTGAATTGTCTGTACTCCTCCGTCAATGTCTTCAACGAAGAATTCCTAATATTGAAACTTTACAAAAAGAGGTTTCAACTTGGCAAGGCGATCGCAATATTAATCAAGTTTGTGTAGATTGGCGTTTTCGTACAGAAGATGCAAGAGTTAAGCTTTCAAAGATTTATCCAACCCAACAAAATTAATGGGACAGACCACTAGTTATGAATCAGGTTTTTACTAAAACATCGGTAAAGCAAATTTCATTGAAACGGGCGATCGCGCAATTTCACTTACGAAACTGTCGGGTCATCACCAGTTTTCATTTCCCGTAAAATCTTTTCAATGCGTTCTACTTTCTGAGGTCTATTTTGCTCTTTAAAAATATTTAAAGCTTTTTCCAAGGATGCGATCGCTTCATTTCGCTTGCCTTGTATCCAAAGCGCCTGAGCTAAATTTGTGAGTGCATCACCATAGTTAGGATTGATTGCTAGTGCTTTATTATACTCTACAATGGCTTCTTCCCATCGCTCTTGATCTGCAAAAACAATCCCAATGGCATTGTGTGCAAGTGCGTATTTAGAATCTATGCGAATCGCTTCTTGATATGCTTTGATTGCATCTTCTTTTTTATCCTGACGAAACAGGACATTCCCTAACTGGTAGTGTCCAAAGGCATCCTTTGGGTACTTCTTGATTAGCTTACGTAAATTTTCTTCTGCACCAGTCAAATCACCCTGGCTGAATAGGGTATTTGCAGTTTGCACAAGTTGCGATCGCTCTTGCGATTGACTGTCAGAACCAGAGAACTGCGCTAGCGTGTGTTGTCTAGTCACAGCAGAACTTCCTATCTCTGCAACAACCAATTGAGACGTATTCGTGATAGTTAAGATACCTAACGTCAAGCAACTAACAGTTTTAAAAAAAGCTGGCTTGAGAGTATTCTTTGGTTTCATCGCGTAATAATTTTTCTATGATTCAGGTTTTATATCTACTCAGAAAATATGTTAACAATTTTCAAAAATAAAAATATACTTCACGTTCCTAACAAACAAAATCTAGGGCGCGTCACGCATTATTAACGCACCCTAGCTAAATCTAAACTACAGTCGGATTAAGCACCTTCCCGCAGCTTATCGAGTACACTTCTATCCTCTAATGTAGAAGTATCACCAGATACTTCTTGTCCGGCTGCAAGATTACGCAACAACCGCCGCATAATCTTACCCGATCGCGTTTTGGGTAAAGCATCAGTAAAGCGAATTTCACCGGGACGGGCGATCGCACCAATTTCGCTCATCACATGCTGCTTCAGTTCCTTACTCAGTTCTTCAGTAGGATTATTACCGCCTTCTAAAGTCACAAAAGCAACTATATCTTCCCCCTTCACCTCATCTGGCTTACCAACCACAGCTGCTTCAGCTACGGCAGGGTGAGAAACTAAAGCTGATTCAATTTCCATCGTACCCAGGCGATGTCCGGCAACATTAATGACATCATCTACGCGGCCCATTACCCAGAAATAGCCATCTTCATCTCGTCTAGCACCATCGCCTGCAAAGTAGACATACTGTCCATCTTTGGGGGGGATGTGTTCCCAGTAGGTGCGGCGGAAGCGTTGCGGATCGTTGTATATTGTTCGCATCATCCCTGGCCAGGGATGGCGAACTATTAAATAACCACCTTCGTTATCACCAACGGCATTACCTTCCAAGTCCACCACATCTGCAAGAATTCCAGGGAAGGGGCGAGTCGCAGAACCTGGTTTGGTAGGAATTGCTCCTGGTAGCGGTGTAATCATGATCCCGCCGGTTTCCGTTTGCCACCATGTATCGACAATTGGACAGCGTTCACCACCAATTACTCTGTAATACCACATCCAAGCTTCGGGGTTAATTGGTTCGCCTACGGTTCCTAGCAAACGCAGAGAAGAGAGATTTCGTGCCTTGGGATGGTGTTCGCCCATTTTGATGAAAGCCCGAATTGCCGTCGGTGCGGTATAAAAAATCGTCACACCATACTTTTCAATTACATCCCAAAAACAACCAGGATTGGAAGCACGGGGCGCTCCTTCATACATAATCGTGGTTGCACCGTTGGACAAGGGGCCGTAAACAATGTAGCTATGTCCAGTAATCCAACCTACGTCCGCAGTACACAAATATACATCTGTATCTTGGATGTCAAAAATCCATTTGGTGGTCATGTGGGTATATAAGTTATAGCCAGCCGTTGTATGGACGACACCTTTTGGTTTGCCGGTGCTGCCGGAAGTGTAGAGAATAAACAGCATATCTTCGCTGTCCATCGGTTCGGCGGGACAATCTGCGGAAACACCCTTTTGCAGATCGTGCCACCAGTGATCGCGTCCGGGTTCCATATGAATCTTTTGCCCAGTACGCTGTACTACCAGCACGTTTTCCAAAGTAGGAACAGCGTCATCGGCTAAAGCTTTATCTACCTGTTCTTTGAGAGGAACGATCGCATCTTTGCGCCAACCACCATCAGCGGTAATAACTAATTTTGCTTGGGCATCAATCAGCCGATCCCGTAAAGCTTCCGCACTGAAACCACCAAACACAACGCTGTGGGGTGCGCCAATTCTGGCACAGGCAAGCATAGCAATAGCAGCTTCGGGAATCATCGGCATATAAATACCAACGCGATCGCCCTTTTTCACTCCCAGTTGTTTCAGAACATTAGCGAATTGACAAACTTCCCGATGTAACTGTGCATAGGTCAGAGTGCGCGAATCTCCCGGTTCGCCTTCCCAAATAATCGCAGCTTTGTTTTTACGCCAGGTGGTGAGGTGTCTGTCAAGACAGTTGTAGGATATATTGATCTTGCCGTTGACGAACCACTTCACAAAGGGGGGTTGCCAGTCTAATACTTTGTCCCATTTTTGGAACCAATGCAACTCTTGTTCTGCTAATTCCGCCCAGAATTGTTCGGGATTGGCTTTAGCTTTTTCGTAAAGGTGCTGGTACTGTTCCAAACTTTTGATATGGGCATTTTGAGAGAAATTAGCGGATGGGGAAAATAGGCGTTTTTCTTGCAGGATTGATTCTATTGTTGGCTGAGACATGATCGCTTCAATATTGTTGTTACTGGAAACTATTCTGTACGCAGGTTTACCAGAAGTGTTTAGATTCACTCTAGTTCTTCATTATTTCGCTGACCAGTTCTCAAATTGTTTTTGCTCTTAAAAAATTAATAGTGATTTTTATACTTATGAATGCCAAGTAGTGATTAAGGGCGATCGCTTAAACAGGGTTTGGAGCGATCGCCTTAAAATCACCCCTTCATTTTGTTGGCATTTTCCCAACTCCGGATGATGGCAACTGCATCTTCACCTCTGAAAACCTGCCTATCACCGTTGCTCCAAATCACGAGTAGTATAAGTGTTTTCTGGTGATATATATGCACGAGTTGCCGAACATGGGTGAGATTTATCCATCCGCGTGTTTGGGTTTTGCAACTAATTACGGATGGGGCATTGACTACGACGAGGTTCATGGCTTTGGGTAATTTTTTTGAGAAAACTGTTTCTGAAGATATTGTGTAAAATTACACTAATTAATAGCAAAATTGTGTAAGAAATGCAATAATGTTGTGTAAGAAAAAAGTGATAGGATCTGGTGTAAGAATTATGCAAACTACACTCAATGGGGAAGAAGAAACACGGTAGATACGAGGAGCCAAAAGAGAGAGTCAATATATCTCTGACTCTGACAGCGATCGCACGCTTGGATCTAAAAGCATCTCAAGCTGGAGTAAGCAGGTCAGAACTGATAGAGATGATGGCTCGACAGGAGAACTTGCACATTTCAGATCCAGAGAGACAATTATTGGGAAAATGATCCGCCAGCTGATCGATGAATATCGCGATCAACTGACAGCTAAAAAGAACGAAATACAGCGCCTAGAGTCTAAAATCCAGGAATTAGAAGCGCTTGAAACAGAGTTAGAAAAAAACACAGAAGAAAATTTATAACGCCGTCCTACCTGCGGGTGGGACAGCTTTATGTATGTGTCGGGGAAGTTGCTTAAACCTAACAATGCCGAGATTTTTTGATGCTTCAACCAGGAAAATCCCCGCCAGTTGGATAAGCCAATTTGCCAGTTACCGGATTTTCAGTTGCCAGAGTGAGCGATCGCAAACGTTAAAATAAGCCCTAACTATGGCTGAATTTTTGGTTTACTCAGAGAATTTTCGAGCTGTTTTTTCAGAAAAATCCATCACAAAAATTCAGTATAAAGGCTCATTTAAGATTGATTTTTTTTACAAATAAAAAGAGTATCAAAATTTCATGATAAGCTTGATTGTTTATACTTGTTCGCATAATATTTGCTTGTCAACTTTCAACAATTGTGTTGCTGAAAATATTTCAAATTAACAGTTGCACAATCAGGAATCACAATTCACAATAGTAGTGACTGCGAGTTTCAGGGAAGCATTAACCAAAACATCTTACGTAGTATTTGGTTTCCAATGAGACAAGTAAACTTTGTAATAATTTTTATCTTCTGTTTAGCTTTTGCTTTATTTGCGATACAGAACACCGAACCAAGCACAATTCATGTCATTCCTGGGGTGCAGGTGCAAGCACCGATTTCTGTGGAACTACTGTTAGCGATCGGCTTAGGTGCGGTTTTTGCTTGGTTATTTGGTATCTGGACGCACTGGCAGCGACTGCTACTGTCTAGTCAAAAAGTCCGCCAAAGCAACGGCCGGATTCAGGAACTAGAGAGCAGGATAGAACAGTATCAAGTAGAAATTCAATCGTTAAAACTGGCCCTACCACCAGCAGGTGATACTTCAAATTCAAATAAACAAGCACAAGCAATTGCTGAGTGACGGGAATGGATAATGGAGAATGGGGAATGGAAAAGAAAACCATCTATTCCCAATTCCCCATTTCCAATTCCCAATTCACAATTCCCTAGAATTTTTTGATGGATGCATCTGAGTTACTGGCAACAATTGAAAATCTTATACATCAGGCTGAAGAGGGGAAAATAGACCCTTGGGATGTCCAAGTGATAGAGGTGATAGACCGTTACATAGAATTAATGGCACCGGAGGCAACAAGAAAAGGTTATGAAGCCGACTTGTCTCAGTCCGGGCAGGCAATTCTCTCAGCATCAATGCTAGTGTTATTCAAGGCGAACACTCTGATGCAATTGCAATCTGCTGCGGATGAACAAGAGGCTTTAGTAGATGAGGTGCTGTCGGAAGAAACTGAAGACGGAGTACTTTATCAGGCTCATAGATTGCAATTCGAGCGGCATTTGCGTCGCCGTCCGGCGGCAATGCCTCCACCAAAGCGTCGCGTGACTCTGCAAGAACTAATCGATCAATTGCAGGTCATGGCAGAACAGCTGAAACTGGTAGAAAAAGTCAACAAGCCGCCCCGTTCCCGGCGTCAGCCAAGCTTGCAAACAATGCGAGCAGCATTAGAATTAGCTCACCAGGAAAACCTCACAGAAGTAGCAGGAGAATTAGAGCAAGTTTTGTACCGTTGGGCAGCTGAACTTTGTTTGGAACAAAATTGCTTGGATTTGGAACAACTAGTACAGTTGTGGACGCAAACAAAGCAAACGGAACATGATGAATCAGCTCACAATTCCCCAAATAGCCACTTAGTAAGCGTTTTCTGGGCACTACTATTGCTCTCGGCTCAATCCAAGGTAGAGCTATTTCAAGACGAGTTTTACCACGATATCAAAATTCGGTTACTCACAAATACAGAAAGTATTAGCAAAAATTTGGAACAGTCGATGAACTGAGTGTATTTAACCTATAAATACAATTGATTATTAGAATAAATATTTCAGCTTACTCCAAAATCTGAGTAAATTGAAAAGATGAGGGATAGTTTGTATGTTCCTGTAGACGCCCATAAGGCGACTTCTCACAGAGTAGCGTTTCTTTTAGAAATGCCAGCCCTTCCAAGGAATGGGGTAGGCATTTAGATACGCTAAGCCAACACATGTCATCTTGCTATGCCTATGGTTATACCATGTCTGACAACTACCGTGTTACGTGGTTTTATGGATGACTTGGAGCAAAAATAAACCGATGATTAAGTATCACTCACTGAAAGTTAACTGGCTTGTGGTTGAGGAATAAATATTTATGAAGGCGATGATTCTGGCAGCGGGTAAGGGAACTCGGGTGCGTCCGATTACGTACACTATGCCCAAACCGATGATGCCCATCCTGCAAAAGCCAGTGATGGAATTTTTACTAGAACTGTTACGCCAACATGGGTTTGACCAGATTATGGTCAATGTCAGCCATTTGGCTGAGGAAATTGAAAGCTATTTCCGTGATGGTCAGCGATTTGGCGTACAAATTGCTTATTCTTTTGAAGGACGAATTGTTGAGGGTACGCTGGTAGGTGAAGCCCTTGGTTCTGCTGGCGGGATGAAGAAAATCCAGGATTTTTACCCGTTTTTTGACGATACTTTTGTGGTTTTGTGCGGAGATGCTTTGATTGACCTAGATTTGACAGCAGCAGTTAAGTGGCATAAATCCAAGGGTTCAATTGCTACTATCATCATGAAATCTGTTCCCAAGGAAGAGGTTTCTAGTTATGGTGTGGTTGTCACCGATAACGATGGCCGCGTGAAAGCTTTCCAAGAAAAACCCAAGGTAGATGAAGCCCTTAGCACAAACATTAACACGGGTATCTACATCTTTGAACCAGAGGTGTTGAACTACATCCCCTCTGGTACAGAGTATGATATTGGCAGCCAACTATTCCCCAAACTAGTAGAATTGGGTGCACCTTTCTACGCAATCCCGATGGATTTTGAATGGGTGGATATTGGTAAAGTCCCTGACTACTGGCGGGCAATTCGCGGTGTGCTGTTAGGAGAGATCAAAAACGTACAAATCCCTGGTCATCAAGTCGCCCCTGGTATCTACACTGGCTTAAACGTGGCGGTAAATTGGGACAAAGTTGATATCACAGGGCCAGTGTACATTGGTGCCATGACCAAAATCGAAGACGGTGCAAAGATAGTCGGTCCAACAATGATCGGCCCAAACTGCTGGATATGCAGTGGGGCGACGGTAGAAAACAGCGTAATTTTTGAATGGTCGCGCTTGGGGCCGGGAGTGCGGCTAGTCGATAAGTTAGTGTTTGGACGTTACTGCGTAGATAAGACTGGGGCAACAATAGACGTCCAAGCTGCGGCGTTAGATTGGCTAATTACCGATGCTCGTCAAACACCGCCATCCCAAACCCCAGCTGAACGGCAAGCGATCGCAGAATTGTTGGGGACAAACGCCAGTTAATTGTTGATTGTTGGTTGTTGGTTGTTGGTTGGTTATTCCAAACCACAAACAACAAACAACCACCAACTACTAACTATTCAGATACGTATATCTTCTTAAACTCTGTTCGTAAGTTTGCAGCAGTCGCTGGGATTCTGCAAGAGTAATGCGATTTTCTTCTAAAGCTTGTTCGCAACGCTGGCGGATGTTTTCCACCATATCTTCAGAGTCGTACTGTACATATCCTACTACTTCAGTCATGGTATCACCCTTGACAACATGTTGAATTTGGTAGCCTTTGGGTGTCAATTGGATATGGACGGCGTTAGTGTCACCGAAGAGGTTATGTAAATTTCCCATGATTTCTTGGTACGCTCCATTGAGGAACATTCCCAAATAGTAAGGTTCTCCTGGGTTGAAGGGGTGGAGCTCTAAGACAGACTTCACATCCCGCAGATCGATAAAGCGATCGATTTTGCCGTCACTATCGCAGGTAAGGTCTGCCAAAATACCCCGCCGCGTTGGTTCTTCACCCAAGCGATGGATCGGCATAATCGGGAATAATTGGTCAATCGCCCAGCAATCTGGTGCTGATTGAAACACAGATAAATTGACGTAGTAGATTGAAGCCATGATTTTTTCTAGGTCTTCCATTTCATCTGGTACGTATTCTTGCTGTCTGGTTATGTTCAATATTTTTTGACAACAAGCCCAGTAAAGCCGTTCTGCCTTGGCGCGTTCGGTAATGCTCAATATTCCCAAGTTGAAGCGGCTAATGGCTTCTTCTTTAAATTGGGTGGCGTCGTGGTAGAACTCTTGGTAATTTTCTTCGTTGATTGACTGGTAGGTTTCCCACAGGTAGGTGATAATGTGGGATTCCCCATCTTTTGGAGGTTCAGGTAGTTCGGTTAAGACTTCACTGATACTGAGAACATCAAAAATTAGTACCGATTGGTGAGAGGCGATCGCCCTTCCGCTTTCACTAATCAGTGTTGGTACAGGTATATTTCGCTCAGCACAAGTATCTTTTAGCTCTGCCACAATATCATTGGCGTAGTTCTGCATGTTGTAGTTTTTCGAGGCATAGAAATTAGTTTGCGAGCCGTCGTAATCTACACCCAAACCACCGCCAACATCGAGATATTTCATATTTGCCCCCAGTGCTGCCAACTCTACATAAATACGGCTGGCTTCCTGGATGGCATCTTTAATCACATTAATGGCAGAAATTTGCGACCCAACATGGAAATGCAAAAGTTGGAGAGAATCTAACAGATTAGCAGCACGTAACTTGTCAACTGCTTGGATAATTTCTGGAATGGTCAGACCAAACTTAGCGCGATCGCCGCTAGAGGTTCCCCAGCGTCCCATGCCTTGGGTACTCAGTTTAGCTCTCACGCCAACAATTGGCTGAATGCCCAACTGTTGACTAGCTTCGATGACTAAATCAACTTCTTCAATCTGTTCTAAGACAATTATCGGCGTCTGCCCCAGTCTTTGGGCTAGCATCGCTGTTTCGATGTATTCCTTGTCTTTGTAACCATTACAGATTAACAACGCTCCTGGTGTATCCAGCGTTGCCAGGGCAATCATTAATTCCGGCTTAGAACCAGCTTCTAAGCCAAATTGATGCGGTTTGCCAAAGCGTACCAAGTCTTCAACTAAATGTCGCTGCTGGTTGCACTTAACGGGAAATACACCACGGTAAACTCCAGGATAGTTGTAGCGAGCGATCGCTTTGGCAAAACAAGCGTTCAAGCGCTCGATCCGGTCTTCTAAAATATCGGAAAACCTAATCAATAGAGGCAGTCCGAGATTACGCTGTTTAAGAGCATTGACCAATTCATACAAATCGAGAGAACCGCCGCGATCGCCCTTGGGAGAAACAGTAATGTGACCAGCTGCGTTAATTGAAAAATAGGGTTGTCCCCAACCTTCAATCCGGTACAACGCTTCGCTATCTTCTATTTTCCAAACATATGTGCCCTCTGGTGTGCTGGCAGGTGGCAGCAGTTTCTTTTGTTTGTGATTCTTCAATTCAGCTTTTTTACTATTATGGGAGGGCGGTTTAACTACCTCATCTGATGTAGCAGTTGACTCAAGACGCATTTTCCTGACCTTTGTGTTTCACCCATGAACAATCTAACTTATTCATCTTTGCAGACACATGTACCCTGAGATAATTTCTAAGATATTCTGTGATTGGTCATTAATCCTGAGTCAATGGTCAATAGTCAATAGTAAAAACACTATCGGCTCGAACTTGAGACTATAAGACTACAGAAAACTTGGATTCTTGGCTATGGACTGTTGACTCTGGACTCTTGACTAATAACAAATTCATTCAGTTTGAGGAGATAGCAGCTTTGGAACGCACATTTCTTGCAATTAAGCCTGACGGCGTACAGCGCGGACTAGTTGGTGAAATTGTCCGTCGCTTTGAAACAAAAGGCTTTACCCTGGTGGGCTTAAAGTTCATGAAAGTTACCCGGGAATTAGCTGAAGCGCACTACGACGTTCACAAAGAAAGACCGTTTTTTGCAGGGTTGGTTGATTTTATTACTTCTGGCCCTGTGGTAGCGATGGTTTGGGAAGGTGAAGGCGTCGTTGCTGCTGCTAGAAAAATGATTGGTGCAACTAACCCTTTGACGGCAGAACCTGGGACAATTCGGGGTGACTTTGGTGTAAATATTGGTCGCAATATTATCCACGGTTCCGATGCTATCGAGACAGCACAGCGTGAAATTGCTCTATGGTTTAAGGAAGAAGAATTGGTGAGTTGGCAACCGCAGTTGATGCCTTGGTTGCACGAGTAATTTAGGGATCGGGGATTGGGGATTGAGTATTGGGTATTGGAAATTAGGATTTAACCATTATCTTTGCCCCTTGCCCAATGCCCGATGCCCATTGCCCGATGCCCGATGCCCCTTGCCCGATGCCCTAGTCCCTAGTCCCCAGTCCCTCTACATTAATTTCCGTCTTTTCTGTTTCCGGTTCTGGTGTTAATTCTGTTAGGGTACGCTTGGAGAATCCCCAGGTTAAAATCAGAGCGATCGCAGTAATCATTAACCATTCTGGCGGTACAAAAGCATCATTGACCACTTTCAACAGTAGGCGCAAACCCACTAACGACACAGTGATATAGCCTGCGTCTTCTAGGTTCTCAAATTCATCTAACCAACGGATAAACAAACCCGCCATAAAACGCAGAGTCACGATCCCAATAGTTGTACCAGTGAGTACCAACCAAGTTTCTTGAGAAACAGCGATCGCAGTGGTAACGCTATCCAAAGAAAAAGCCAAATCTGTCAGGGCAATAACTGGTATTACTTGCCACAAAGAGCTAAAACGGGGGCCGTGGTGATGATGTCCGTCGGTTTCTTCTTCTTCTGAGGTGAAATGTTGGAATACTAGCCACAGGAGGTAAGCTGCACCTAGCAACTCAAATTGCCAGAACTGTTGCACCCAGGTAGCACTAAGTAGTAATGTAATTCTGAGGACATAGGCAACGACTAGACCCAGGTTAAGTGCCTGACGTTCAAGTTTTTTATCTTCCAATCCTTGGGCGATCGCAGCGAGAGCGATCGCATTGTCAGCAGATAGCACTGCCTCTAGAAAGATCAGGATCAGCAGGACTATAGACGCTTCAATGCTGAGATGAAGGTGAAGGTAATCAAAAATTTGGTCTAGCATTCCGAGTTTCTCAAGCAGTGAAAATTAAAAATTACCAGCAAAAGAGTAATTAATATAAAAAGCGCAATAAATTGCTACCTTCATCAAGCTTAACGTGTGCCTGGTGAATTCTGAACAGAAGATATAGTTGTGAAATTGCGATTTTCGTGGTGTGAAATCCGATTGACTGCTAGTCATTCACAGTAATATCCACATGGTGACGGCTATAAATTGTGATTTAATATGCTAATTTATCAGGAGTGAATTATGAAGAAGTTCTTCGCACTTGCCGCACTGTCGCTGTTGGGTATTACTAATGCACCTAGCTTTGCAGGACATAGTTCTCAACAAATTACTCAAAATGTCAACTGTCAAGCTCCCCAAACTACACAAGAGATGTTAATTTGCGGCGATCGCGCCTATAAGGCGGCTGATAAGAAACTTAATCAAGTTTATCAAGCGTTACAGCCAAAATTAAACGCAAATCAAAAGAAAAGATTGACTAACGCACAGCTAGCCTGGATAAAGTTTCGAGATGCGGCTTGTGCTTTTGAGGGCGGTATCTATGCAGGGGGTTCATTAGAATCACCCACCAGAATTAATTGCTTAGCTCGCATCACCGAGCAACGCACAAAAGATTTAAATTTGTTATTGCAACAGTTGAATCAGCGGTAAAAGATATTAGGCAGGGCGATCGCACACGTTCGTAGTAATCGATGAGCGCGATTTCAAGACTTTGGTGTATTGCACTCAACCAAGAAGCACTATATATGCTGTGTGTGGGAATTTTGCAAAGTTACCTTAGTAGTGATTGTCCTAAAATTGACATACTCACCGACCTGAAGGTGCGGTGATTCTTGACACTTCATTGACTGATGCTACCGAGGTAGTCTGACTCTGTCTCTGTGTCCATTTAGAGTCGTGGCGATGACCCATCCCGACTTTGTTTATATTTTTAGCCGCATTTTCGTCTCTGTCGTGTTCTGTACCACAATTTAAACACAGCACCGACCGAACACAGAGATTAACCTTGCCCCACCGATACCCACAACAAGAACAAGTTTGGCTTGTTGGTTCCCACCTGCTAATTACTCTGAACTCCCGGTTTAGCCTTTCAGATTTAGTCTCACACAATACCCGAAACTCTCTCCAGCCTTGGAGACGAATCGCTCTAGCAAGCTTGCGGTTTTTTACCATCCCTGACACATTTAAATCTTCCAAAACGATAGCTTGGTTTTCGCTAACGACTTTGGTAGATAATTTGTGCAAGAAATCTTTGCGGGTATCTGCAATTTTGTTATGCAGCTTTGCAATTCTAATTCGAGTTCTATTTCTACGTTTTGAGACTTTCGGTTGACGGGCTAATTTCTTCTGAAGTTTACGGATTTTTCTGTCTAAGGCTGAGTACTTAGGACTTTCAACCTTAGATCCATCTGACATCACTGCAAAGGTTTTAATACCTAAATCAATACCGATACTTTGGTTTTTGGCATCGAATTGAATACGCTCAACTTCCACTACAAAACTAAGGAAATAGCGGTTTGCACAGTCCTTAATTACCGTGACTGAAGTAGGTGTAGAAGGTAGTTTCCTAGACCAAATCGGCTTAACATTGCCAATTTTTGCAAGATACACCTCATTGCCTTTGATTGAGAACCCACCAATTCTAAACCTTGCAGACTGCTGGCTTGTCTTCTTCTTGAATTTCGGACTGCCAACTTTTTTACCCTTACGCTTACCTTTAACAGAATCAAAAAAGTTTTGATAGGCAACTCCTAAGTCAGCAACAGACTGTTGCAACGGGATGTTAGAAACCTCAGACAACCATACTCGTTCTTCAGTTTTTTTAGCTTGGGTAATCACCAACTTTTGCAAGTCGTTGGTACTTGGTAGTTTTTCAGATTTTTTGCAAATAGCCAATGCATCATTCCAAACTACGCGAACACAACCAAACAACTGAGCTAAAAGCTGTTGCTGTTGGTCTGTCGGGTAGAAACGGAATTTATATCTGGCTTTCATTACAACTGTTATAATTGGTCTGTTGTCAACAGACATGTGAATGACTAATATTTTAGGACTATCGCAATTAAATTTCGCATAGGCGCTTATTGTGGTGGGTTGGTTTCTCCCTCTTGTTGCAACAATCGTAACTGTTCAGCAGACAACCCTGTTACCATAACTATTTGCTCTAAAGGCATACCAGTTTGAAGCAGATTCCTTGCTACTTGTAGTAATGCTTCCGCCTTGCCTTCTGCCTTACCTTTCTCTAAAATGTCCTGGTAAATTACTGACTCTCGCATAATTTCTGCCCTTAAGATTTGCCTAATTACTTCCTTCTTCAATACTAAACCAGCTAAAATCGCTGCGGATGCAGCAATATTACTTTGAATTCGAGACTCTGTTATTTCCTCAATTGTCGTTGCCACTTGGTTTAGTACACTAACCGGATCTGTAGTGCGACTTAATACAGCAAAAGGCAGCAGTCTAGGTGTTCTCAAAAATACATCTGTTGACTGCTCCCATAGGCGAATTACCTCAAATTCATGATGAGTCCCTGGAATGCTGAATGTATTCTGTTGTACTAGTTCAGAATTATTCTGTCTCAAATAAATTACCACTTGACGCATTCGCTTGTGAGGAAAGCGGCGATAGACTCGCAGCCGATAATCAATCATCCGAAAGGGAATATCAGCATTGGCTTGCGTCTGAAATTCTAGATGCAGAACCGTTTGATCTGACTGTAGTAGAATCAGTGCATCTGCACGAATTGGTTCCAGAGAGAGTTCTGAAGGACTGAGTTCCGTTAAGGTAATAGGTTCTCCCAACAGCCAACTGGCAAAGTCTGTAGAGAAGTTTTCGGCGAGAAATTTGCAGATGTTGTCAAACATCTGGGAATTATACCAAACAGCCTTTATTAAGTTGAAATAGTTACCAGGTCAAGCCTGGTAACGAGAGAACCAGAGACTGAGAGTGGTGTTACTGCTGATCCAAACGCAGCACCGCCATAAACGCTTCCTGCGGTACATCCACCGTACCCACGGCTTTCATTCGCTTCTTACCCTTAGCCTGCTTCTGCAACAGTTTCTTCTTCCGGCTAATGTCACCACCGTAACACTTAGCAAGCACGTCTTTCCGCAAGGCGGGGATGTGTTCGCTGGCGATAATCTTGCTGCCAATAGCCGCTTGAATTGGTACTTTGAATTGATGGCGAGGAATCAATTCTTTTAGCTTCTCAGCCATCGATCGCCCAACACCATAAGCTTTATCACGGTGAACAATCATAGCTAACGAGTCAACCGGCTCACCATTAATCATGATATCCAACTTCACCAAGGGATTTTCGCGGTAGCCGATCAGGTGATATTCCATACTGGCATAACCGCGCGATCGCGATTTCATTTGGTCAAAAAAGTCGGTGACAACTTCTGCCAAAGGTAACTCGTAAGTGAGTGTAGTGCGTCCTTGGGTGAGATATTTCATGTCTTTAAACACACCACGTCGGTTTTGCGACAACTCCATCAAAGTGCCGACGTAGGTTTCCGGTGTAATCATCTCTACCTGGACATAAGGTTCTTCAATTTTTTCCCGGTCATTGGGAGAGGGCAAATGGCTGGGGTTGTCGATATCCAGTACCTCGCCCTTGGTAGTTGTTACCCGGTAAACTACTGAGGGGGCTGTAATAATTAAATCCAGGTTATACTCTCGTTCGAGCCGCTCTTGCACAATTTCCATGTGCAGCAAGCCAAGGAAACCACAACGGAAGCCAAACCCCATTGCACTAGAGGTTTCTGGTTCGTAGTGCAGCGCCGCATCGTTGAGTTTCAGCTTTTCCAACGCTTCTCGCAAGTCTTCAAATTGGTCAGCATCGATGGGAAACATGCCACAAAATACCATCGGGTTAGCTTCTTTGTAACCAGGCAAGGGTGAAGCTGCTTTGGCGTTGGTGAGGGTGACGGTATCTCCTACCCGTGCATCGGCTACAGCTTTAATCGCCGCTGCTAGATAACCCACTTCTCCAGCGTGCAAGTCCTCAACTGGCTTTTGGGTGGGGGAAAGTACGCCTAACTCGTCAATTTCGTATTCCTTCCCAGACGCCATCAGATGGATGCGGTCGCCCTTCTTCAGTTTCCCATCCATCACGCGGAAATACACAATTACTCCCCGATAGCTGTCATAATAGCTATCAAATATCAGCGCTCTTAGGGGTTCATTGATTGTATTTCGTGGCGGCGGCACGCGCTCCACAATCGCTTCTAAAATCTCATCAATACCAATTCCTTCTTTGGCAGAAGCAAGAATTGCACCGCTACAATCTAGACCAATAATTTCTTCAATTTCCTGAATTACCCTGTCTGGCTCTGCCCCTGGTAAGTCAATTTTATTCAAAACTGGAATGATTTCTAGATTATGCTCCAGTGCTAAATAGACATTAGCCAAGGTCTGCGCCTCTACACCTTGGGAAGCATCTACGACTAAAAGAGCACCTTCACAAGCGGCAAGACTGCGAGATACTTCATACGAAAAATCTACATGTCCTGGAGTATCAATTAAGTTAAGTACATAATGCTGATCATCTTTTGCTTTGTAATTCATTCGGGCTGCTTGCAGCTTAATGGTAATGCCGCGCTCCCGTTCTAGGTCCATGTTGTCGAGAAACTGTTCCTTCATTTGCCGCTCATCCACCGTGCCGGTGACTTGCAGCAATCGGTCAGCAAGGGTAGATTTCCCGTGGTCTATGTGAGCAATAATACAGAAATTACGAATACGATCTGCGGGAACGTCAGTCATAATACTTTTTTGCTTAGCAGCAACCAAGGTTAAAACAGAAATATACTTAACGTATTTTAATGCTTTCTTAGCTAAGACGCTGCTTTTGAGAAAGGGAAAGGGGAAAAGGGACAGGGGGAAGGGGAGATGGAGAGATGGGGACAAATAACTACTAACTACTAACCACTAACCACTAACTACTAACAAATGACCAGTGACAAATGACCATTGACCATTGACTCTTGACCCTTGACCTTTGACAAATATATAAAGGTCTATCTATAGCCTCTATTATTGACCAACTTGGAGCGTACAATAAACATCTAGAAGTGCAAAATGCAGACAACAGAACTAGAAGTGCAACCCGCAATTGCCTGAAGTTGAAAAAAGCTGTTTACAAAGCCTTTGACAAACAGACTCAGAGTATATCAACTATGAATATGAAAGACAAAGCTACCGATGCGGAACAAAGACTGTCCGAAAAGGTAGAAATTGCAATCCGTCTGGACTCCGAGTTATTAGAGCAAATTCGCCATTTGACCAATGACCCTAGTAAAGTGATAGAGGTGGCGATTCGCCAGTGGCTGCGAGGTGAGGTTCCCAGAGATGATGAACTAACGCGTAACCCCAGGCGCACACCAATACCACCGCGCGGAGAATGGAACGATTAATGTCAAAAAAGTAGCTGTCAGCGGAGGATTGAAAAGTGTAGAATTGCTCCGACCGTATCCAAAAACCGAAAAAACCCCCAATAAAAAATGCTAAAGCTGTAAAAATTTATGCCAAGCTATAAGCAGCTTCAGCCAAAAATGTTTGGGTTGCCACTTGTCTATCCTACTCGAGTCATGAGTATTACTGCTAATTCCGATCTGCCAAATCTTGTGTCTGAGAATATGGAAGCTATTACCAGTAACACTGATGGCTCATGGAAAAATTTGGGAGCTGAGTTGGTGTACACGCAAGATGAGGCTGGGCGGTATCTTTCTTTTTATTGGCAACACTGCCCAAGGTTCGGTTTAGATCCCAAGCAAATAGTTACTGATGCCAAGACCGATGCAGTTTTTACCCCTGTGGACAAAGTTGCTTACTTAGAAAGATTGCAGCGGATACTCACAACTTTGGAACCAGAAAGGTGTCAGTGCTGGTTTAGCTTCCACAAGCATCTGATAGAGTTGGAGTTGACCATTAGTCCAATTTTGCCAACACTGGGTAATCCTGCGATCGCTGTTTTGGCGATCGGAAGGTTACTGCAAGTTAGAGTCAGTGAAACAGCAGTGAACGTAACAGCACAGCCACCCACAGAGTTAGAGTTAGCATTACGTTCGCAGCAAAACCAACAATTGGTAACTCAAATTACCAGAAATATTCGACGTACATTAAATTTAGATATCATTTGGCAACAAACTGTTGACGGTTTAGGAGAACTGCTGCAATTGAAGCGTTCTATTATCTGTCCATACCAACCGTCAAGTAAAAAACTAAAAGTAATTGCAGAGTATCGCCAGCCAGAATTGGGTTCTATGCTGGGATTAGAAGTGGATATCGCTTCTGAACCAGCCTTTGCTCAGGCTTTGGCAACTTTAGAACCGATTTTGGATGAAAATCCCAAACATCCGCTATTTAAGCAAGAGAAAATTTTGGTAGTCGCAACTTGCTATCAAGACCAGCCAAATGGCTTGATTGCTGTGAGTCTGTGCGATAATTGTTATGGCGTGACGGCCGCAGAACTCGAACTGGCTAAAGAAGTAGCGGATCAATTGGGTACAGCGATCGCCCACGCGACTTTGTACAAAGAGCTAGAAGCAGCAAGCCAACAAGCAGAAGAAGCCTCCCGCCTCAAAAGTGAGTTTCTGGCTAACGTCTCCCATGAAATTAGAACGCCACTCAATGGCATGATTGGCTTTTTAAAATTGATTTTGGACGGGATGGCTGACGATCCGGAAGAACAAAGGCAGTTTCTTCTTGAAGCTCACAAATCATCGCTGCATCTACTAGATGTGATCAGTGACATTTTAGACTTTGCCAAAATCGAAGCAGGCAAAATGGAACTGGAACTTGGAGCAGTAAGCTTGGAAGAACTGTTTAGCGATGTAGGTAACTTTATGCGTCTGCAAGCAGAACAAAGAAGGCTCAGTTTTCGGATGCATTTACCTGAAACCTCCGATGAAATTCTCGTCTATGGCGACTATCAACGCCTTAAACAGGTGATGCTGAACTTAGTTGGCAACGCCATCAAATTCACCCATGAAGGTGGTGTCACTGTTAACACTGATGTAGTTCGTAAAAAAGTGGTATTTAAAGACCAGGAATTCCCCGGTATGTTGCGAGTGCGTGTGGCAGATACCGGCATCGGCGTTTCTCTCGACAAACAAGACAAACTATTTCAACTATTCTCGCAAGTCGATGGCTCCCGCACTCGTCAGTATGGCGGTACAGGCTTAGGACTGGTCATATCTCAAAAATTGGTAGAAGCAATGGGTGGAGAAGTGCATTTTTACAGTTTAGGCGAAGGACTTGGTTCCACAGTCACTTTCACCGTACCACTGTATCAACAACCTGTCATGGTTTCCTCAACTGAAGGTAATTCACAAGATTAGTCAACAGTCAAGGGTCAAACTAGTTTTTAATTACTTTGGACTCTTGACTCTTGACTCTTGACTATGAAAGTAGATTTGATCCCTCAGTAGACTAAACTGAGAAAGGTGAAGTCAAAAGTGGTTGTATGACAGTTCCAAACACAGCCCGCGAGTTATTCCAAACCGCTTACGAAAGTCGTTACACTTGGGACAAAAACTTTCCTGGCTATAGTGCGGATGTGCAAGTAATGCAGGGTGCAGAGGTTTACACGGGACACATTCGCATTAACCACGATATGAGCCTAGAAGTTACGGGAGTTACCGATCCACAAGTCGAAGAAGGTATTTATACTCAGTTGCAGGATATAGTCACTCACCGCCAACGCACTCCTTTTGAGGAATCTCATGGCAAGCACGAGTTTGTTTTCGGTGAATCAGACAACACCGATGCGGTGGAAATCTTGGTCAAGGGCGACTCAATGGATTCTAATTATAAAATCCGGGATGGGCAAGTTTGCCAAGTGCGTCGAGTTATGGGTCGCATGAATTTTGTAATTGATACTTACGAAAGTTTGGATACAGGTGAAGGTTATATTCCCACTCGCTACGATGCCACCTTCCACAACGTGCAAACCAACCAAGTTACTAGCATTCTGAAATTTGAAGACACCTATGAAAAAATAGGCAACTATTACATCATGACTAAGCAGGTCGTGCAAGAGGTTATAGATGGAGAAAAAACTACTACTGAGTTCAATTACTCTAATATCAAGTTGATAAAATCAGCAGCTGTTTAGTTATTTAGTCATTTGTCCTTTGTTATTAGTTATGAATACCAAACAAAAAACAAATGATCATCAATGAGCCTTCAACATAGCTGCCCTCTGCTCTCTACCTTCTTGTACTAGGATGTAGTTAACAAACATAGAAGATAAAATTTTCTTCTCAAAAGAGGTCTGAAGCTATGGAACTAACAACTGAAAATGTAGAAACTGTCTTAGATGAAATGCGTCCTTATCTCATGTCTGATGGCGGCAACGTGGAACTCGTAGAACTTGATGGCCCCATTGTCAAGCTGCGGTTGCAAGGAGCCTGCGGAGCTTGCCCAAGTTCCACAATGACCCTGAGAATGGGTATTGAACGTCGCCTCAAAGAAATGATTCCCGAAATTGCAGAAGTTGAGCAAGTAATTTAGGTAATGGGTAATGGGTAATGGGTAGTGGGGAAAGGGGAAAGGGGAACGGGGATAGGGGACAAGGGAGACAAAGAGAACAAGGAGGACAAGGGAGCAGGGGGACGCGGAGAATAACCAATGCCCAATTCCCAATTCCCAATTCCCAATTCCCAATTCCCAATTCCCAATTCCCAATTCCCAATTCCCAATTCCCAATTCCCAATCCCCAATCCCCAATCCCCAAATAAGCCTATGTCTCATCCCCTCTACGTCGCTTTCATCTGGCATCAACATCAGCCGCTGTACAAATCTCGCAGCGGCGTTTCGCTTTCTTTATCTCAGCAGTATCGCTTGCCTTGGGTACGTTTGCACGGTACTAAGGATTATCTGGATCTGGTACTTCTTCTAGAACGGTATCCTAAGTTACACCAAGCCGTGAATTTAGTACCATCGCTGATATTGCAGCTAGAAGATTACATCGCAGGTACTGCCTTTGACCCTTACCTAGAAGTTACTCTCACACCTACAGAACAACTGACTCAAAAACAGCGGGAATTTATTATCCAGCACTTTTTTGATGCTAATCACCACACTCTGATTGACCCCCATCCCCGCTATCGCGAGTTATATAGCCAAAGGCAGGAGCAAGGGCAAACTTGGTGTTTGACAAATTGGCAAGAACAGGATTACAGCGACTTATTAGCTTGGCATAATCTGGCTTGGATTGACCCTTTATTTTGGGATGACCCAGAAATCGATACGTGGTTAAAACAGGGTCGAAATTTTACTTTAAGCGATCGCCAGCGAATTTACTCTAAACAGCGAGACATCCTTGGTCGCATCATCCCGCAACACCGGAAAATGCAAGAACGAGGGCAGATTGAGGTATTAACTTCGCCCTACACTCACCCGATTTTGCCCTTGCTTGCCGATACTAATTCTGGTCGGGTAGCTGTGCCAAATATGACTTTGCCCAAATATCGATTTCAGTGGCCAGAAGATATTCCGCGGCATTTGCATAAAGCTTGGAATTTATATTTAGATAGATTTGGTCAAGAACCGCGTGGTTTATGGCCATCGGAACAGTCAGTAAGTCCAGAGATATTACCGTATATTAGCAAACAAGGATTTAAGTGGATTTGCTCAGACGAAGCCGTCTTGGGATGGACGCTACGCCACTTTTTTCACCGCGATGGGGCGGGTAATGTCCAAGAACCAGAGTTAATGTATCGACCGTACCGCTTGGAAACCCCAGCAGGTGATTTGGCGATTGTTTTCCGCGATCATAGATTATCGGATTTAATTGGTTTCACCTATGGTTCTATGCCGCCAAAACAGGCAGCAGCAGATTTAGTCGGACACCTGCAAGCGATCGCCAGAATGCAAAGAGAACACCACAGCGAACAACCTTGGTTAGTTACCATCGCTTTGGATGGCGAGAATTGCTGGGAATTTTACCCTCAAGATGGCAAACCGTTCTTAGAAGCTTTGTATGCAACCCTAGAGCGAGAACCACACCTAAAACTCGTCACAGTCTCAGAATTTCTCGAACAGTTTCCGCCAAGGGTGACAATTCCCGCCAATCAACTGCACAGCGGTTCCTGGGTTGATGGCAGCTTTACCACCTGGATTGGCGACCCCGCCAAAAATCGCGCTTGGGACTACTTAGCAGAAGCACGGGCGATGCTGGCAAGCCATCCAGAAGCCACAGAAGAAAACAACCCAGCAGTCTGGGAAGCTTTGTATGCAGCAGAGGGTTCTGATTGGTTCTGGTGGTTTGGTGAAGGACATTCCTCGAATCAGGATGCTATTTTTGACCAGTTATTTCGAGAACATCTGTGTGGCATTTACAAAGCTTTGAATGAACCCATACCCCCTTATTTGCGGCAACCTGTAGAATCCCACGCCCCACGAGCAGATCACCGTCCAGAAAGCTTTATTCATCCAGCCATTGATGGTAAGGGAGATGAGCAAGACTGGGATAAAGCCGGACGCATAGAAATCGGCGGCGCACGCGGAACAATGCACAGCAGCAGTGTTATCCAGCGCCTGTGGTATGGAGTCGATCACCTGAATTTTTATTTACGGGTAGATTTCAGATCCGGCGTTCAACCGGGACGGGATTTGCCAGCAGAATTGAATTTGTTGTGGTTCTATCCTGGTATGACAATGCACAACAGCCCTGTTCCTTTGGCGGAAGTGCCAGATGTCGAGCCAGTTAATTACCTATTCCACCATCATTTAGAAATTAATTTGCTGACGCTATCGATTCAGTTTCGAGAAGCGGCGGAGCATTATCAATGGCATCCGCGTGCTAGTCGGGCACAAGTAGCTTTAGACCGTTGTTTAGAGATTGCAGTACCGTGGGCAGATTTGCAAGTTCAACCAGATTATGCTCTACGTCTGATTTTAGTATTTGCGGATGAAGGGCGTTTTTGTAATTATCTGCCGGAGAATGGTTTGATTCCAATAGAAGTACCTTGAGGAAGGTTAGTAGTCAGTAGTTGGTTGATTAGAAGACAAGTAATAGCGGTAAATAGTATATTACCACTACAGTTTCCAAAATCATGTTGATGTTATAGGACTAGTATTTGATTTTTGAAAAGATACGTAGATTTTTTCAATAATCAAACCGGATTCCTATAGACGTATTGAAGGTGAGAATTTATCCAAACAAAGAGCAGGAAGTGTCCTTAGCTCAAAACTTTGGATGCGCTCGTTTTGTTTGGAATTTTTACCTCAATAAAACTAATACTCAATATGAGGAAACGGGTAAGGGCATGACTTATTGCCAGATGGCTTCATACCTTACCCAGTTAAAGAAACTGCCTGATTATGAATGGTTGCAAGAACCAACTGCTGCTGTTCTTCAACAATCACTTAAGAGAAAGTCAAGGTTGGAATTGGAATCGTATTCAACAATTGGTTCTCTAAACTTGAATAGTCGCATTGTTTGATTGCCAATCAATTTCATTGATGAATCTTCAATCTTTAACATGGTTCCTTCTTTTAAACCAACTACGTAAACATCTGGATTTACAACTAAAAATTCTCTGATTCTTATTTCCCTTGTTTCTCCATGATGATTTGGAATAACTGCATCCGTATAGTGAGGATTTATCTGAAAAGGAACTAGATTTAATCCGCTAAAACTTAAAGGTTCAATGATTGGCATATCGTTAGTTGTTTTGATTGTAGGACAAGCAATATTTGAGCCTGCACTCCAGCCAATATAAGGTGTTCCGTTATTTACTCTTTCTTTGATTGTTTCGAGAACTCCGATTTTGTGTAGCCAATGAGCTAGATAAAAAGTGTTTCCACCCCCAATTACTATAGCTTCTGCTTTTTTTATCAATTCATGATGATTTTCGGCTAGATGGATGGCTTCAATGTCATAACCGATATCTTTAAATACTTGGCCAACTTTTTTGGTATATGCATTAAAACTTGCAGTAACACCTGCAAAGGGTATAAACAAAATTTTCTTGACAGATTCTCCTAAAAAATTCTGAATTTCCTGACGGGCATAACACAGATATTCTTCACCAACATTGGTTGAATTGCTGAGCAACAATAATCTTTTTTCCATAGAAGTCTAAATGTAACAAAGTTTTGTGAATGGTTACGAGATCGCACTTCTAACCCCTCCTCACTAGCGAGGAGAGTGACGCAAAGGAGGAGGGGTTAAGAGTTTGAGCTTCCGAAGCTGAGGTTTCAGGTTCTAAACGAGAACTTTCGTGGTCTAAATGAGAACTTTCTAGTTTCAAATGAGAAGCTTCATGTTCCGAACGAGAACTTTTATATTTAAAGCGAGAAATTTCATGATATAAATCAGAACTTTCTAGTTTCAAACGAGAATTTTCATGTTTCAAATTAGAAACTTCATGTTCTAAACTAGAAGTTCCGAGTTCTGAAGGTGATATTTGAACTTCTGAGTCTCCCCTTCTCATTATCTCTACGTCCCCGTGTATCTCGTTACTAGGTTGAACCTGATAACGAGGATTTGGAGGATCAGCCTCCTGGCTGTTGCATAGGCGTGCAAGACTCCCATGCACTAGGGCGCACAGCAAAGGATGAAAATCTCTCTTCAAAATGATAGAGAATCTTAGTGAAGATAATCAGAGACACAACAGGGCATCAAGTCGGAAATCAAACTTCAGTAACTTGAGTACTCAAAAAAAACAATATTTACAAATTTTTTGAGATCGGGGCAGTGATGGAAGAACTTACATCATTAGAAAATCATCTCACCAAACCGCTAAATTTATTTGAGTACGAAAAGCAAGCGAAGAAGTGCCTGTCTCAGATGGCTTGGGATTATTACGCTAGTGGTGCTTGGGATGAAATCACGTTGCGGGACAATCACGCTGCTTTCGGTAGAATCAAACTTCGTCCCCGCGTGTTAGTCGATGTGAGCGATCGCCACCTCACAACCAAGATTTTAGGTCATCCCCTCCAAATGCCCCTGTTAATTGCACCGATGGCATTTCAATGTCTTGCCCATCCAGAGGGAGAACTAGCGACGGCAAAAGCAGCATCTGCTGCTGGTGCGGGTATGGTATTGAGTACGATGTCTACTCAGAGTCTGGAAGAGGTGGCACGCGCCTATCATTCGTTAACCTCAACTGCACCTGTGTGGTTTCAATTATATATACATCGCGATCGCGGTCTTACCCGTGCTTTAGTAGAACGTGCTTATGCTTCAGGTTATCAAGCGTTGTGTGTAACTGTTGATGCACCTGTTCTCGGTCGGCGGGAACGCGATACGCGCAACCAGTTTGCTCTGCCACCGGGTTTACAACTCGCTAACCTCGCCACCCTCTCAGGGCTAAACATTCCTCACCAACAAGGAGAATCTGGGTTATTTACTTATTTTGCCCAGCAGCTCGATCCGGCAGTAACTTGGGGCGATTTAGAATGGTTGCAATCGATATGCCCCTTACCATTGGCAATTAAAGGAATTTTACGGGGTGATGATGCTGCACGTGCCGTTGCATGTGGTGCAAAAGCAATTATTGTTTCTAATCATGGTGGTCGTCAATTAGATGGGGCGATCGCTTCTGTTGATGCTTTAGCTGAAGTCGTAGCAGCAGTTGATGGACGTGCTGAAGTAATTGTAGACGGTGGTATTCGTAGAGGTACTAATATTCTCAAAGCTTTGGCACTGGGGGCTAAAGCCGTACTTGTAGGGCGTCCCGTGTTGTGGGGATTAGCTGTGGGTGGAGAAGCAGGTGTGGCTCATGTCATCGAAATTTTACGCGATGAACTTGATTTAGCAATGGCATTAAGCGGTTGTGCCAAATTGGAAGATATTGATTCTAGTTTGATAGTAGTTAGTAGATAGTAGATAGTAATTGACCACTAACCCTCCGGGTACTCTACGAGAAGCCCTACTCTGCGAGAAGCCGCGCTGCGCGCGTCTACATGGGGGAAACCCCCTTTGGAGCGCGCTGCTCACCGCCCTGACGGGCGTCTACGCCAGTCGCACCCTGCACCGAAGCCGCCCTGCGGGCGTCTACATGGGGGGAGACCCCCTTTGGAGCGCGCTGGCTCGCCACTAACTACTAACCACTAACCACTATATTCTAGGAGCGGAAACTGGCCTCTGCTGCCTGACCGGAACTACCTCAAACTCAAAAGCAGCAATGCGGCGATCGTCAATATAGACTTCTATAATATGCTTACCCATTGGATCGCCAGCAGCGATCGTCCAAGAGTTGGTAATCACACCGTCTTTTGTCAAGTCTGTGCGTTTTGTCTCTGCTGCTGTGCCGTCTGTTGACAATGAAAAATTATCAGTATTAGTTGTACCCCAAGTTTCTGGGCGTTGTGGTAATTGAAAGACTTCTCGCCAGGTTACTTCACCTTGGTAGTCCCTTAGTTGAACACGCCAACCGTATACGGTTCCTTCCAGGAGTGGCACTTTATTTGTTGGAATTAAGGTAACTTTTCCACCTTTGTCAACCCTGAGAACTCCGAACTCAACTTTATTGACAGCAATCGGTTGAGCTTTTGTATTATTCTGCGCCAGTATATAAGGAAAGTTGACAGGTTCACCAGCTAATACTGGAGACGTCAGCCAAGAAAAAGTCAGTGCAATGCTGTAAACCCAAATTCTTGGTTGCATAATTTTTGCTGATATAGAGTGATATTTATTGATAGATGAAGTGATTTCTTTTTTTCAGATTACTACTAACACTTTTGCTGTATAAACAAATTTTCTAACTAAAATTTCTTTTTGACAATGACAAAAATCGAGTGGAAAAACGTGCCTCAACAGACACAATTCCACTCGTAATTTTTGTTACCGCACTCACCTAGATTTGACGCTTTGAGCTTAATTTGATGGCACAGGCAAATTAACGTGATTCTGTTCCTTGATTTGGGCTACCTGCTACAGTATCTTCACCAGCTGATTCTGGTGTAGCAGAAGTCTTGGCACCACTCTCATCGCCACTGCTAGTTGTACGAACCTCTGAATCGATAGAGGTGATATCTTCTTCCATAGGGTTTTCGTAGCCACCAGACCCAGTTTTTTCGTATTCACCAGGTTTCATGCCTTGTTGTTGTTGCTCAGACATAAATTTACTCCTTATCATTTTGTCCTGGCAACAGTTTAAAAAAAGTATGGGTGCAAGTTCATCTTTCTAAAATCTGGTTGTAGCAGATTCATCGATATGTCTGAAGGATTATTTCGCACTCACCCATTTGGATAGAGTGGGAGATGGGGAGATTGGGAACGGTAAGAATTATGAATGATGAATGCTGAAAATTTCATAATTCATAATTCATAATTCATAATTTTTTAATTACCTGTAAGCTTAACTAAGCCAATACCACCAAAATACAGTCCTAGCACAGCTCCGGCTAGGAGAGTTTGAGTTAGAGGATCGGTAGATGGTGTAAGCACAGCTCCCAAAACCACTGCTCCTAAAACCACATAGCGCCAGCCAGAAAGCATTGTTTGTGATGAGACAATTTTTAAAGCGCCAAGTAAAATTTGGATGATTGGTATTTGGAATGCTAATCCTGTACTAAACAACAGCAACAAGACAAATTCAAAATATTTGTCAATTGACCACAACTGTTCTACAACATCTGCACCGTAGCTGATGAAGAATCTTAAAGCAGCTGGAATCAGCAAGAAATAGGCAAAAAATAATCCTGCCACAAACAACACACTCGACCCTAGAACCACAGGGCCTAACAAACGGCGTTCTCGGCGAGTCAGTCCTGGGAGAACAAACTGAACAATTTGGTAGAGAATGAAGGGACTGGAAATGACCAAGCCGCTGTAGCCTGCTACTTTTAAAGAGACAAAAAAGTACTCTCCGGGTGCGAGTTGGAGAAATTTTACTCCTTGGGCTGGCACTTCCAACCACTGGACAATCGGCTTAACGGCAATAAAGCAGCCAATAACGCTTATCGCTACGGCAATTAGTGCGTAAAAAATTCGCTGCCGTAACTCCTCTAGATGCTCAAAAAGGGTCATTTCGACCTCTCCTGGCAAATCATCGAGAGGATCGGTTTGTGATTTGTCGTATTGTTCGAGGTCAACAGCGGGAGTAGTTGTGGCAGTTGCCGTGTCAGTGTTTTGTGAAGGCGTCATGAGTCAGCGAGTGAGCATCATTTGTTAACTATTTTATCTAGGGCGGTAGCGACCGAGATATTTTTTGCCGTTGTCGCACGGAAGAGTTGCGATCGCATAGACTTAGCCTCGGAAAATTTTCAGCAAAGCTCATAGTTTTGACAACAGGAAGAGGGCAAAGGTTATTTCCCATCCCCTATTCCCAATGCCCATCACCCCATCCCCTCACCTTCTCCGCCAAGGGATACTAGTCATACTTTTTTTCCTTGTCAACTACCTGAAACTCGTTTGGAGTCAGCGACACCACAATATTTTCGTTATTCACTTGAATGAGCCAGCGATCGCTCGGTTGACCATCTACAAATGGCTCTCGACTAAGGACGACTCCAAATTTTCCGGCAACATAAGCCGGACTTAGAATTAAAACTTTGTCTCCTGCTTGAACATTCTCTGGGGTGTGCAAAAGCTCTGTTTAATCTAACGGTTCTTCAAAATGGAATTATACTAGTGAAATCCGATGTTAATAATAACCTAAAATTAACCTAAACTTAATCAAAGGTTTACGTTTGTTTGCCAACTTCTCAAAGTAGGCATCATGAGAAGATTAATCTCTCCACAAAGCAATTCCACCCAATAAGCCAGTAATATTAGGGATGATTTTTACATTTGTTGGTAGCTGACTTTTAATCCTTGTTGCTTCACCGCCACCGATGTAGAGGCTATCGTAATTAAACAACCGTTGCAAAGTTGCGATCGCTTTTAGTAAACGCTTATTCCATTTGTTATCCCCAACCCTTTCTAGTGCTGCACGTCCCAACTGTTCTTCGTAAGTTTCGCCTTTTCTAAACGGATGATGTCCCATTTCTAAATTTGGCACCAATTTACCATCGACAAATAAAGCTGAACCAAATCCCGTACCCAGAGTAATTACTAATTCCACACCCAAACCTTGGATCGCCCCTAAACCCTGCATATCAGCATCGTTAATTACTCGCACAGGTTTGCTTAAGCGATTTGACAATACTGTTGCCAAATCAAACCCAATCCAACCTGGATCTAAATTTACGGCTGTTTCTGTGACTCCATTCCTTACTACACCAGGAAAACCTACCGAAACTCGATCAAATTCACCTTGAGTAGATGCCAGCGTTGTAATTGCATTAATGACAACTTCTGGTTTGGGAGGTTGGGGTGTTTCCAGACGCGATCTTTGAGTCAAGGGATTGCCCGTAATATCCAAAACTATTGCTTTGACACCGCTACCACCAATATCAACCGATAGGGTGCGGATATTTTCTTTGTTGTCCATGTGGATTGTTCCTTTTTATATATCTACTATTGGCTGGTGATAATTTTCACCAATATAGGTAAAATTTTTGTTAAGAAAAACTCAGTAACATTAGGTAAATGTCCGTAAGTAAACCTAATTATGAAAATTGTTAGTAGTTAGTAGTTAGTTATTAACCACTAACCACTATCCACTAACCACTAACAGCCATCACGATAACCACGTTTATTAATGCCTATTTCTTATTTCCCATGCATAGTTTCATTCCCCCAAAACGCTTTTTCCCTTACCTCAGCTGGACTGACATTCAGGCAATGCCAAACAAGGAAAATGTCGTATTGATTCAACCAGTAGGGGCGATTGAGCAACATGGCCCCCACCTACCGCTAATTGTGGATGCCGCAATTGGTGTAGCAGTATTGGGAAAAGCTTTAGAAAAGCTTGATGCAATAGTTCCTGCCTATGCCTTGCCAGCTCTTTATTATGGCAAATCTAACGAGCATTGGCATTTTCCCGGTACGATTACCCTAAGTGCAGAAACTCTGTTGGCAACACTGATGGAAGTGGCAGAAAGTATTTATCGTGCCGGGTTTAGAAAACTAATATTAATGAACTCCCACGGCGGACAACCGCAGGTAATGGAAATTGCTGCACGAGACTTGCACATCAAATACAGCGATTTCTTAGTGTTTCCGCTTTTTACATGGCGAGTGCCACATATTACCGGAGAATTGCTTTCACCTCAAGAAAAAAAACTAGGTATTCATGCTGGAGATGCTGAAACAAGCATCATGTTGTCGATCCTACCAGAACAAGTAAAGATGGAAAAAGCTGTTGCTGAGTATCCTCCAGAACAACCACAAGGTAGCTTGCTGAGCATAGAAGGGAAACTCAGCTTTGCTTGGGCAACGCGGGATTTGAGTAAAAGTGGGGTTGTTGGCGATCCTACAGTCGCAACTAAGGAAAAAGGCGATCGCATTCTTGAATCTGTATCTGATGGTTGGGTACGAGCGATCCAAGATATCTATGCCTTTAAACAACCCCAACCCAGCTAAAAAATTGAAAATTAAAAATTAAAAATTAAAAATGCGAAATTTACGCTAGTTTCGCAGCATCATGTAAATTTGCTAGCCTAGGAGAATGAAAGACGCATAGCTGGCGGTGGCACAGGTGCGTAAAATCTCCCAGCCAGTGAGACTTTTATTAAAAGTAATTAAAGAGACAGAATTATGACGGTGTTTGAAGCTCAATCCACCCGTTCCTACAGCCAAGAAGACGTACAGAAAATTCTACAGTTGGCGATCGCTCGTCAAGCCAGAGACCAAGAAAAAGAATTTTCTTACGAACAACTGTTGGAAATAGCTGCGGAATTAGAAATTGCTCCGGAAACCCTCAAATTAGCAGAACGTGACTGGCAAATTACCCAAGGAGAAATACAGCAGCGACAAGCTTTTAACGCCTACCGCATAGGAAGATTCAAAAAGCGCTTTGGCAAGTTTACAATTGTCAATGCTGTTTTGCTACTGGTAGATCTAATCGGTGGTGCAGGTCTATCTTGGTCGTTGTACATTTTATTATTTTGGGGACTGGGTGTAGGTCTGGACGCGTGGAATACCTTTCAGACTAAAGGCGAAGATTACGAAATGGCTTTCCAAAAATGGTATCGCCAGCATCAACTTAAACAAACAATCAATAAAGTTGTCAATAAATTCCTCAGTGCATGGCAAAGTTAGAAGCAGGCTGATACCTCTGGTCTATCTTCAACGATCATGCGTAAATTTATCATAGATACAGACACTGCTTCTGATGATGCCGTTGCTCTGATCATGGCGCACCGCTGGGCAGATGTCCATGTTGAAGCGGTGACGATTGTCAATGGTAACGTCTCCGTAGAACAGGGTGTGAAAAACGCACTGTACACACTCGAAGTGTGCGATGCTTCCACACCTGTATACATTGGTTGTGCTAAGCCAATACTGCGAGAATGTAGTTATGCCGATTGGTTTCACGGCGACGATGGCATGGGTAACATGTACTACCCAGACTCAAATAGCAAACCCCAGTCAGCACATGCAATAGACACAATCATTGACACGATTAAAACCTATCGTGGTGAAATCACCCTAGTTACCCTAGGGCCACTTACGAACATCGCTACAGCACTATTACGTGCCCCAGAAATAGCAACAAACGTGCAGCGTTGTGTGATTATGGGCGGTGCAGCCAATACAGTTGGCAACGTAACGCCAGCCGCTGAGTATAACATCTGGGTAGACCCAGAAGCCGCTAAGATAGTCTTTCATAGCGGTATGCCTTGTGAGATAGTTGGTTGGGAATTAAGCCGCCATGATGCAGAGTTGACTCCTGCTGAGATAGAAAAAGTTATTAACTTTGGTACAAAAACAGCACGCTTGGCAATGGAGTGCAACAGAACAGCCTTAGATTCCTGCATGAAAATCCAGGCTGCCTCTGGTTTGATGTTACCCGATCCCGTAGCAATGGCAGTTGCTCTTGACCCAGATATAGTGACGCGTCAAGGCAAATACTTTGTAGATGTGGAAATTACGAGCGAATTAACGCGGGGTGCAACAGTCGTTGATGAACTAGGAGTACTGCACAAAACCCCAAACATGAGTGTAGTCTGGTCAATAGATATACCGCGTTGGAAAGAGAATTTGTATCATTGCTTGCGCTAGGGGAAAGGAAAGTCTGCCTTTCTCCTTCTCGCAGGTGTAGGTTTTTGAGCAAAGGGTGAGTTAGGACTCTCATTTGAACTTACAAAAATGAAGAATCCCCTCGGCTTTAGCCAGGGGAGTGTCAACTAAGATATATAGACATACACAGGTATTGCCTGCGATAGACTCTCTATTTATGACCTGTTTGAATCTAGCTACTTTCACTAATTCGGCGAGTTATGGCGCTTACCCCTTGAGTATCGCGCCAATGATGGATCGCACAGACCGCTACTTTCGATATTTTATGCGGCAGATTACGCGCTGCACTTTACTTTACACCGAAATGGTTACAAGTGCGGCAATTTTGCATGGCGACAAGGAGCACCTGCTAGGTTTTTCTCCTGCCGAAAAGCCTCTTGTCCTGCAAGTGGGGGGCGATCGCCCTAAAGAACTAGCCGAATGCGCTCGCATCGCTGAAGACATGGGCTACGATGGAATCAATATTAATGTTGGTTGTCCCAGCAGCCGTGTACAGGATGGTAATTTTGGGGCTTGTTTGATGGCACAGCCTCAACTAGTGGCAGAGTGTGTCGCAGCAATGCTCAATGCTACTCATCTCCCTGTCAGTGTCAAGCACCGGATCGGCATTGATGACCTCGATCACTACGAAGACATGGCGAACTTTGTCCGCATTGTCTCAGCAGCAGGCTGTCGGCACTTTACCGTCCACGCACGTAAAGCTTGGTTGCAAGGGTTAAGCCCAAAAGAAAACCGTGATATTCCACCCTTGCGTTATAGTGATGTGCATCGTCTGAAGCAGGAATTTCCCCACCTGTTTATTGAAATCAACGGCGGAATTATGAACTTGGAGATGGTACAGCAGCAGTTGCAGTCAGTAGATGCAGTGATGGTTGGACGTGCAGCTTACGATCATCCCTACCTATTTGCCACGGCAGATAGTGAAATTTACGGCAAAGTGGCGCAACCTCCAACCCGCCATGAAGTTGCTGAAGCGATGTTTTCCTATATAGATTTCTGGGTAGCAAAGGGTCTTAAGCTCAACAAAATCACCCGTCATATGCTGCAACTTTTTGCCGGACAACCGGGTAGTCGAGTTTGGAAGCGTCATTTGACAGAAAATTCCTGCCGTTTTGGAGCGGATTCTGTTGTGGTAAGAGAAGCATTGGCACAAATTCCCGAATCTGCGGTAGTACCAAGCGTGAATTTCCCGGCTTGATGAGCGATCGCATATTTACGCAGTAGGTAAAACTTGTGGTTGCAACATCGACATCAAATCGTTAATTCCCTTTTGCAGATACCGCGTTACCGTCATTGGACTGGTGCCAATTTTTTTCGCGGCATCTTTGCGAGAAAGTTCCTTCAAAAATACCAGTTCCACCGCCATACGAGGCTTTTCTTCTAACATATTGATTGCCCCTTGCAGTTGTTGCCGTTCTTCTTGTTGTTGTTGTTGTGCCGCAGAACGGGGACAGGGAAGCGCCTCACCCAAAGTGATTTGACAATCAATGTAATTAACCACCGTAGCATCTAAACTTAAGGGCATGCGGTTTTGTGCGGCTAACTTAGTTTCTTGCCATTCTTGCACAGATACCTTGAGTTGTTTGGCGATTTCCGAATCCTTAGGAGGACGACCCAAAATCTCTGCCAATTCCTTACGAACTTTTTGCCCCTCGTTATAGAGTTCTTGCCAACGGCGAGGAATTTTTAATAGGGTACTGCGATCGCGCAAAAAGTGCAGCATTTCACCCCGAATATAGGGGACAGCAAAGGAACTAAAAGCATATCCTTGACTGGGGTCAAAACGCTCAATTGCCCTAATGAGACCGAAGTAACCGATTTGCTCTAAATCTTCATAAGGCTCATTACATTGATGGCTGAATTTATGAGCCATTTTCCGCACTAAGCCAGTATGCAACTTTACAAGTTTATTGCGAAGTTCAATAGAGGGTTTCTGATGGTATAACCGTAATAATTCCATACCATCAGACCGCATAGAGGACTGACTTGCTGCCATAGAAATTCCCTTGTATTAACTCCTATTTCTGAAAAACGGAGTTGCGTAAAAATTCACCTAAGCTGTAATTATTTTCCTTAGGAACGGTTTGATACACCATTCGTTGTTTCACTGAACTTATCTGGGGACTCACTCCGTAGTTACGTATATACACGCAATTTTTTTGTGCCAATATCAGCTTGAAGTAGACCTATCTTGAAAATGGGGAAAAGGGTAAGGGTTAAAGGGAAAAGGAAGGGTTATTTCGTTTTCCCCTCCTTCCCACTTTTCTCTTACTCGGATTTACTCCTAAGATGCACATTTTAGAATCCTGATACAGCAAGGGTTTTAGAACTCCCGAAAAATGTGCTTCTTTTATATGTTGCGAGGGAGGTTTAATACTTTTGAATGCGTGAATGCGTGAGTTCCGCCTCGTGGGGCGCTCGCTTATTACTTAATGAAAAATCTGGGTAAAAATGGGATTAATTAGCAATAAAGTAACCTTTCAACAAGACAAAGCAGATGATGAAAAAACTGATTAACAATCCGGCTAACTTTGTACGCGAAAGTCTAGAAGGTATGGCGATCGCTCATTCAGATTTAATTAAAGTCAATTTTGACCCCAACTTTGTCTGTCGAGCCGATGCACCTGTGAAAAATAAAGTAGCAATTATTTCTGGGGGCGGTAGCGGTCACGAGCCGATGCACGCTGGCTTTGTGGGAATGGGAATGCTTGATGCTGCTTGTCCTGGAGAGGTTTTCACTTCACCTACACCCGATCAAATGCTGGCAGCTGCGAAGGCTGTAGATGGGGGAGCTGGAATTTTATACATCGTGAAAAATTACAGCGGTGATGTGATGAATTTTGAGATGGCCACTGAACTAGCCCGGAGTGAGGGTATGCGCGTACTGAATATTTTGATTGATGATGATGTTGCGGTGAAAGATAGCTTATATACCCAGGGACGACGGGGTGTGGGAACTACAGTACTGGCAGAAAAAATTTGTGGTGCAGCAGCCGAACAGGGCTACGATCTGCAACAAATAGCAAATTTGTGCAGACGGGTGAATTTGAATGGACGGAGTATGGGTATGGCATTGACTTCCTGCACTGTTCCGGCCAAAGGTACACCGACATTTGAACTTAGCAACCAAGACATTGAGATGGGAATCGGGATTCACGAAGAGCCGGGACGAGAGCGCATGAGTTTAAAATCAGCAGATGAGATAGCAGAAATGTTGGCACTATCGATGATCGAAGATGCAGCCTATCAACGTACGGTGCGGGAGTGGGATGAAGAAAAAGGCGAATGGGTGGAAGTAGAATTAATCGATCCAACTTTTGAAAAAGGCGATCGCGTGTTAGCTTTCGTTAATAGTATGGGTGGCACTCCTGTTTCTGAGTTATATATTATTTACCGAAAACTAGCAGAAATTTGTCAAAAGCATGGATTGCTAATTGAGCGCAACTTGATTGGTGCTTATATCACTTCCTTGGAAATGCAAGGTTGCTCAATTACTCTACTCAAGCTCGATGATGAGATGATTAAGCTTTGGGATGCACCTGTGAAAACGCCGAGCTTGCAGTGGGGAATTTAAGTAAATTTTATTTGTTCGGTTGTTTGTCAAAACCAGTATATAGTAGCAAAACATGTCCGTTAGTAGTCATTCTGGCAGGTATCTGATTTCTGGTAAGTTGTTTTGTCTGAAATCCGCGTGTTTCCTCTACCCATAACCATAGTGGTCGAGAGTTTTTCTTCGTAAAATATGCGTCAGCTACGCCAGAGAACGAAGCAGAAGCATTGACGATGTGGAAGAGTGGCTCTTCTAGACCATTTGTACCATTAGCATAAATTAGCCCACCTAGGAGTTCAGTAAAGCCTCCATTGGTAGTTTTAATTTTTGTTTTACCTTGTTCTGTTTTCATGCCAAGAATCCAAAGATGTGCTCCTCTATTAAGCACATTAGTTTCTGTCCGAATTTCAGGATTCAATTGGCGTGCCCAAACGTGTTGAGCGGAATTGAGAAATCTCACTTGACGTATTACAGAAACATCATCAATAAATAAATTCCCAGTACTGTTGCTTTCCAAGATCAAGTTATTAATACTGCGGTAAACAACGGTTCGATTAGCAAAATTCTTCCATTTCAGCTTAGAATTATATGGAATGAAGAAATTTTCAACAATTAGGCTTGGTTCACTGCCGTTATCTGCTAATATTTCTCCTTTTCCATCCAGCAATCCACTTGTGCCAATAAATCTTCGCACTTTTCCTCTGATTCGGAGAGAACCGTTGATTGTAAAATTTCCAGAATTAGGTACAAATACTGTCGTAGCACCAGAATCAATGGCCGCTTGAAAAGCAGCAGTATCATCTTTTTTATCGTTTGGAATTGCACCAAATTTCTCCACACTGACCCATTTTTTTGGATCGTCCCAAGCCAATTTAGGAAATGGTTTGATTGGCAGTTGCAGCGATCTTGATGATGAAGGGAACTGGGATATGATTGGGCGGGAAGTAAATTCTTCAATCTTAGAGCCTTTAACCTGGGCTTTCGTTCTTACGGCATTGTTTGCGAGAACTCCTTTGTATCCAGAAGAGACTACATTTCGCGCATAAAGAAATCCAGCAGAAGAAATTGCTGGAATATTTTTTGCCTTACCGTGACCTATAAGTTTGGCATTAACAAGTGTCAAAGTGCTACCGGGGTCGCAACCTTTGTGAGGATTATTGCCGTTGATAATTGCTCGAACAGAATTGAAACTGTTGAAACCCTCAAGACTGATTACTTGTCCGCCATTAAATATACCTACTCGATTTTGATCGCGGACTGTGATATTTTGCATCGTAATACTATTAATACAAGTGTTAGTACGTATACCACGATCAAATCCAATAATTTCAACATCCTCTATCAACAGAGGGCCAACTTCACCGTGTGTTAAAGCTAAACCTGTTGTGCCGCTTCTATCTTCAGAGATAATCTTGACGCTTCGCACTGCTCCTTGATTGTGGGCGGCAAAATTGAGTCCTTCTGCCCCATAGTTATTCTTCCCTAGTTTTATAGTCAAATTTCTAACTGAATTGCCAAAGCGTTGAGCTACTCTACTGGCTTTAATATCTTCCGAGTTGGGATCTAGCTTTGGGTCAAATCCTGTAGAAATAACCGGTCGAGGTTTGGTTGGGTTCTGGAATCCAGGAGAGTTATTCTTGAGGCGAATAACAACTCCGTCGCGGCTTTGCCCTTGGAGTATAGTACGTTTGTAATCAGAACTGTAACGCTTTCCATGAGGCCAATGAAGAGTATCAGAGATATCATATACACCATTGGGCAAGTAAATAATTCGTCCTTGATTGGGAAACTCACTAAGTGCTTTTTGGATAGCTTGGGTATCATCTTTGCCATCGTTGGGTTTAGCTCCATATTTAGGCGCAGTGACATCTATTACTCCAGCATTTTTTGGAAATACGATATTCTCTTGGATATTTGGGGCAGCTTGCGCGATTTCAATCTCAGAGTTTTTGGTACGGTCAACGCAAGTGCCTGTGATAAAAGCAACACAAAGCAAGCAAGGGAGTTGTTTGAAGACAGATACTTTCACAGAAAACACAAGTTGATGTTCTCTTAGATACTTTACTACTCTCTATTACGTGCATCAAAGGTAGAATCCGTAAAAACTCGGTTAGGTTTTATGATGACTGCGTCAAACCGGAGGTTTAAAAATGGTAATAAAAGGACAGATTTTACAATGGTTGCAAAGATTTGCTGCTTTGGTGGAGGAGAACAAAGACTATTTGACAGAATTAGATGCTGCCATAGGTGATGCGGATCACGGTATAAATATGGAGCGTGGTTTCAAAAAGGTAATGACTCAGTTACCGAGTGTTGCCGATCAAGATATCAGTAACATTTTTGATTGGGCATCTTGATACTCCTTTCAAAAACGCAAGTTCTGGAGTTCTCCAGCTTTGAGCTTTTGGAATTGTAAGAGTGTATCGGGAAGGTTAGGAAACAGATAAAGCCCGGTTGATTCATCCTTGCTAATGGCGATCGTTCCGTTATGAATGCGATCGTAGATCCAGTGGGGTGAAAGTTCTAAAGACTGGGCAACTTGAGGAACCGTAAGATAACCCGAAATCTCGCGGGGATGAGACTGGCTACGGTTTTGAAAAATATGATGTTTAAGCCGGATAGTTTTGACTGTACTGGGCAGGAGAGTTTTGCATAGTGGCGATCGATAACCTTGTGCCGTCAGTTGTTGAGCGATAACTTGGTCATCAATACTTTGTTGGCTCAAACTAACAACCTGAGTTTCCAATTCCTGGGCATTGGTGAGTTCAGCCAATGAACCAACTGGGATTGGCAGGTCAACATTAGTAGTGTCACCACCTTTCCAAATAATCCGAGTGCGAACTGTATCACGTGCAACACGATGAATGACGACCTTATCAATGAGGCAGCGTAGCAGAGATTTTTTTTGCACTTGTGTCAAGGTGCCACTGTGCCAAAGTTCAGGGAGCCTTTGTCCAATGTTAATAAAAGCAGTTTTGAGTTCTTTTGGTAGGTGATCTACTGTTTGAGGCTGCTGACGTTGAGCATAGTTTTCTTGGGCAAGTTTTAGTTCGCGTAAAGCGTTTTCCCAACGCTGTTCTAGTTCGGCCGCTACCAATCGGTTATCCGGGTCAACCCGGTTAAACTGTCTTTCTGCTAGTGCTACTTGATACTGTAAACGTTGTATTTGTTGAGAGTGCGCTCGTTCCACTGTCTCTTGAGACTGCTGTTGGGTTTTGACAGCTTTGTGATAAGCATCTAGCTCTACAACTGACAAAGCTTCTAAAAAGGCATTGACTACGTACTCATCAATTGCATCAGCAGGAATATACTGACAAACAGGCACACGATACTGCTGCCGTAAGGAGTTACAAATATAGCGGGTTGCGCCTTTGTACTGGACAACCATCTTGTGACCACATTCACCACAGTAAACTATCCCATGCAGTAATGCTGCACCAGGGCGAGGGATACCACGAGTTTTATTGCGGTCATACTCAGCATAATTATCCATAAGCTGTGCCTGATTACGCTCGTAGGTTTGCCAACTGATGTAAGCTGGATATACGTCATTGACTCGGATTTTCCATTCGGCCATTGGCAATTGCTTTTGTTGTGGCTGATTTGAAACCAAACCACGTTTGAGAGTACGTGTACGTCCATATACAAATGCACCAGCGTAGGCAGGATTTTTCAGAATTGAGATGATACTTGCCACGCTAGGCTTGCGCCAGAAAATATCACCAAAGCGATTTCTCCGTGGAAGCAACAGCCCTTCACTGTTGAACGTCTGCAACACTTTGGAAGCTGACTTACGTTGCCCAAAAATCTCAAACACTAAGTTAATTCGGTTAATCACCTCACGATTTGGGTCTTTCTGCACCACTCCCAGTTCATCACGAACCAAACCCACAGGTAAGGTGAGTGCCAGTTCACCACGCCTGGCTTTGCTAAGAATCCCAGCACTTAAGCGGGAACGAATCGTATGCAACTCTACTTCGGAAATTTGTCCTTTGAGTCCCAACAATAATCGACCATTGGCACTACTTGGATCATAAACCCCATCTCTGTCAGCAATCAAACAACCTCTGTAACCACACAAGTCCAGCAAGGGATACCAATCTGAGCAATTACGTGACAGGCGAGTAACATCATAAGAGAGGATAATCCCTACTAATCCTAAAGTTACCTGGGCTAACAGTTCTTTAAAGCCTGGTCGCTGTTCTGCGCTGGCGGCGGTAATACCTAGATCAGTGTCAATTACCTCAATGTTATTATCCGACCAGCCCAGTTCTATAGCTCGCTGACGCAGAGCGTATTGCAGACGCAAACTCTCCTGATTGCTGATTAATTGATGTGGGGTAGACTGACGAATGTAGATTATCGCTTTGCGGTTCAGGTGTTGGAGTGTTACTAGCTCTGAGGTACTCATAAATTACCTCCTGGAAGACGGTTTGTAGTTCGTCTGTGATTACTTCTTGGAGTGCTGGGGTGAGGCGTTCCCAGATCTCACGGGGTGGGATTGACATAAAACCTCACATTGTTTGGCTAACGTGACTAACTCAGTCACACTCTCTAATGTGAGCTTAGTACGTAAATACTGTTTTGGGAGAGCTAATTGGGTTGCTGATAAAGGAATGCGTAAGCGCATATGACCTCGATAGGCTACTACCGCATGACCCTCACCACTTGGCGGGGTTGATATGGATATCACTGCAAACCTTCGCCCAAATAGTGGGTGCATCACATCAGTTACTTCTATGTCAGTTAAGTTTGCTGATGGGTTCTTGAGATGGGCATTAAGTAATGGTTTCGTTGAAATCGGTAAGCATGACTCTAATTTCTACGGTTGGTGGTGCTAGCGGCCCGCTTTATGGCACATTTTTTTTACGGGCAAGTACAGTGGTAGCTGGCAAACAGGAACTAACTGACCAGGATATGCTGGCAATGCTGCAAGCAGGATTAGATGGCGTCATTGGTCGTGGCAAGGCACAATTAGGCGATAAAACAATGGTAGATGCCCTATCACCAGCTGTAGCGGCTTTTGAGCAGGCATTGGTAAAAGATCAAGGTATGCAAGCAGCGATGCAACAAGCTGTATCTGCGGCTGAAAAGGGAATGCAACAGACAACACCAATGCTAGCCAAGAAAGGCCGCGCTAGCTATCTAGGAGACAGAAGTGTGGGACATCAAGATCCAGGGGCGACTTCTACTTATTTGATGTTGAAGAGTTTGCTAGAAACTATTGCGATCGACTAATGTGTTTTTTACTTGCATAATTTTCGCGGTCAAGATGTCCGCACTACACAATATTTATAGTGTTTCTCGCTTTGCTGCAATACAGTTGTAACCTCACCCCCTAACCCCCTCTCCGCAAGCAGAGAGAGGGAATTTATTTTGCCCTCCTCGCATGTGGGGAGAGGTCAGACCATACTACATCCAAATCAAAACTGCTATATTTGAGAGTTTCTAGATAATCATTCAAATTTCGAGCTTATAGTTTCTCGTTTTGAGCTTGAAGATTCTCGTTTCAAACTAGAAGTTTCTCGTTTTAAACCTGAAATTTCTCGTTTTGAGCTTGACGTTTCTTATTTTGAGTTAGAAGTTTCTTGTTTTGAGTTAGTATTTCAACTCATGTCTTTAGAGCAACCAATCGCGATCGCTAAAATCCAATCCCGGAAAATATTTAGGTCAATCAGCGCGCCCTAATTTACTTCCAAAATTTGACTAACCCCGTCCAAAAATGGCTAAAATGGGGTTTTTGTGTAAACAGTAAACCCCTGGAAGTCTTGTTTACCAGGGGTTTTGTGTGTTATGCCAGGAACCGGACTTGAACCGGTGACACGAGGATTTTCAGTCCTCTGCTCTACCAACTGAGCTATCCCGGCGAGCGCGCTTGTATTCAACGATTAATCAGTATATCAAACCTTAAATAAGATTGCAACTACCTAAAGAAAAAATTACGTAGTTTTGATTGTCAACTTGATCCAACTGAAAACGGCTACGAAGACTAGGAACTGAACAAGCACAATACTCGGGCCAGAAGCTAGGTTGAAAAGACCCGATACGATAATGCCAGCAATGCTAGTAATGGAGCCAACAATCACCGATTGTAGCAAAAAGCAGCGAAAGTGATGACCAATCAGTTTGGCAGTGGAGGCGGGAATTACCAAAAATGCATTTACCAGTAAAACGCCGACAGCTTTAATTGCTACGGCAACTGCTAGTGACAGCAAGATGACAAACCCGTATCGATACAATTGTACTGGAATTCCTTGAACTTTTGCCACATCAGGATTAAGGGTTAGTAAAATTTGTTGGCGCAGGGTTGATAATAGAAATATGCTGCCTGCAACAAGCACCAGCAAAGTTAAAATCAGGTCTGTTTGATCGATCGCCAAAATATCGCCAAATAATACTGCCATCAAGTTGCCGCGATATCCTTGGATAAGGCTACTCAAGATCACGCCGATCGCTAATGCTCCTGATAGGACTATACTGAGTACGCTATCACTAGCTAAATCAGTTTTGTCGATAAAGTAGATCACAAGCACTCCAAACACCAACGTGAAAGGCAGCAGCATCCAGGTGGGATTTAACTGTAGCAGCACACCTAATGCCACACCCACTAATGCGGCATGACCAACAGCGTGGCTGAAAAAAGACAACTGGCGCAAGGTGACAAAACAGCCAAGTAAACCGCCCAATATTCCCATTAATACAGCACCAGCGATCGCTCGCTGCATGAAGGGAAACTGTAGCAATGTTACTAAGTCATTTGCAGTGGTGACGGCTAACCAGCTTATGTGGCAATCATTAAACAAATTTTTTCCTCGTCATTTATACGGTGATATTTATATTTGAAGTATATAATTTATTACCTTGCATTCAGTAATAATTGTTATATAAACTAGATGTTTATAAGTTTTTTACAATATGTCAGGCAAAAATACTTTTGCTTCCACGGTTACTAATTCTATTCCTCAACCAGAAGTTATCCAATATAATCAGCAATCTCAAACAGATAGCGATCGCGTGCAACCATCTGCAATTGAGGTTCTCAGCAGCGACAAAGCCCAGCGGATGGCGGAATTTTTTAGTTTTTTAGGAGATCCTAATCGTTTGCGAATTCTCTCTCTTTTAGCTGAAAAAGAATTTTGTGTTAGCGATTTAGCAGCTGCACTGAATATGAGTGAATCTGCTGTATCTCATCAGTTGCGAAATTTACGGGTGATGCGCTTAGTTAGTTATCGCAAGCAAAGTCGTCATGTTTTCTATAGCCTCCACGATAGTCATGTTTTGCATCTTTACCAGTCTGTCGCTGAACACCTAGACGAAAAGGATGAATGATCAAAAATTTCATAATTCATAATTCATAATTCTAATGATGGTGTTGGTAGCGACTAAATCCTGGGCCGTAGGTTGCTAAAAGATTTTGTGGTGAGAGGGCAATTTCTGGTACTCCGGTACAAACGATAGTTTGGTTAAGACAAATTACGCGATCGCAATAGCGACTGACCAGATCGATATCGTGAGACACTTGTAATATCGTCCAACTTTCTTCCTGCTTAAGTTCATTCAGCAAAGTATAAAAATCTGCTGCACCTTGTACATCTACTCCAGCAAAAGCTTCATCCAATACTAATAGTCTTCGAGGCATTACCAAACAGTAAGCCAGCAATACCCGCTTTAGCTGACCACCACTGAGAGTACCAATCGCTTGATTTCGCAGATGGTAAGTATCAGTTCGCCGTAAAGCTGTTACTACTGCTGCTGCTTTTTCTTGATTTTGCTGCCATAGCCTTTTAAAAAATGAAATTTCCCTTTTCCCTTTTCCCTTTTCCCTTTTTCCTTCTTTGACCCATCCCAAACCTACCAATTCCCCAACAGAAATCGGAAAGCTGCGGTCAAAGATAAAATGCTGTGGCATATATCCTAACTGATGACGCAAATGCCCCAGTCTAGAAATTGGCAAACCAAATATTTCTATGTTGCCACTACTTCGCGGAATCAAATCTAAAACTGCTTGTACCAGAGTACTTTTACCCCCACCATTGGGGCCGACTATGGCAGTGTTGGTTCCTGGCAACAATTCAAATGAAACATCGCGAACAGCTAGATAGCTACCTTTGTATACACTCAACCCTTCTACTTTGACAACAGGAATATCAATATTCATTAGTCATTGGTCATTAGTCATTAGTCATTAGTTATTAGTCATTAGTCATTGGTCATTCACAAATGACAAAGGACATCTATTTGCAAGCTGATTCTAAAGTTTGTAAATTCTTCTGCATAGCCTGGAAGTAATACTGTGGTTCTTTGGAACCTGTTTCCAAAGAATCTAATTCACGCAAAGTTAAATTCAAGTCACGAGAAAGGCTTGTCAGCAATTTATTATCCGTTCCTGGTTCGCCAAACAAAGCTTTGACGTTGTACTTTTTGACGGCATTGACTGCTTTTTGCACATCTGTTGGCGTCAGCTGATCTTCAGGAATTTCTACTACTGCCACTTGTTTAAGGTTATAGCGTTTTGCCAGGTATGGATAGGCATCATGGAAAGTCACAAAAGTGCAGTTGGGATACTTTTGTAAAGTCTGCCGATATTGATTATCTAAATCTTCTAACTGCTTGATATAAGCTGCTACATTTGCCTCATAATTGCTTTTATTCGCAGGGTCAGCCGCAATTAAGCCATCCCTAATATTGATAACTTGTTGTTTTGCCAAAACAGGATCTAGCCAAACGTGGGGATTACCTTCAGCATGTTCGTGAGTATGTCCGTGGTCGTGTTCTTCCTCTTTGTTCCTCGTTTCTACCACAGGTGAAATTTCTTCCAAGGCTTGAATATTCTTGCTGGCTGAAATTTTTTCCAATTTAGGATTCTGGGCATTTTTGACCGTGTCTTCCAGAAATTCTTCTAAGCCCAAGCCATTTTCTACCAACACATTTGCTGTGGCGATCGCTCTCACATTTTCTGGTGTCGCTTGATACTCATGTATTTCCGTGCCAGGAGGAACCAAAACTGTCACATCTGCCACATCCCCAGTGACTGCCTTGGTAAACCAATACATGGGTAAAAATGTCGTTACCACCTTGATTTTTCCCGAATTGATTGCAGGCGTGGATGCAGCCTCTTGTACTTGCGGTGACTGTTCGGTAGTTCCTCCTTGTTTTGTATTTGTTTGACTACAGCCAGTCCCAACCGACAATACTAACAAGGCAATTAAGGATACTATGCCGCTTTTGTATTGATCTTTTCTACTTTTTATCTGAGTCCGCTTCACAGTCTTCTCTCCTCCTAAAAGATGAGGGTTTTCGTTTGTCAGAAACCCTATTGATACCAAGTTGTGTTCAGATATAGCAATTCGTACCCTCTCCCCCTCCCCTGTTCCAAATTGGGAGAGGGGTACCGACAGGCGGGGTGAGGGAAGTACTATCTTTGACTGCAACCTAGTATGAGAATTAGACTTATTCTAACTATACTATAAAAATAAGTATCATTCTCATTGACAACTTGTATCAAAATAGTAAACATGTTTGTTTTTGGAATCCGTTAGATATACGGACTCGATTGTGTCTGGAAACGCAACCTTAACTCTTTGGCTTACTGGCTGGTTAAAGGCTGTTCTTCCAATTCACATCTTGCATTATTCGAGAGTCAGAGGCTCTGATATGTCGTTACCAGGTTCAACCTGGTAACGAGGATTTGGAGGCTCAGCTTTCTGGCTGTTGCAACTTGTGTAAGATAATCTGCTTTGGAAAAGGTGATATATTACCTCAAAATGTAAATATAAAAACAGATTTAGAATGAATTGCTTAGTTATTATTTCCAGACTTTGTGTTAAAAAATTTGCCAATAACTGATAAATTAATCGAAAACGCTTTTTAATAAAATCTGCTTTTATTAAGCAGAGCCGGGGGCAAATTAAAAAGTAGTGTGAGGAAAAAATGCAAAAATCTTGGAAATCTCTGTTGGTTAGCCCAGCAGTTCTCGGCACAATATTACTAGTTGGTAATACCGCAATTGCTGGAGAAACATCTCCAACATCGGAAGTTAGTGAACCGAATTTGGTAGTCACTCCAGAAAAAAAAGTTGGAAATAATACTCAAGAACAACAAATAGCACAAGTGACCTCGGTTTCTCAGCTGTCGGATGTACAACCAACAGACTGGGCATTTCAAGCTTTACAATCACTGGTAGAACGCTACGGTTGTATTGCAGGCTATCCAAATAGCACTTATCGCGGTAATCGACCGCTGACGCGATATGAGTTTGCTGCTGGTTTGAATGCTTGCTTAGACCGCGTTAACGAATTAGTTGCTACAGCCACAGGGGAGTTAGTAACAAAAGAAGATTTAGCGACATTACAAAAACTGCAAGAAGAATTTTCGGCAGAACTAGCGACTCTGCGAGGTCGTGTGGATACGCTGGAGGCAAAAAATGCTGAATTGGAAGCGAATCAGTTTTCTACAACTACCAAACTGACTGGACAAGTAGTCGCTGTAATCAGCGATGTTTTGGGAGGAGATGATGTCAATGATGTAGATGTTCGAGACAACAATACAACTTTTGGAGCGCGATCGCGCATAGAATTGAACACCAGCTTTACAGGGAAAGATACTCTGTTTACCAGGCTTCAGGCAAATAATATTCAAAATCCTGAGATTGGCACACCAGAGGGTAGCTTGTTCTTTGCTGGTGATGATGGCACCACTGATGTTTTCATTGATGCACTGTGGTACAGATTCTCGCCAACCGAAAGTACAGAAGTGATTGCTATTGCCAATGCAGGCGCAGCAGACGACGTTACCAGTACAGTAAATCTTTTTGACGGAGATGGCGCGTTTGGTGCTTTGTCTACCTTTGGTACACGTAACCCTATCTATTACCAAATGGATGGTGCAGGGTTGGGTGTCACCCAAAACTTCAGTGATTCATTAGCACTCAGTTTGGCATATTTAGCGAGTTCACCCAACGACCCATCTGATGATAATGGATTGTTCAACGGGGGTTACGGCGCTCTAGCACAGTTGACTTTTCAACCAAGCGATCGCTTTACCGTTGGCTTGACTTATATCAATGCTTACAATCAGGAACTGGGTACTGGTAGTAGACGTGCCAATCCTATATCCTTCCTTCAGTCTGAACTTACTCCTCCTGCGGATGTGACTGGAGAACCAGAACCGGTGAGTGTACCATTTTCCAACAATTCCTACGGTCTACAAGCATCCTTTCAATTCAGTGATAATTTAGTTTTGGGTGGTTGGGTTGGCTATACCAATGCCAAGAACTTATCCACTCAAGGAGGGACTATTGACCGTGGCAAGCTTGACATTTGGAACTGGGCAGTTACTCTTGGATTTCCCGACCTTGGTAGTAAAGGCAGCTTAGCGGGCATCATTGTCGGGATGGAACCGAAGGTGACAAGTTCCAGTATTGATCAAATCAACGAAGACGAAGACACTTCATATCACATTGAGGCTTTCTATCAGTATCAGGTGAGCGATAACATCACTATCACTCCCGGAGTCATCTGGCTAACCGCACCCGATCATAACAACAACAACAATGATGCGATCATTGGTGCATTGAGAACTACCTTTAGTTTCTAAGATTTTACGGTTACAAAACCTCCAGACTATAGTTCTCAGGCAATAGCCTGAGAACTATTTTTTGCAACTATAGGAATCCGGTTTGATTATTGAAAAAATCTAAGTACACGTAGGGTGTGTTATCGTGTAGCGTAACACACCCTACGTATCTTTTCAAAAATCAAATACTAGTTCTATATTACATTCTAAAACCCAGCATTACTGTTGAGCTTAATATTTAACCGGTTGCGATGTTAGATTCCCCGTCCTTCTTAATGGTGGGGGATTGGGTACCGGGTATTGGGGATCGCGGATCGGGAAATTACTTATTCCCTATCCCCAGTCCCCTTTAATTAGGTTGTTAAAAAATGTTGTGAAGAAGCGGAAATGCCTTGCAATCTCTGGAAAGTTTGTCAGATTTACCAAAAGCAATAATTCTCAACCATAAATTAAGAGATGCAATTTAGTATCCAGGAAAAAGACTTAATACGACGCATTACAAACCATATCCGTCAAAAGCTAGAACTGCAAGTCATCTTGACCGCAACAGCGGCAGAGTTACGTTCGTTTCTGGAAGTTGATAGAGTGAAAATTTGCAAATTTAATCCAGATGGGAGTGGTCAAGTCATTGCTGAATCTGTAGATAATAATCATCTACCCTCAGTGTTGGGGCTAATTTTTCCTGGGGATGAAATTCCACCGAAAATTCGTGAATTGTACGTTAAAGTACGAGTGCGTTCGATTGTAAATGTTGATACCAAAGAGATTGGTCAAAGTGCTCTGTATAATTCAGAAACAGAGGAGACGATCTCTAAAGAGATCCGCTACCGCTCTGTAGATCCCTGCCATCTGGAATATTTAACTGCGATGGGAGTGAAATCCTCTCTGGTGTTACCCATTCTGCATGATGAGCAACTCTGGGGACTGTTGGCGTGTCACCACTCACAGCCACGTTCAATTCCAGAATCGGAAGTGGAAACGATGCAGATGGTTGTCGATCAGCTGTCAATAGCGATCGCCCAAAGCACCTTCCTCAACCAAGCTCCTGAAAGAGCCACACGGGAAGCTACGATCAAGAACATTGTCACCCTGCTGCACTCACTATCCTCCATTGAGTTCCAGCCAGCTTTAGCACAAGCCGTCATTGCCTTCGGTGGTTCTGCTGGCAGACTTTGCATCAGAAATGAAGCATTGGCTCTCCAAGACGGCTACGTCAAAAGCTTTGCAGACTGTTTGGAAGCCTCCAGCAATCACCTCAAAGTTTATGCCTACGGCAAACAACCCGTAATGCCAGAATTGGCAAAATATCCATTGATAGAGCAATATAGCATTTGGCAGGAACACTATAAGTCTCATAATTATGATGTTTGGGCAATTTCAGACATCTATCAAATTCATGAATTGCGTTTTTTGCAAGTTGCCTTACAATCAACCAAAATTCGTAGCATCTTGATGATTCCACTCCTTTATCGTCAGGAATTGCTAGGATACTTAAGTATTTTCCGGGACGACGTGGAAAAAGAAACCCTGTGGGCAGGAGAATCTGACCCCGACAGGCGTCAACTATACCCTCGTCAATCGTTTAATGCTTGGCGAGAATCCAAAAAGACTCAACCTCGTGAGTGGACGGTCGAAGAAATTGAATTGGCGGATGAGATAGGTAAACAATTTGCCTTTGCTGTTCACGAACATGCGCTACACCAAAAGTTACATACGCTCAATACCAACTTGAAAAGTCAAGTCCAAGAAGGCAAAACCAAGCTGCAACAGTCAACGAAACTACAACAGGCGTTACTTGATGTTGTTGCCAATATTCAAGCCTGTGTTGATCTAGATACGATCTTTCAAACAGCTATCAAACAGGTGTGTCAATTACTGCAAGCTGAGCGTGTTTCTGTTCGTCGTTTCTTTACAGATGGGAGTGATGAATTTAGCAGTGATTTTGAGGTAGCTAGCCCAGAGTGGTCAAATTTGTCCCTACTCGGCATCAACACACTTTGGAACGATACCTACTTACAAAAAACACAAGAGGAACCTGACCGCAACAACGAAGCATTTGCGGTGGATGACATCTACAAAATAGGATTTATTCCCTCTGACATCGAAATTCTCGATCAATATCACATCAAAGCCTTTGCGATCGCTCCTATTGTTGTTGGAGAAAAACTCTGGGGTTTACTTGCAGCTTATCAACACTCCCAGCCTCGCCACTGGCATTCATCGGAAATAAAATTCCTCAGTCAGATGGCTGCCCAACTTGGAGTGGCAATCCAGCAAGCTGAATTAATTGCACGATCGCGTCAGCAGGCAAATGCATTACAAAATGCAACACAACAAAAGCAGGCATTGTTAAGAGTTTTTACCAAGATGCGGCAATCCATTCACTTCCCTACGCAAAATACCGAGTTTGAAGATTTTTGACCAAAATTAGGGGTAGGGTCGAGAGCAAATGCATCTAATTTGCCCAAATTAAAGCATTTCGGAAATCTCTAATACCAAAAGGTATAACTGTTAGATAAAAAAAGACCAGCCTACCACAGCTGGTCTATTGTCTATTAATAAAGTTATTCTTTACGTTGTCTTCTCGATAGAGTAAAACCCAAATATCACGTTCCCAAAACGCAACGGGCAATTTTTCTTAACATTATTGTAACAGTCAACACAGATTTTTAGTTTATTTTTATCAAAAAAAGAAATAGTTAAAGAAAATTAGCCTCTATCTTTAAGAATAATTCACCAAACAGCAGTAGGGGGAGTGGGAGAGTAGGAGATGGGGAGATGGGGAGAATAACCACTAACCACTAACCACTAACCACTAACCACTAACCACTAACTGTTGACTAATGACTAATGACTAACTCTTAACTAACTGCGGTTGTCCCCAAATGATGCGTTCCTGTTTGTAAATCGCAATTCCTGGCTTGGCTCCCTTGGGTTTGTAAACGTGCTTTGGCTGAGTGTAAACTACTGGTATCTGGTCACTTTGACGAGCGCGACTGTAGTAGGCGGCAAGATTTGCAGTAAATTGCAAATCCGCTTCCTCTGGAACAGCACCAGGTTTTAGCCGCAGTAGCACATGACTACCTGGAATTTCTTGAGTGTGGAACCACAGGTCATAATCCCCAGCGATACGAAAAGTTAATTGGTCATTTTGGCGATTGTTGCGACCGATTAATACTTCAAAACCGCTGGGGGTGAGGTAACGATAAAAATTGTTAGTGTTTTCGTTAGTATTGCGGCTGCGATACTCTGGATCTTCTAAGTACTTTTGTTGAACTAACTCCTCACGGATTTCTTCTAAAGCTTGTAAATCTTCTGGTGTTTGGTAGTTTTCTATCTGAGCGATCGCAGCTTCGACTTGTTCTAAATACTCTATTTCGGCGTTAACTTCTGCTAGTAGCGGTTCAACCGCAGAACGAGCGCGTTTGAGTTTTTGGTGCTGTTTGTATAGATTTTGAGCATTTTGCACAGCATTTTTATCTGGTTCGAGCGCAATTTTTACTGGTTTACCAGTTTCAAAGTCAGGGAGGCTAATTTCCTCCATTCCTGGTTTCCAGTCTTGCAGGTAGGTCATCAATAAATCAGCCTTAGTCCGATACTCATCTGCTCGATCGGACTGCTGTAAGCGTTGCTCAAAAGTTTGTGCCTTCAGCCGCAATTTTTCTAAAATATTACTGAGTTTCTGACTCAATTGATGGCGCAGTTGCGAGAAGGTTTGTTGATTTAGCCGATCGGTGTAGTAGCGGTTAATTAATTCTTGAACATCTGTTGCTAATTCAATTCCACCCCAACCAAGTACAGTGTACCCTTCTGCTGTCCAGGCTGGTTGAAACTTCTCGTCTGCCAAGGCTTTTAACCATTCTTGCCAACGCGCAAACAATTTTTGCCAGTCGTCAGGTTGTAGAGTATCGGTGTTAGCTTCTGGATCGATGTTTGCGGCCAAAAGCATTGACTGTAATAGCGCTGGAGAGACGCCACGATAATTTTTCAGCAACTGTCGCTTGATTGCTCCTGGTATTAAACTGACTCGTTCTTGCCAGCGTTGCTGGGATTCGTCCAAACTAGGTATGGCATTAGTGAGACTGGGTGGAGTTTCATAAGGCTGTCCGGTAAGGATGGGACGGACGCTGGATTTTTGTTGGTTAACTTGGTGGGCGACGGTGATAATAATATTGCTGGCATCGGTGAGAATGACGTTGCTGTATTTGCCCATGATTTCTACGTACAGGTGATACAGCGCTGGTTCTCCTGGACGACGAGCAAATTGCAAATCGACGGCACGTTCCCAAGGTGCGATCGCCTCAACTGCTACCAATGCCAAACCACCCAGCTGGTGAACTAGTTGTTGGCTGAAGGTAAAAGTATCTGGCGATCGCGGTGGTGGATTGCCGATGTGCAGGCGCGCTGCTTGGGGATGCCAAGAAATTTCTAGCCAACCTCGCCCTTTGAGAGTACGTAGCGCTATCGAAATAGTATGGCGATCGCGTTGGTAAACCTGTTCCAAGCGCGACGGTAGCCAGTTAGCACGGATGTCGCTACAAATAGCTGTGAGAGTGGTAAAGTCAAATGTTTGCACAACAATTTGTCGTTGAAGTGAGAATCCTGATGGTCAGTATACTTCTATCGTCTCAAATATAAACAAATATAAATATAGTGCTGTACAGCAATCCTGATTCGCAATAACACTACTTGATTTGAGTTATCTACCAAAATAAAAAACGCAGAAGCTAGTTTGAAATAGCTCTCTGCATCAAATCAATAATTAAATGGTAATGGGTAATGGGTAATAGGGACTGGGGACTGGGGATTAGGAATTAATAAATCTTATATTGCCCAATCACCAATCCCCAATCACCAATCACCTGTCACCTGTCACAGAGAAAGCTTATGAACTCATTAACGCTGGTTCTTTCTCTTCAACCTTTGGGTGCAAAAGCTGCGTGTATAGTTCACTCAACTGGCTGGCGACGCCATCCCAACTAAACTTGGTTTCAACTCGCGTTCTTGCACCTTGACCTAACTGATCTCGCCACTGCTGACTGCTGATAATTCGATCAATTGCAATAGCGAAGGCATCCACATCTTGTGGTGGTGCTAGTAAACCAGTTTCTTCGGGTACCACAGTAAACTGAAGTCCGCCTACATCACTTGCCACTACTGGTGTATAGCTGGCCATAGCTTCTATTGCCACCAATCCAAAGGGTTCATAGTGACTGGGGACAACGCAAACATCAGCCGCAGCGTAGTAACTTGGTAGGATTTCTTGACTGAGACGACCAGTAAAGGTGGTAAAATCACTAATTCCTAATTCGGCAACAATCTTCTCAATTCGTTCGCGTTCTATACCGTCGCTATGACCAGGACGGCTACCACCACCAATGATTAATTTCAGGTTTTTATTACCACGAAACTGCGACTGTCCCACAGCACGCACTAGGGTTTCTATGCCTTTACGCGGATCAAAACGTCCCACATAAAACACGACTTTGTCTTCGGTATCAAGTCCCAACTGAACTCTTGCCGCTTGTCGGTCAATACAACCAAACTGCTTAATATCAGTACCGCAGGGAATGATATCAACATTACCTTTTGTGGAAACGAGCGATCGCATATGTTCTTTTTCCTGTGGACTCGTCGCCACTATCCGTTCGGCTGTTTCCAATACCTCTTTTTCTACTGCTAACCGTGTACTGGCAATTAGAGGAATACTGTTGATAGTGTTGTACTTAACTGCTCCTAATGAGTGGTATGTATGAACCTGCTTACTACCTTGAATTTTCTTTAACTGCATCCCTACCCAGCTAGAAAGCCAGTAGTTTGTATGAACTAACGGATATGTAATACTGTTTTCTGTTTGGAATGCCAGAAAATTCTCCACAAATTCTGGCAAATACCCAAACAAATTGTCTCTAGGAACAAAATCAAGAGAACCCGCTTGTAGACGTATCGTTCGACAATTAGGGCTGTGTTGAACTATTGTGTCTTGCTCTGCACTCACCTTGCGGGTAAACATATCAACTTGCCATCCCCGCTGGGCTAATGCTTCACCTACCTGACGAACATAAACATTTTGTCCTCCAGCTTCTTCTTTACCGATTTCGATTGCTGGATCGCCGTGGACTGAAATCAAGGCGATGGGTTGTTCAGTTCTAGAGTTCATAGTTTGTTGGTTTCTTGATTGAACAAGGTGTCAAGCAGATTTTTGTCTAGCTTGTCACCTCAATCATGTGGAAAGTTTAAGTAATCTTTATTTTAATTTAATCTGACAAATATTTTTATACATCTGCGACTAAATGTACTCTACTCAATTCCGTATTTTTATTCATTCTTTTTATAGATAATTGCGAATATTTTATCTAATCGCTTTGAGAAACAAACCTATTTTTTGTATTTAGAATCACCTAAATTGAGTTTAATCTATGCCAATAATTGATATATTCTATGCACCTATCGGATCAAAAAAATCATTTGATTGTGATTTAATATACTTTATACTAAATGGTTACACTACGATTTTTTTAGCAACTTCTTCTTAAATCAACCATTATTAGATGTTGTTCAAAAGTAAAATTAATACATATATTTGATTACTTACTTTAAACTAAGTACATTAGAAAATAAAAGCATTTATTTACACTTATATCTTTTGAGTTATATACTGTTTTATCTAATTTAAGATTGTAAAATTTAATACTTGTATTCACGAAACTTTATATGATCAAACCCTGACATTTATAATTAAAACTTATGAAAATTTATTTTGTATTTGTCTAAACCTAAAAATTTAGAGTGTCATATCCTTTTTTACTGCTAAACTTATCCACCTATTGTCTCTATTTAGGCGATCGCACTGCTTTTTGCCTATTTGCTAATTCTAGGTTCACCAAGCTACCATGCAACAGACGCTATGAGCTTTTATTCACAACGAAGCATAAAAATCTATCTTTCCTTTCCCCTTTACCCCTTTGCCTTTTCCCCATTTTCAAGATAGAAACACTGCACGTAGAACACTACATCTATGGAATGAAGGTGAAGAAGTGCTCAGAAGATAGGACTAGTTCCGGTGAGCCGATCGCACTTGCTGATATGCTGGGAAAGAATTCAAAGACAACAAGCATTGTAGCGAAATAAAAAGCGATTGCAGAAATTAAAGACTCTGCTTCCAGTAAAATACACTTATGCAACTAAAATTCATTCCCGTTGAAGAGTTTTACTTTGCTCTCACCCTAGCGGTTCGGACGCTGGAAGAATTAGATCAACCAGGTTTAATTGAACAAGTGCGATCGCGACTGTTGGCAGAATGCGGTCAGCCTTCTACAGTAGCTCCTGGCAAACAGAATACCTTTAATTATGTATTCAAAGTAGAAGGTATAGACTCCAGCCCCGCGCCTGGGCTGATTGTCTCTATTTCAGACTGGCAAGATAAACTACGCCTTAGCAGCGACTATGGTTGGATGCTAGATCGGCAACGCAAGCCAATCCGCACAGAAAAATTTGACCAGCGATCGCTGTTTACCCAACAGTTGCGATCGCACTTACAACAATGGCTTCAAATACCCTTATAGTTAACTAGCTCGCAGGTAGATAATTAAAAATTAAAAATTCAAGCTTGTTTTGAATTTTTAATTTTTAATCACTTCTACTGCTGTCTTAACTAGTAGTTTGTGCGGCTAACATCTGCTTGAGTTTTTCCAACTCAGACGCCCAGCGAGGATCTGGACGAATAGCATCTGTGTCCGCAGCTGGGGTGCTTTCTCTGGGACCACCACGACGAGATTTTTTAGGTTTCTTGTTTTCTCTCGGGGCACTACCACCAGCATTACCACCAGCATGACTAACAGCTTTAGCTGCTGGTTGTTCTTCGCTATCTTCTCCCTTCGTGCGAGGTAATGCTTTTTCTAATTTGATGGGAGAATCTTTGAACAATTGACCATTGTATTTTTCAATAATATGGTCTGCTTGTTCATCATTATTGACTGTGAGAAAACCGAAGCCACGGCATTTGCCTGTTTTTCGGTCTTTGATCAGTTTAGTGGTGACAGCATCGCCTTCTTCTGCAAAAACTGCTTGCAGTTCTTGACGATCTATTTCTTCTTTAGGCAGATTACCTATATATAGACGAACGGACATGGACTACACCTCCAGAGTTGATTGAAAACTACCAGGCAAAAAACAGTAACTTGGCTTTGGCTTTTGTTTTGATAGATGCTATTGACCAACATTGCCACAAACCAATTTTTTTAATCCAAAATTTTAATCTGTACAATACAGTTTTTTACCAGGATCAAGCTTGTTTAATACAAAAGCATACACTGCGCCAATAATACCTTTATTCTAAGAATTTATTAATTTTAAACCTACTGCTTACGACAGGAAATTTCTTCAAGCCCTTCGACGAATTAAATACCATTTCTTACATTATCACGGTATTTTCTACGTAGCTAGTTCAGGACACACATTTCCGACGGTTGCATGAATGCATCGTAGCATAAAATACTTTTTTTCTGAAGTGTGGCAATGTGGCATTTTGGAAACAAAAACCAGCCAGTGGCTGGTTGATTTGCTGCTGTGTTGGGAGGAGAAAAGGGGATTTATTGGCGCAAGCAGCCGAGAATGATAACTAAGCTAGGTTACTAAGTTATATTGCTTGCTATTGTTTATGTGAATAAATGTAACACATTCAGAAAGATTTTGCAACTTTTGTTTACAAACCGTAGGTGGTTAGTAGTTAGTGGTTAGTGGTTAGTGGTAAACAACTACTAACTACTAACTACTAACTCTTACCCTCTAAGGAGAATATATGCTCCCCAAACCTCTGCTGCTACAGCCAAAACTATAGACAAAATGGGATGAGGACTATTAAGGGTTCTTCCGCCTTGAGTTTGCAAGCTTTGGATGTCAATCCAAGGTGTAGCCCCCCGCCGTAGCCAGCCAGTGACAACGATCTGCCGACCAATCAACTCTTGAAGATTGGTCGGCTGTCTTAGCCAAGGTACATGATGTAATTTCACCAAACCAGTGCTAGATTGCAGGATTAAATCTTGTCCTAAATAGTTGCTAGTACCCTGACGACCTAATAGCTTGCCAACAAGACGCACGCCAGTGCTATCGATGGGAAGGGCAGCAGGGTTAGTTAATAGGTTGGGCAAACGGTCATCAGTTTGTACGTTAGTAGGTTTAATGTTGGGAAAGAAGGAATTTATCCGCAGCAAAATGCCGATGCTAAAGCCAATCAAAATGGAACCTTTGAGAAAATTCCAATCGTCGTAGATCCACGTCAGGTTCAAAATCTTGAATGCGAAAATAATTTGCCAAATTAGCCAGATCAGACCCCCAAACACAATACCTAAAATAATTCCCAAAAAAGGAGCGATTTGTAGTAAAAAAGACTGACGTTTTACTCTTAAGGGGCGTTGGCTTTCGAGATATAATTCCGGGACTACGTGCCAATTACGGGCAATCTGACAAAGACGTTGGAGGCGATCGCCTATTAAAGGATGAGTATTATTAATCACAAACCACCAACGATAGGGGTTGAGATTATCCCACATTAAGAAAGATTCAAAGGTGGTATGAGAAGCAATACTGCCTAAACACAGACTCTGTTCGTAGCCTACTGGCATAACTATATTTAAGCTTTCTAGCTGCCAGCTAGTGTGTTCCTGCTTTTGCACATCACCGGCAATGCCAATCGCAATTTTGAGCAATGCCCGGGTAAGCCCATTCGGATTACCAGTGACTTCTGCACCAACGCGATCGCTATAATAAAGCCGTAGCTGAGACAACCACAAAGCTGTCCCCACTAGTAAACACCACACACAATAAATCAGACTCGCCAGCACGCCTAAAACATGACGCCAAATTGATGGCAAACTTCTGTCTCCCCATTCAGCAAATTGCCGATATAGTTGGTAAACGGGAATCGTCACCAGTAGCACCAGTGACATCACTCCATAATCCCGGTGGGCAATATGTCCCAACTGACTAGCGTAAATTGTGGCGATTTCGTCATCTGCAAGTTGTTCTAAAAGTCCCCGACTCACCACAATCCTGGCAGTACGAGGTAAATTACCATAAGTAAAGGCAATTGGTGCTGCAAGTGGTATGATAAACAATTTTGGTGTCTGCCAGCCCCGCTGTTGGCAATAGCGTTGCAAGACTCGCACAGCCTCTTTGCTAGACCGATTTAAAAGATCCTTTGCTAGTGGTTGCTGACCATAAAATTCTGCCAGCAACCGATCCAATAACCAAGGAGACAGGCAGAACAATAGAAAGAGCGAGATCAGTAGAAAGATAGTGGGATTGGTATATAAAAGCTGTATTGGCTCAAGGAAGGGCAGCTTGACTAAAATATCGTTAATAAATCTCATTGTTAACATTAGCAGCGCCCGGATTACCCAAAACAGCGCTACAAATGTTCCTAATTGCAGTAGCCGCAATAGCTTTAAGCCCCGCTTTGGTAGCGGTTGCCATACCCTAGCACGTCCTGCTTGCCGCCAATAAATAGTGAGTGGTTTGGTTCGATCGCGATTAACAGTTGCAGAAGAATCACTAGGCGTAACAGTAGGAGAAATGGAAGATGCAGAGAGTGATAGAGATGGAGTTGTGGGCACAGAGACGCGGGGCATGGAATAAGCAGAGGGCAACCAAGCATGCGGGCCTCCTCGAGTTGTAGCCACCCGCAGAGTAGAACTTGGTGCTGATACACGCTGCGAGGTGGTAAGTTCATCCCCTGTGTCCTCTTTTCCCTCTCTATTCTCCGACTCCTGAAACTCTGACTCAGAAGTGACTGTGGACGGAGTAGGTGATGAATTCTCAAAAGGGACAAATCCTGTTACATCGGTTTTTGATTCAGTTTTTAATGGAGTATGGTTTTTATAACGTTTTGTTAATTTCTGTAAAGAGCGTTCTGCCCACTCCTTCACTTGCGGATTGTCACTTTGAGTCAGTGTTTCACACAGGGCGATCGCCTTTGGTACTTCACCGCTACGGGCATAGGCTACAACCAAACCAATTTCGGCTTGTAAGGTAGCCGTGCGATCGCTTGTAGTAGCAGTGACAGCTTCTAGTATCGTTTTCGCCGTTTGGTAGTTCCCTTGCTTGAGGGCGGTTAAACCAGCCTTCAAAGATGGTTCGGGATGCGAAGGCATAGCCGGTTGCACTCCAATAACTATATTGTTGGGGTTAGTTAGTAGTTAGTAGTTAGTAGTTAGTAGATAGTAGTTAGTAGGCAGAAAACAACTTTTTAACACTTATTTACATAGCTGCTTTTCTTTCCGTTTAACTACTTAGTTGCTGTTTGTTAACTAATAACTACTAACCCTCCGGGTACTCTACGAGAAGCCGCCCTGCGGGCGTCTACATGGGGGGAGACCCCCTTTGGAGCGCGCTGGCTCACCACTATCTACTACCTACTAACCACCACTACTAACCATTCAACCTTAGCCCTCCACGGGTTGTTGACCGGAAAATACCGGGGCGATCGCACTTAGTTTCAACTCTGGATGGTCTCCCTGTAATTGTTGACAGTTCCACTCATTGCGGAACAGCAAGACTGGGCGACCCATGCTATCTTTGACTGTGGTTGTATTGAATAAGCGCCCTACCTTGTTCAACGCTTCCCAACCACCCTCAACCCAACGGGCGACGCTGTAGGGCAATAACTCTAGCATGGTTTCCACTCCATATTCATTTTGCAAGCGGAATTGCACCACCTCGAATTGCAACTGACCCACCGCAGCCAGAATTGGATCGCGCTTGGCTTCATCCACTGAGTACATAATTTGTACGGCCCCTTCTTCGCGCAACTCAGAAACACCTTTTTGAAATTGCTTGAATTTGGAGGGGTTCGGGTTGCGGAGAATCGCAAACAACTCTGGAGAGAAATAAGGAATACCCTCATACTCTAACTTTTGTCCAGTGTAAATTGTATCCCCAATTGCAAAAACTCCAGGATTGTTTAAACCGATTACATCACCTGGGTAGGCGACATCGATTGATTCCCGTTCTTGGGCAAAGAGTTTTTGCGGACGAGACAGACGGACAATTTTGCCTGTGCGAGCGTGATTTACCGTCATATCTTTTTCAAACTTGCCCGTACAGACGCGTACAAACGCCACGCGATCGCGATGTTTTGGGTCCATATTGGCCTGAAGTTTGAACACAAACCCAGAAAATTCTGGGTAGGCAGGGAAAACTTCACCGATAGTGCTGTTATGAGAGCCTGGTTTGAGGGCGTAATCTAGAAAAGACTTAAGGAATAATTCTACCCCGAAGTTGGTCATGGCACTACCAAAGAAAACAGGTGTCATTTTGCCTTGGTGTACCAACTCTAAATCTAGATCCGGCCCCACACCTTCTAAAAGTTCTAAATCGTTTTTTAGTTGATAGTAAAGGTCTTGTTCTAGGAGTTGTTCAATTTTGGCATTGCCCAAATCAACTACCGTGTCTATTGCTTCTTTACTACCGTGGGCAGTTCTTTCAAATAGGTGGATTTGTTGTTGTCGGCGATCAAAGATACCTTTAAAGCGATCGCCCATACCAATGGGCCAGTTAACCGCATAGGTTTGCAATCCTAATTCTTGTTCAATTTCATCCAGCAGTTCCAGCGGTTCTCGTCCTGGACGGTCTAGCTTGTTTACAAATGTGAAGATAGGAATACCCCGCATCTTACACACTTCAAACAACTTGCGCGTCTGGGGTTCCAAACCTTTGGCAGCATCAATTAGCATCACCGCATTATCTGCTGCTGCCAAAGTGCGATAAGTATCTTCACTAAAATCTTGGTGGCCGGGAGTATCTAATAAATTTATCTGACAGTCCTGGTATACAAATTGCAAGACTGTAGAAGTAATAGAAATACCCCGTTGTTGTTCCATTGCCATCCAATCGGACGTAGCTTTGCGTTGCGCCCGCCGTGCTTTGACTGCACCAGCTTCGTGAATTGCACCTCCGTATAGCAGTAGCTTTTCTGTCAGCGTAGTTTTACCAGCATCAGGGTGAGAAATAATCGCAAAATTGCGCCGACTTTCAACTGCTTTGTGAAGCTCTAACTCTAGGTCAGTTGACATAACTGTATCTACTTGTAACTTAACTTAACTTAACTTTTTCCAACTTTAGCGAGTCTTTTAATCTTAAGGCAACGATGCTCATGATAGGGTCTTAATGTAACTGAAACCTGAATAAAAGGGGGAAAGTAATGTACGACACGGACAAGCGCAAGCTTTTATCAGCCCTGTGTCACGGAGCAATTTTTTTTAGTACTACATTAGTATCAATTGGTCTACCAATTTTCATTGTTTTTTTAACAGAAGATCCTGTTGTTAGAGAGAATGCCAAAGAAGCGATTAATTTCCACTTTAATGTCTGGTTCTATGGAGCTATTATTGGTGTGCTAATCTGGATCACTTTCGGTTTATTGATACCTTTGGCCGGTATCTGGTTTGTCATCCACTGGGGATTAACTATTTGGGCGCTTTACCACGTTCTTAGCGACACTGAAAAACCATTCCGCTATCCCTTCATTTTCCGACTTGTGTAGCATAAAAGTGATTTTTCTCCGTTAGCACTAAGGTCACTGATGAATATATTTAGATAAAGAAGTGACTTTGAAATAGCTGGTAATTGCAAAATGGTAATTGGTAAGAGGCTGTGTTTTAATTGCCAATTACTATTGAACCTCACACTTATTCCATCAGTGATTGATAATCCAGTTCATCTACTATTTTGATGAGAATTTTAATATAGTTTACCTGCCTTCTCGCAGAGAAATGGCAAGCAAGCTGTAAAATACAAAATTGCCCCACAGCATCAGCAGTAGGGCAGAGGACAGTTAAGCGCTTTTTGCAGTGTGTCCTACGGGAGCAAGGTTTTGCCCTGAGTGTGTGACGCTTTGTTTTTTGTCCATGTGAATTTTTTTAGTTTATAAAACTTTATGTTTCCAATTCATCGACCCCGTCGCCTGCGTACCCATTCCCAACTGCGTCGGATGGTACGCGAAACCGTTCTCACCACAAATGACTTAATTTACCCTCTGTTTGCTGTACCAGGTGAGGGAATTGCCAATGAAGTCAAATCAATGCCAGGTGTCTTCCAGCTTTCAATAGACAAAATTGTGGAAGAAGCTAAAGAAGTTTATGACCTGGGCATTCCTGCTATTATTTTGTTTGGTATTCCCGCCGATAAAGATGTAGATGCCACTGGCGCTTGGCATGATTGCGGTATTGTGCAGAAAGCAGCAACTGCTGTCAAAGAAGCAGTGCCCGATTTGATTGTCATTGCTGATACTTGTTTGTGCGAGTACACCAGTCACGGCCACTGCGGCTATTTGCAAGTCGGTGACTTGACAGGAAGAGTACTCAACGATCCCACCCTAGAATTACTCAAGAAAACCGCTGTTTCCCAAGCAAAAGCAGGTGCGGATATCATCGCACCTTCTGGGATGATGGATGGATTTGTGCAAGCTATTCGTGCTGGTTTGGATGAAGCGGGATTCCAAGATACGCCGATTTTATCATATGCAGCTAAGTATGCTTCGGCTTACTACGGCCCGTTCCGGGATGCAGCTGACTCAGCACCGCAGTTTGGCGATCGCCGTACCTATCAAATGGACCCCGGTAATGCCCGCGAAGCCCTCAAAGAAATTGAGTTAGATATCGCTGAAGGTGCTGATATGTTGATGGTGAAGCCAGCCTTGGCTTACATGGATATCATCTGGCGCGTCAAGGAAGCTAGCAATCTACCCGTTGCTGCTTACAACGTTTCCGGTGAATATTCTATGGTGAAAGCTGCCGCCCTCAATGGTTGGATTGATGAACAGCGTGTGGTAATGGAAACTTTAATCGGTTTCAAACGTGCCGGGGCGGACTTGATTTTGACCTACCATGCTAAAGATGCAGCGCGTTGGCTGGGGTAAGCAGTGGCTAGACCTCAAAGATGACAAAATTTCATCTGCATAATTTGCTTGTAAATCTCACGCAGAGGTGCAAAGTTGGCGACAGATGCTGTAGCAGATATAGCAGATAGTTGAACCGCGAGTCCGACGAAAAAATTTATCTGTTACACATCCATTGCTCGTCTTGGTATCTAGGCGTGAGATTGTTGTGGAAAGAAATTCAAAATTCAAAAATTTTACTTTTTATATCTCTAGCTACAGGACAATTGTCAGTAAGTTTTTAGTTTAAAAAATTACTTAATTTAACAGTAATATTTTGGATACCCTAGCGTATCTTCAAAATAAATACAATATCAAATATAATGCTCCGAAACTCCTTATCCGAGATAAGTAGAAAGGCATAAATAAACTAAAAACAGTGCGGGCTAGAAGCCCACCCCACAATATTATTAAAGCTCTTGTGGGGTGGGCATCCTGCCCGCCCGTATCAAATACAAGATATTTTACGTTGAATTATGTTGACCTACTTATAACAGCGATCGCTAGTGTAATTTGTTGGTAGCTGAGGTGCATACAAAAAGGTTCTGAAAAGATTATCGGCTGTCTCCTGTCTTATCTATCGCCTAAAGCAAAACTCCACCTAATTAACAGGGTTTTCTTTGTTGATAGTATACAGATTGATCTTGTATTGGGTACGTTAGTAAACGTGAAAGTTAGTCCTGTATAAAAATAGGTAGAGACATTTAAGGTTTTGCATAGAGAATTTTATAAGAGATTGTACAGAAATATAGGAATCTTTTGTTTGTCATAAGGTACAGCGATCGCTTATAAAATAATATAGTTAATAATTTGTTTTCAGTTGGCATTTTTACGTCAACTGATTTATTAAATGCATTCATATAGTTATCAAAGGGAGCATTCAGATATGGATATGCAAGTCCTGAGAGAACGTGCGGGACTTAGCCGTGCAGAGGTTGCCTTCAGGCTTGCAATCAGTGAAACCAGTGTTCGCAACTGGGAAGCAGGACGTACTGAACCTACAATGACGCCCAAAAAATACTTAGAAGCGTTGCGACTATTTAAATGCACACCAGAAGAATTGGCAGCAGCAAGCGAAAAATCTATCAATCAGCGGCATAAACGTAAACCAGGAAGACCAAGAAGGTTTCCAAATAATCCGGTCAATCAAGTCACTCCTATGCCTGACACGTCTGCTGCCGAGATACGGCTGTAGCCAGCTAAAATAATAAATACCGCGATCTCATGTATTTAATTTGCACACTTTTTTCAACAAAATAATTATGGGCTGGCATACAGGCAGAGGGGCAAGACAGCTTTTCTAAATAGGGTACTGATGATTAGGTACTGGGGACTGAATAAGAATCTTTCCCAGTCCCCATTCGCCAATAGCCAGTCCCTTTTGAACTACAGTTAAAATAGCGATTGATAGCTAGCAAACTAAGCTGTAATGCCTGAAAATTGCACGATTGCTCGTAAGGGTCATCATTAGTCATTAGTCATTAGTCATTAATAACCAAGGACAAATGACATAGACGCCCTCCGGGCGGCTTCCCGTAGGGTAGGATAAATGACGGTCTTAACGAAAAAAGTGCTATGTGTAAGCGCAACAGCTTAGTACACTAAGGCAGAACTGACTCGATAGTTATATAAGACAGACAAAAACTGGTTGTTACGAGCAATATAGGCTTCTGCGTTTTCTGTTCTGCCTCTTGCCTGCTTACGAAGCGTGCAAACTCCCCCTTCTGCTCTTTTTTGGAGCATCGCTCACCGTATTGATAGCAGAAGCACGATAAGATTCTAGAACAATAATCGCATACGAGGTCGAATGGCAGAAACACTACTCTTCAACGCCCTACGGGAAGCCATTGATGAAGAAATGGCGCGTGACTCAACTGTATTTGTGCTTGGTGAAGACGTAGGACACTACGGTGGTTCTTACAAAGTTACCAAAGACTTGTATCAAAAATACGGCGAACTGAGAGTTTTAGACACTCCCATCGCTGAAAATAGCTTCACTGGCTTAGCAGTGGGAGCAGCAATGACCGGGTTGCGACCGATCATTGAAGGCATGAATATGGGCTTTTTGCTCCTTGCCTTTAACCAAATAGCTAACAATGCCGGGATGCTACGCTATACCTCTGGTGGTAACTTTAAAATTCCGATGGTTATTCGCGGCCCTGGTGGTGTAGGACGTCAGCTAGGGGCAGAACATTCTCAGCGATTGGAAGCTTATTTTCAAGCCGTTCCGGGATTAAAGATTGTTGCCTGCTCTACACCTTACAACGCCAAAGGACTTCTCAAATCTGCTATCCGCGATAATAACCCAGTGTTGTTCTTTGAACACGTCCTGCTCTATAACTTGAAAGAAAACCTACCAGAGAAAGAATACTTACTGCCATTAGATAAAGCAGAAGTCGTCCGTTTTGGTAAAGATGTCACAATTCTCACCTACTCGCGGATGCGGCATCATGTACTGCAAGCTGTAAAAACATTGGAAAAACAAGGTTTTGACCCGGAAGTTATCGATTTAATATCTCTCAAACCTTTAGATATGGATACAATTGGGGCATCCGTGCGGAAAACCCATCGAGTAATTATAGTCGAAGAGTGCATGAAAACAGGGGGCGTTGCAGCCGAAATAATTGCATCAATTAACGATCGCTTTTTTGATGAGTTGGATGCGCCACTACTGCGGCTTTCTTCCCAAGATATTCCCACGCCTTATAACGGCAATATGGAGAGATTGACAATTGTTCAACCAGAGCAAATTGTCGAAGCTGTAGAAAAAATGGTAGCTTTGCGAGTTTAGATCGGGGATCGGGGATGGGGTATTGGGTACTGGTGAGAATTATGAATGATGAATGCGATTGGGCTGAAAATTTCATAATTCATAATTCATAATTCATAATTTTTATGCCCTTATCCCCAATCCCCAGTCCCTAAAATAACTTAACTCTTCACTCATAACTCATCAAAGAGCGCTATCATATCGTTTGTCGCAGCGAGTGATGGTATGCAAAGACAGCGATCGCTATTAGCTTTAATTTTATTTTTGGTAATTGCCGCGATTGTGGTAATTGCCACAATTCCTGTACCCCGAGGACTAGACTTGCGGGGAGGCTCACAGCTAACAATTCAAGTGAAGACAACTCCAGAAATTCCACGTATCACGGAGCGAGAATTGGAAGCTGTTAAAAGTGTAGTTGAAGGTCGCGTCAACGGTCTTGGCGTCTCTGAACCTGTGATCCAAACCGTAGGAGAAGACAAGATCTTGGTGCAACTACCCGGAGTCAACGATCCACAGCAAGCAGAACGAGTTCTGGGAGGTACAGCGCAGTTAGAGTTTCGCCAGCAAAAACCAAATACCGAAGCTCAACTGTTTGCTTTACGAGCATCGCAACTCGAACTCAAACAAAAGCAACAGGAATTGAAAAACTCTCAGGACACCGCAGCTATTCAAAAAAATCAAGAAGCGCTGCAAAATAATAGCAAAGCGATCGCTGAATTATTTGAAAGCACTAACCCACCACTCACAGGTAAATTTCTCAAAGACGCCCAAGGACAACCAACCTCAGGCAATAATTGGGAAGTTGCGATTCGCTTTGACCAACAAGGCGGCGATCTTTTTGCCCAAATCACCAAAAACCTTGCCGGTACTGGCCGCAGCATCGGTATTTTTCTCGATAACGAACTGATTAGTTCTCCCGTAGTTGGCCCAGAGTTCGCCAGTACTGGTATTGCGGGTGGTGCTGCGGTGATTACTGGTAACTTTACACCCCAAGAAGCCAATGAATTAGGTGTGCAGCTACGCGGCGGCGCATTACCTGTACCGGTAGAAATAGGTGAAATTCGGACAGTTGGAGCAACCCTGGGTCAAGATAGTGTGCAACGCAGCATCTGGGCAGGTCTTGGTGGTCTGGTTTTAGTACTGATATTTATGGTGGTGTACTATAGACTCCCGGGACTGATTGCGGATATATCACTAGTGATTTATACCCTGCTGACTTGGGCTAGTTTTGCTTTGTTAGGCGTCACCCTGACACTACCAGGAATTGCAGGTTTTATCCTCAGTATTGGTATGGCAGTTGATGCTAATGTGCTTATATTTGAACGCACGCGGGAAGAGTTGCGAGCAGGTAAAACCTTGTATCGTTCTGTGGAATCTGGCTTTTACCGCGCCTTTTCCAGTATTTTGGATAGTAACGTTACGACCTGGATTGCTTGTGCTGCGCTGTTCTGGCTGGGATCTGGTTTGGTAAAAGGCTTTGCGCTGACCCTGGCTTTAGGGGTAGCGGTGAGTATGTTTTCAGCAATTACCTGTAGTCGAACGTTGATGTTTTTGGCAATTTCCATTCCCTCATTGCGGAAACCAGAACTATATTGTCCTAATTTGCCAGCCTCAAATAAGGCAGAGGTGGCTCGATGAAACTAAGTATCAATAAATCGCGATCGCTGTGGTGGGCTATTTCTCTCGCCGTCATTCTCGCTGGTATCATCTCAATGGTGATTTCCTGGCAACAAATTGGTGCACCCCTACGCCCGAGTTTGGATTTCGTTGGTGGTACGCGCTTGCAGTTTGAACGGGATTGTACTAATCCAGATAACTGCAACAAAGAAATTGATATCAACGTTGTTCGAGAAGTAGCGAAAGAACAGGGCTTGGGTGACAGCAGCATTCAAATTGTCGCTGACAAGGAAACAGGTAAAGATAATGGTGTATTAATTCGCACCAAAACACTGGATGTCGAACAGCGTACTAAGTTGCAAAACGCCTTAAGCGAAAAAATTGGCTCCTTTGATCCGCAAAAAACCCAAATCGACACTGTTGGCCCTACCATCGGGCGAGAGTTGTTTAGAAGTGGTGTCATTGCTTTGGTGGTTTCCTTTGTTGGCATCATTGCCTACATGAGCGTCCGCTTCCAATTAGACTATGCCGTATTTGCCATCATCGCTCTGTTTCACGATGTGTTGATTACGGTAGGCATGTTCTCGATACTTGGTTTGACAGTAGGAACAGAAGTAGACAGTTTATTTATTGTTGCTCTGCTTACCATTACCGGTTTCTCGGTGAACGATACCGTAGTTATTTACGATCGCATTCGGGAAACACTCAGCCGCAATCCCAATCAATCTATCAATGAAGTGGTAGATGATGCGGTCAATCAAACCTTAGCACGTTCAATCAACACAACTTTAACTGTACTGCTGACATTATTTGCCATCTACCTGTTTGGTGGAGAAACGCTGAAAAACTTTTCCTTAGCCTTGATTATTGGCTTCACAATGGGGGCATATTCCAGTATTTTTATCGCCAGTACTCTCCTTGCTTGGTGGCGAGGGCGCAAAGGCGAATCTGTTGTTCCTCGAACTGCCGAGTCTATAGATGGATCTGAAAAATTATGAATTATGAATGCTGAATTATGAATTAAGAAAATGCTTATTGCTTCATAATTCACGCTTAATGTGGATTAGAAGCCGGAACCATATATTGTCGTTGTAAAGACTTGCTGTTTACAGCATTTCTACAAAAGACAGAATCCTTGAAATATCATTGCTTTTCATAATTCATAATTTATAATTCATAATTCATACGTCTATGGATCAACCGGAAAAATTCCCCAATAGTGAGCATTCAGAGGCATCTTTCGCTGAACAAGTGCAAAAGCTACATCGTCTTACGGTATATGGCAGATGGCTGTTTGTCGCCTGTTTGTGGTTCACAATTGCCCCTATATCAATATGGGATCTACGTGAAGAAATTGCTCTGTGGCGGCAATACTTTACCTGGGTAGCGGTAAGATACGGACTTTTCTACCATCCATTTGCTACTCTTGGTTTAGCTTTTTGCATTGGTATGACCGTCGCTGTATTAGTTTGGCAAAGCCGGAATATTGTATTTGGGCTAACACCGCAGCATAAACAACGCCTAGAAAAACAGGTTTTTAAGATACGTCAGCAGGGATCTAGCCATCCTCTGTGGAAGTGGATTTGTCAGTAAATCTTGAATTTTTTATTAAAAAAATAGTTGCTATAGAACAATAAAGGCTGTATCTTGCAAAGCGAAGGTGAGCAAAGATACAGCCTGAATTGGGGCGATTTATGAATTCTTCTCAGATTCAATTTAGCGATCGCAAATCGGAAATTGACCTTTACCAACTCCAACAACTGTTCAACCTTTCAGCTTTCTGGGCAAAAGGGCGCAGTGTAGAGGATTTGGGCATAGCTATTGCCAACAGCGATCCTGTGATTACTATTTGGGATGGACAGCAATTAATTGGTTTTGCTAGGGCAACTTCCGATGGGATTTACCGTGCCACCATTTGGGATGTTGTAATTCATCCAGACTATCGTGGTAATGGGCTGGGCAATAAGTTAGTAGAAACTGTTCTGAGTCATCCTCATATACAACGAGTAGAGCGTGTTTACTTAATGACTACTCACCAGCAGCAGTTCTATGAAAAGATAGGTTTTCAAAAGAATTCTACGACTACGATGGTACTATACAATCAATCCAACCTTGCTTCCCTTTCAGTTGCAGAAATTCAGCTTCAGAACTAAACAAAGGGTGTAAGAGGTAATTTATAAAGTAAAAATAAAATAACTGTAGGGTGCGTTAGGTGCTTCATTAAATTTAATTTTTGACTCGTAAGTTGAAGAATGCGCCGTAACGCACCCTACAAACTAGAAAGTCGATTCAGTATTCAGAAATTGTCTTTATGAATGAGACAAGGGATAGGGAGAAGACACCCTTCGGGAAGTCAAAAGTATCAAGTCAAAAGATTCTAATTTTGACTTTTGACTTTTGACTTGTTTTGTCCTTCCTTTCATTTGAAGATTACTGAATCGGTGTTCTAGTAAATTGGGGAATAGATATTTGCAGCCTAGTAATATCTTCAACCTGTTCTGTCGCTCCAACAAATGGAACGATTTCTAATTTACCCCCCATAAATTCTAAGATAGTTTGACTAAGTAATAACTTCATTCCTATTGGAAAACTAATGTTTTCTTCGTCAGTTTTAGCAACTACATCTTCAGATGTAATTAAATTGATTGGCTCAGTATTTACAAACGCATAGGTAGGTATATCTATCCAAATATAAACTAAATTATTTGTAGATGAAGCTTGGGCAGAAATACAAATACTACCTTCTTCCATCTTGGCGATAGTAGTTTCAATTAGATTTATCAATACCTGTTTGAACCAGCGGGGATCTACTAGTATGCGTAACTCTGGGTCTGGCAGTAAAACCTTGAAGGGAAAATTCCGATTTTCTGCCAGTATATAAGTTAAGTCATAAACTTCCTGCAATAGTTCGGCTAGCGATCGCGATTGAATATCTAACTTGTTAGTACCGTGTTCTAGTCTGGCGACGTTGAGAATTTCATCAATCAGATTGAGCAGTTTCAACGCTCGTTCGTGAGCTTGCTGAATAAATTCTCGCTCTTCTTCTGGATTTTCACATAAATCCGCCAAAATTAATTGATGTAAGCCGATTAAACCATTGATGGGCGATCGCAATACATGAGTAGTCCGTGCTAAAAACCCCGCTTTAAACTGGCTCATTTCTTGTGCCATCTGATATGCCAGTTGCGTTTGCTCGATCTGTTGTCGGAGTTCTGCCACATCGTGTTTTTCTGTTGGTGGTAATGGGGATGAATTAGATAGACTATTAATCCGCACCAATAATTCCCGAAGACCCGCTCCCAACAATAATCCTGCTCCTAGATATACCCAATTACTCCAATTCATAGATTTGGCAAATATTAACCTTCCTAATTGACCACACAGGTGCAAAATCAACTTCCGGAGTTGCTTCAGAAAGCAGATTTTGACCTCATCTCAGCTTGCAAAGACAAAGTCTAGAGATTTTTCTACTCAGCACCCAGTCAAAAACGCAGCCGCATCCGATCGCTTTTGCGCCTTGTGTTGACTTTGCTACCTGAGTTTGATCCAGACAGCTGTGTTGGACAATTTTACTTCCTAATGCAGAAATAAAGCGGCAAAATTTGAGATCAATACTGATAAAAAAGCATTATAGCTAGCTAAGTTGCATTCCCAACTTAAATTTCCAGCTTCACTGCTCCTTGCCGCAAAATCTGCCAATTCATCCCTGTCCATTTAACAACTGTGGAAGGTACTCCATTGCCTGACGTTTCACTTTCGCATTCCATCGTCGCCAGAGTCAAAACTTCAGGGAACTGAACTGCAATTTCTGCCATTGTTTGCAAGGGTGGCTGACCTGATAAATTAGCGCTGGTTGTCGCAAGCGGCCCTGTTTGTGCCAGAATTTTTTGAGCGATCGCACTGTTAGGTACGCGGATGCCAATTGTTGTCGGGTCTATAGGATTCATGGCTATTGGCACCCGTGCTGAAGCTGGTAAAACTAAAGTCAGCGCTCCCGGCCAATATTTTTTTGCTATACTCTGCCAAATCTTATACTCTTCCTCGCTACCCTTGACAAAAGGCCAGAGTTCATCTGCACTTGCTGCCATTAATATCAAAGGTTTATCTTGACCGCGCTGCTTGGCTGTAAAAATTAACGCTCCCTGCTCTGGTAAAGCTGCCAGTGCGGGAACGGTATCTGTAGGAAAGCTTACTAATTTACCTGCTCGTGCGCCAGCTACGAGCGTATCTAAAGAAACTTGTGTCATGCTCAAATTATGAATCATAAATGGTTGTCGCGGTTCCCAATTGAGTGAAGTTGTAGGGGCAATTCATGAATTGCCCCTACCCACGTACCTCATTCAAACGAGAACCGCTATGATTAGGAATCATGAAATATGAATAAGTTTCATAATTCATAATCTATAACTCATAATTTGTAAGCGAGAGCAAAGCGTTCGATGCCAGCTAAATCGGTATAAATTTCGATATTGCAGTAGCTGCCTTGATTTTGCAACATTTCTCGTACAGCATCTGCTTGTCCTGCCATCATCTCAACCAGCCACACCCCACCCGATCGCAAATAGGCGGGGGAAGTTGCGATCAAATGGCGGATACAATCTAGACCATCGGCACCACCATCCAAAGCGAGATGCGGCTCATGATTGACAACCTCTCGTTGCAGGGTAGATACGATGCTTGTAGGGATATAAGGTGGATTAGACACCATACCACTGAACTGTCCTTGCAGGGACTGTAGCGGTTCCCACCAATAACCTTGATAAAAACGGATATGGTCGGCAAGACCTAAATTCTGGGCGTTTTTTTGAGCAATTAAAAGCGCCTGTTCTGAGCAGTCAACCGCATGAATTGTTGCCTCCTTGAAGGCATCTGCTAGTCCAAGGGCGATCGCTCCACTACCAGTTCCTAAGTCTGCCCAGTGTCCTTGTTCTAAGCATAAATTTTCCCTGCCCTTACGCACTGCTGCCACTGCAATATCAATTAAGCACTCCGTTTCTGGTCTGGGAATCAAAACCGCAGGAGAAACTGCAATTTTAAACTGCCGCCAAGGCGTAACTCCTGTAATGTACTGCACTGGCAGACGATCGTTTAATCGTCTTTGCCAAAGCGCCTCTAATTCTTCTAAAGGCAGTTGCAGTGAAATTTGCGGCCAGTCTTTAAACGATTCTAAACGAAGTGCCAAACGGTCTAATCCAGCTACCTCTTGCAGTAACCAATCTACCTCGGCAGGTGAAACATCAGAAGCGATCGCCGCTTGGATAGCTGCTTTACGCCACTGCCAAAGTCGCAAACCAGAAATTTCTTTTGGCTGTTGATCCACCATGCTTTACAGTTAACAGTTATCAGTTATCAGTTAGTCTTCATGACTAAAAGTCAAGGAGTTTAAACAATGAAAATGAATTCGTTTTTTTATATCCATCACTCTGAATCTGATAACTGTTCGGTGTTCACTGATAATTGATTTTGTTATTTTTTCGGCTGGGCGGGTGCTGCTTGGTTTGGCTGGGCAGGTGCTGCTTGGTTTGGAGTAGGAGCGTTTGTTTTGGGAAGTGTCTGGATGTATTGTCTAGCTTCTGGAGACGGGAAAAATATTACTTGTTCCAGCCACTTGTCGTTTTTCTCCTGCAAGGTTTTAATGATTCCGTCCACATCCACTACTTGAATATCAGCCTTGGGAAATTTGGGCTTCACCTGCTTGAGCAAACTATCTGCATCTTGCTTGCTCATAAACACAGGAACATATTCTTTCTTGTCAGCTCCCAACTGAATAGGCACATATCCTTTATCTGGTGCAAATCTCACCAAAAAAGTAGGTACGCTTCTAAGCTGTTTTACGTCTTGACCGCTTTGTTTGAGCAAATCCATTGCCCCCTGTATCTCCTTCTCTACAGGTTTAAAAGCAAATAACAGACGGTTTGGTTGATTTTTGCTTTGCTGTAATTGCTGGTAAATTACTCCGAGGGGCACTGCTGTTACTTGCAGGCTTTTCAGCATTTCTGCTGTTTTCGGATCTTTGTCTTTAACATTCCGCAGCTGGTTAATGAAAGCCTGAGCTTCCTGCTGGCTCATATAAACGCCTGTCACCGAGCCACCCTTTTGTGCTTGTGCGTTTTGCCCTTCTAAAGGACGACTAAGCGGCAAACCTTGGGGATTTGTGATTAAAAATACTGGTACTGAATCCAGTTTTTCTTTTATTTGTTGTTCTGGTAATGCTAGTACTGGGACATTTCCGCTTAAAAATGTTGCTAGTAGAGTACTTCCCACTAAACCTAATGTTGTGCCCCAGCGAACCAATGATTTCATGACTGCTCCTAGCATCAATACTTCAATTTGAATCAAGTCAAATAAATGGTTGAATTGGCACAGAACCAACTAGTTTCTGTTATAGTATCCCTTTTTCCAGTTGACTGTGCTGTTTTTCGTTTGTCAATTTCGCTTCGAGATTGACTGCAAAATAATTTAGATAGATGCCTGTGATGTGTTGCTTTCAGATGCTGAAAAGTTTCTTGCTTCTGTAGGCGACAAATGTCATTTTATTGCTTACTATGCCATAGTTGACGCCACAGCATAATCAATCGTTCCACCTGCGACATTAAAAAATCAATGCTTAAATCGACACACATCCTCAAGGCAATTGAATTTGTCTGTTATGCCTTAAAATCTGTCCAGTAGCAAAACCGCCAAGTTTCCTTTTTCAGCAAAAATAGGCAAGTGCAGTGCTAATCTAACTACCAATAAGTTCCTAAATTAATTTCATATTAAAAATATGGTCAGATTTTGTTTTCTTATTAGATCAATAGAAAACCCTAGAGGCATGTCATGACTCTAGGGCTTAATAAGTGAAAACATTAATATCGGGATGACAGGATTTGAACCTGCGGCATCCTGCTCCCAAAGCAGGCGCGCTACCAAGCTGCGCTACATCCCGGCTATGTCTCACTACAAGAAGTGTGGGAATCTTACTTTACTTCTTGCTTGTCACAAACCATAACAACTCACGCACTACTAAGAAGAAATGCACAGTTGTAATTGTTATGCTATTTTAACACTACAAGGAAATGATTTGTATGTCAACCGCTTTTTTTTCGCAAGACGTGGAAAATTTCCGCACTTTTTATAATTATCGACTCAGTATGGCTTACTTTAATATTGGTCAGCGGCTGTATTTGTATTAGAGATTAAGTAGATCGGCACGAATAAAGTTAACTCGTAAGGGTCTTCATTTGTCATTTGTTATTTCTCATTGGTAAGGGTTTCAGCAATTTTTACACTCCTTAACATAGCTGCTTCTATTGCCACTTACCTGCTTATTGAGGATACCAAAACATACCTTTAATACCTTCTGGATCGGACATAAAACCTAAACTTCTGTAGAAGTCTACAACGTGAGGATCGGCAAATAGAGTGACATTGCTAATTTCTTCACTCCTCAGTTTTTTGAGTACGTATTTCATCAATGCCTTACCCAGTCCCCTACCTTGAAAGTCTGGATGAACTACTACATCCCAAATAGTGGCATTAAAAGCATGATCTGAAGTAGCACGGGCAAAACCAATGAGCCGCCTCTTGTTTCCTCGCACTTGCCACATTGAGGCTACGAGAAAACTATGCTCAATAGCTTTTTTGACTTTTCTTAAAGGACGGCGCGACCAACCTACAGCATCACAGAGTTCTTCGAGCTCATACAAATCAATATCTCGTTCTGTGCTGAAAACAATACGTTCCCCACTGTAGCTGGAATCGCCTGCGGCATCCACTGTATGCTCTTCAAAAGGAGTCTTTCTATTTGTTGCGATCGGTTCAGAAGCACTAAACCAAGTTTTCCAAAAACCCATGCCTGCTTGGTTCGGGTAGTATAACTGAATTGGTTTTGAATGAAAGAGTGTAGATTAAGGTTTAACTGAGCTATTCATCGTTGATATCCCTTACAATCTTTGCTTTTAGCTGTTGTGGAGACATCCAATGGCAGCTGTCAGTAAGCGCTTATTTCACACCAATCATTTTCAACTTTAGCATTTTGTGGTAAAGGCTAGGAGAAATTAACTAAAAGGGTAATAATCAACAGACGCAATTGTACATAACACCGATGAACACTTTAGATTTGATGACAGCAAGCAAGGCTTACTCCCAACGATGGCTTCTGGTTTAAAATCTTCAACACTAGAACTCCTAAAGCGCTTTAACCGCGCTTTTCCCCAGTTTTATGAGCAATTTGTCAGCAGTGAGATTCAGCTGCAAAACTTGCGGTTAGCCTACCGTCTCTATAAAACCAGACGTGCCGTTATTGAGTTGAAACAGGAAGGTAGCAAAAGCGCTCTGCATTTTGCCTACCGCAACCAGTCGTTTCTCCTCAGTGATATATTTGGTGTGCTGGCGGCTTATGGGCTGACAATTCACGGTTTAAGTTTATACGGTCAGATTCGACCGCCGATGTTGGTATTTATCAAGCTGCTGGTATCTCGTGGTAGCAAAGCTCTGAGTGACAAGACCTCAGAGAATGTCTGCCGTGCTGTTCGAGAAGCTTTAGCAGGGCGGTTTGAGGTAGAAGAGATGCTAGCAGTAGAATTTAATCTTGATGCTGGCTTAGAGCAGGTACAAACCGAGTTCTACGTCGATCCGGTATTTCATCTCCCTGCCTTAGTGATAGAAGCTGATAACCAACCGGGATTATTTTATAAAGTCATGTACGCTATCTGGCAAGAAGACCTTTTGGTAGTAAATGCCAATCTGCTAGTTTGGCGTGGACGTACACGCTTAATTCTCTATTTGTTGGGACCGAATGAAAGCCTGATCCCGGAATACTTGGGTCACAAAATTGCTGAAGGAGTGCGGCAGAGATTACTGGGCAGATGAAAAAAGTTATGAGTCAACAGTCAACAGTCAAGTGTAATTGGACTCTGGACTATTAACTCTGGACTATTGACTATTTCTATTCTGTCGCACCCGCTCTTAAGGGTACGATAGAAGTATGGCTACCATCGAAATCTTGGGCGTTCCACACGCATACGAACTCACAGCTCCTACCTCCTGCCCCCATACTCTCGTATTTATCCACGGCTGGCTTAACAGTCGTGGCTATTGGCAACCTGTGATTTCCCGCCTGTCAGCTGATTTCCAGTGTCTATCTTATGATCTAAGAGGTTTTGGTGAGTCCCAGCCCAAGGCAAAAACCGGTTTTATTGATGATGGGGCTGCTTTTAGCCTGAGTTCCACCTACCGGACTGATTTTGTAAATCCCTTTGATTCTCTTTATACACCAGCGGCCTATGCACGGGATTTAGTGGCTCTCCTAGAACAGCTCAATATTACCAGTGCCTGGCTTATTGGTCACTCCTTGGGAGGTACGATCGCTCTTTGGGGAGCAGCTCAGAACACCGAACGTGTTCGGGGAGTTATCTGTATCAATGCCGGTGGTGGTATTTATCTAAAAGAAGCCTTTGAGCAATTTCGCTCAGCAGGTCAACGGTTTTTGCAAATCCGTCCTCGGTGGCTCAGTCAAGTGCCTTTGATTGATTTGCTGTTTACTAGAGCAAGTGTGGCGCGTCCCCTAGAGCGGTATTGGGCACGTCAACGAATGATTGATTTTATCGTTGCCGATCCAGAAGCTGCTTTGGGAACACTGCTTGAGTCTACAACTGAGGAAGAAATTAATCGCTTACCCCAGCTGGTATCTCAGTTAAAACAGCCGGTTTATTTCCTCGCTGGTGCTCACGATAAGGTAATGGAACCAAAATATGTTCGTCACTTGGCGAGTTTTCATCGATTGTTCCAATACTGTGGTGACAATGTCATCGAAATTCCTAATTGCGGACACCTGGCAATGTTAGAACAACCAGATCCGGTTGCCGATCGCATCCGCTCGATTATTGCTCAGTATAGTCACAGCGAGAGTGAGAAAGTGGGAGAACACGAGAGTGGGAGAGTGGGAGATAGGGAGAGAGGGAGATAGAGAGATGGAGAGATGGGGAGATAGGGAAGAAGGAAGAAGGAAGAAGGAAGAAAATTTTTCCCCTTTCCCCCTAATGCTTATACAACTCCATCACCTGAGTTAGTCCTAGTCGAGACTGCACGCCAAGTGTTAAGGGTGAGGTATAACCACGGTTAAGATGGTCAGCAGCCGCACAGCCAATCATGGCAGCATTGTCGGTGCAAAGTTTCAGGGGGGGGAATAACACGCGGAGGTTATGCTGTGCTCCTGCTGCTTGTAGGTGTTCTCGCAGAGCACTATTAGCCGCTACGCCCCCACCAACTGCGATTGTATTTAGACCATGATCGATCGCACAAGCGATCGCTCTTTTAGTGAGCGATCGCGCTACGGTATCCTGAAAACTTGCTGCCACATCTGCGACTGGTACAGGCTGCTCTTGTTTTTCCAACTGCTGCACCAGTCGCAGCACCGCCGTCTTTAAGCCGCTAAAACTCGCATCATAGGGATGATACCCACCATGCGGCAGGGAAACTTTCCCTTCTGGCAGGCTAAACGCTTGGGAATTCCCTTGCTTTGCTAAACGGTCTATGACTGGCCCGCCGGGATACCCCAACTGCAACAGACGCGCCACTTTATCAAAGGCTTCACCAGCGGCATCATCACGAGTTTCACCTAGAGTTTGGTATTCACCACAGTCTTTGACGTAAATCAAGCTTGTGTGTCCGCCGGAAACGAGTAAGCTAAGGAAAGCAGGCTGTAAGTCAGGCTCACTTAGGTAAGTTGCATAAATGTGACCTTCGAGGTGATGAACTCCTAAAAAAGGCTTGTTATGTACTACTGCTAGGGTTTTGGCGGCAGTCAACCCAACCAGCAGCGCTCCTACCAATCCAGGGGCACAGGTGGCAGCGATGCCATCGATTTCTCTCCAGTCAAGTTGAGCTTGTTCTAGAGCTTGAGCGATCGCTCCATTGATTATTTCTAAGTGCTGCCTCGAAGCAACTTCCGGTACTACCCCACCATACTGACTGTGAACAGGGATTTGCGAGGCAATAATATTACTCATCACTTGACGATTGTTAACAATTGCCACAGCAGTTTCATCACAGCTGGTTTCTATCGCTAAAACAGTTGCCATTGTAGGGTTATGCCAAATAAAGACTAGTTTGAGAAACTTTAACTTTTATTGACTTCAACTTTACTCGGTTCACGGGCAAGAGTATGATTGCCATAGACTAAAAATCCCTCAAAATAACAGGAAAAATAGGCAAATATGTCAGATTAATACCTGCCAAAAGCCTTGTTTAACCTGGTTTAATTGTGGATTTCACCTCCACAAGCTTACAAAAGACCAGATAAAAAATTACGCATTTTTACTGGTCATCAAAAGCGAACACGCTTCTATAAAGTAGTCGGAAATGGAGCAAATCCTCTTCCGATCTTGGCTGTAGTAGTTCAGCCGTTGGGTATAGTTCCCATAAACATAAAATAAAGGTAACTTAAGTATTTACCTTTATTCTATGAAACTATAATGACTTCATAGTTGTGCAAATCACAATTGTACAAGCCGCTTCGTTTTGTACAAAAAAATATTTGTTTCGTCATAAAAGGAAACAATTCCATGCGACGCTTGTTTGCTTTGATTTTAGCGATTTGTCTTTGGTTTAATTTTGCTCCTCCCGCTAAAGCGCTAGGAGCAGACCTTGTGCCTTGTAGTGAATCCCCTGCCTTTCAGCAACGGGCACAAGTTGCTCGCAATACTACCGCCGATCCCAATTCTGGGCAAAAACGATTTGAGCGTTATTCTCAGGCGCTGTGTGGTTCAGAGGGTTTACCTCACCTAATTGTTGATGGTCGTTTGGATCGTGCTGGTGACTTTTTGATCCCCAGCATTCTCTTTTTGTATATTGCCGGTTGGATTGGTTGGGTAGGTCGCGCCTATCTGCAAACAATCAAAAAGCAGGGAGGCGATGTAGAACAGAAAGAAATCCAAATCGAAGTACCCTTAGCACTGCCAATCATGCTATCCGGCTTTGCTTGGCCAGCAGCAGCAATCAAAGAGTTGCTTTCTGGTGAATTAACAGCCAGGGATGAAGAAATTCCTATTTCGCCACGCTAGTTGAGTTTGACTCATTCACTTTTTTGGAGATGAATTCATGGATAATCAAAGCCCTTTCTTTAAGTTTCTTAGCACTGCACCTGTCATCACTACAATCTGGCTGTTTATCACAGCTGGTATTTTGATTGAATTTAACCGCTTTTTCCCTGACCTACTTTTCCACCCGTTACCATAAATAGCTAACGGGTTTTAATCATTGAGAGAGTAGTTAGTGGTTAGAATTTGTTGTTTGTTGGTAGTTGGTAGTGAGTCAGTGCGGTCTTGGGGGTTCCCCCATGAGCAACTGACGAACCCGCAGGGTTGTTTGAAGTAACGAACAACAATCAACAACCAGCCATCAACAACTAACTACTAACTAAATAAGCAAGTAATCAAAATTATTTATTTAAAGTTTAAAATGCTGGAAACAGCATAAGTTTTTCATCTTTATAAAAACATATAAAAATCCCTAAATTAATTTTTTTAAACATACCTTTCAAAAAGCCTGCTCAACTACAATTATTATTAATATAAAATATTGCCACCATACTGTCTTAGAGGCGAAAATAAAATATGGCGCAAGCAGTAGATGCATCAAAAAATCTTCCTAGCGATCCTAGAAATCGGGAGGTTGTTTTTCCTGCAAAACGCGATCCGCAGGTCGGCAACCTAGAAACTCCGATCAATTCTTCTCCTTTTACTAAGTGGTTCATTAATAACTTGCCTGCCTACCGTCAAGGTATTACTCCCTTTAGAAGAGGACTAGAAATTGGTATGGCTCATGGTTACTGGCTGTTTGGCCCCTTCGCCAAATTGGGTCCCCTGCGGAACACAGTCAATGCCAACTTAGCTGGGTTATTGTCAACCATAGGTTTGGTTGTGATATTGAGTGCGGCCTTATCTTTGTATGCCAATAGCAATCCCCCCCAACCTGTTGCTAGCGTTACCGTACCCAACACTCCCGATGCTTTCCAATCTAAAGAAGGTTGGAGTAACTTTGGTAGTGCTTTCTTAATTGGCGCTATTGGTGGTGCAGTCACAGCATACTTTTTAACTACCAATTTAGGATTCATACAAGGTCTATTTGGTTAATTAGTTGTTTGTTATTTGTTGGTAATTGATAGTTACTTGAAACAAACAACAAACAACAACCAACTACTAACAAAATTACAAAGGACACAGAGTAAAAGGCGTAAAGCTTTTACTTTGTGTCCTTTGTTGGCTGTTAGCCAAAGAAATTAGAGGTGTTTAAAAGTGGTGGTTAACTATCCAAATAAAGCCGCTTCAATAGAATTGAGGGCAGTTTCAAAATCGTCATTAACGATTTGAATATCAAATTCATTAGCAGCGTTAATTTCTTCTTGAGCGCGGCGCAAACGACGAGCGATCGCTTCTTCAGAATCTTGTCCGCGTCCCCGTATCCGCTTTTCCAATTCGCTGAAGGAAGGCGGCAGAATGAAAATGCTGAGTGCGCTAGGAAAGGAATGACGAATTTGTCGTGCTCCTTCTAGCTCAATTTCTAGCACAACCATTTTGCCAGAGCAAATTTGGTTGATAACAGGTTCACGGGGAGTACCGTAATAGTTACCAGCAAATTCTGCCCACTCCAAGAATTCACCAGCCGCCACCAATTGTTCAAATTTGCTGCGGCTAATAAAGTAATAATCTCTACCATCGACTTCTCCTGGACGAGGAGGACGAGTGGTTGCAGATACGGAGTAATAAAACTCTGGATGACGCTGAAGAAGCGATCGCATTAAAGTGCCTTTGCCCACACCGCTAGGCCCGGTCAAGACAACAAGCTTGCCAGGAGAAGAGCAATCTTTGGTAGTAGCACCACTCTGGATGGATAAAACTTGCATCATCCGCTCAATCTGTGAATCAATTAATAGACATTATTCATTAGTCACTAGCCTTTGTAAGTTGGTAGGGCGACTATATGACTGAGAAATTCGTAGCACGAGTGACAGAAAACTTGTCTAATTCACATGTTACTGTCGGCACGGCACAAAGGGGAGTAGATATTTTAACCCACCCCTGATTCAATTATCCACCACCTGATGATCGCGGGAAACCACGAAGCGATTCGCTACCGTTTCCGGTTGAATCGCTGAAAGAATAACATGGCTGGAATCAGTAATAATTACAGCCCTGGTGCGGCGACCGTAGGTTGCATCAATAAGTTGACCTCGATCCCGTGCATCAGTAATGATTCGCTTAATCGGGGCAGACTCTGGACTGACAATGGCAACTACTCGGTTGGCAGACACGATGTTGCCAAAACCGATGTTGATTAACTGAATGTCCATAAAAAACTGACACCAAGCGCGGTGTGAGAAGCTTAATCAGAACTATTTCCAATGTTATCCCTAAAGAATTGGAGTTACAACGCTTAATTTTACGCCAGCTTTTGTTTTTAGATAAGAAATGCTTTTTTTAGGTGTTTCTCAGCTAAGTTAACTCAAAATCTTCCCAAAGATATACACAATTCTAAATAAGTTAAACCACTGCCTAACGTGTATCTATTTAAAAAATAAGATAAAAGTATTTTCTTTTATATCTATATTGTTGTGAAGTTAATGTATGACCGACTACTTTGTAAGTCAGTTCTAAAGATTTATAAAATAACAGGTTAATTTAGATAGGCATTATTACGTTTAATCAAGTTATTTTATTGACTAGAGCTTTACTGCCACCGACAATAGGAGCAGATTTGTTTTATACTATGACCTTTTGGTAAAATAAGCACTCTGATTATTGCAATTTTATATTTGCAAACCACATTTATTACAAATCAAAAGTAAAAATGCAGAAATCGCGCCAATCTAAGCCCTCATCTCAGCGACTATCAGCATTACGTTTTGCTGCTAGCTTAAATACTGCAACGGTGAGAATGACGATTCCCTTTGTATTGGCAGCTACCTTAATGACTAAGTATGTTATAGCAAAATCTACAAAATTATCTACTCAACAGCCATCAAACTTACTCACCGATCCTCAGCCATCTCTTCTATTGGTTTCTGCCACAACATCTAACCAAAAACCATTAAGTTTATTTACTACTCAGCAGCAGAGTTCTACCCAGTTCCCAGCAAAATCATCCAGTCGAAAACCATTAAATTTACGTGCTATTCGACCGCCACGTCCGGATTGGGCTATTGCTAAATCACTACCCATTCCTTCTCGTCAACTAGGAAAAGAATATTCAGAAGTTGCCTATAATCTCACTACATCTCCAGATTTCAGCCAGAGTCAAGAATTGCAAAGAATTGTTAACGATATTGTTAAACTTGCAACAGCAAAAGGTCTGCCTCGAAAAGGTTTATCAATTACTTTGATAGATGCGAATACTGGTGAAACTGCGGGATACCAGCAAGATATACCGAGATATCCTGCCAGCGTAGTTAAAATGTTTTGGTTGGCAGTTTTATATGCCCAAATAGAGAACGGTATTTGGAACAATGAGGATGATTTTACTCCTTATATAGCAAAGATGATTAAGGAATCTGATAATGAAGCTGCTAGCTATATTGTTGACCAAATTACAGGTACGCGTTCTCAATCAAGACTCAAGAGTGCCAAGTTTCAAAAATTGAAAAATAAACGCCAACAACTTAATCGATTTTTCCAACAAGCAGGCTACAAACACATCAATATTAGTCAAAAAACATTTCCACTTTACTACCTCAATCTTTCCAGACCCAAGGGTAGTGAATTGCAAATGTTAGGTAAGACAGTTTGGAACTCTAACAAGATTACAACCAAACACGCAGCTAGACTAATGTACGAAATTTGTTATCTCAAACAGGCTGTTTCTGAACAAGCTAGTCAAAAAATGTGCAAATGGCTCAAAAGGGATTTAAATCCTGAAGCTTGGCAAGATCCGAATTTATATAGCTTTAATCCTGTACGAGGTTTTTTTGGTCAGTCCTTATCTAAAGCTAATGTTAGTTTTCATTCTAAAGCCGGTTGGACTTCTCGCTCTCGCACAGAGGCAGCAATGGTTTCCACAGAAGATAATAAAAGTTATATTTTGACTATTTTTGCTCAAAACTCAGCATACGCTAATGACGGAGAAATTTTTCCTCAGATATCTCGTCTTGTTTATAAGCGTATGATTTATCGCAATACAAGACTGTAAACAAATGACATAAATGCATAAGCAAAATCTATTTGTGTGTACCCCCCTCATTTCCTCCTACAAGAGGGGGGAAGGCAGAGGAAAAACTTTTATTTATTGTGTATCTGCGGTCAATTTCTAAAACGTAAATTTTATCGTAGCTTTATACCATTTTGGATTTTGGATTTTAGATTTTGTAGCCACTGCGGTGGACGGATCTCCCGGCATAAAGCACGTGGCGTGATTGAGAAATCCTCCTGGGTATGGGTTATGTAAATCCATCTGTTGCAATCATTTTTTCAATTGGTATTAATTCACATCAGGCGTAATAGTGTAATTACAGTTTTAATTACAAAAAAACAACCTCCCCAACCAGAGGAGGTAAATTACTTTGATTAATATTGTTAGAATATTCAGAATTTACCAATCGCCAAACATATCACACCCAGTATGGCGCTAATTACATAAAACACAGCAACAACTTGTAGTTCTGACCAACCAGAGAGTTCTAGATGATGGTGTAAAGGAGCCATTTTCAACAGGCGCTTCCCTTTTCCATCAGGGCCTTTTGTTACTTTGTAATAGGAAACCTGTGCCATTACTGAAAGGGTTTCTACAAAGAAGATGCCACTGAGAATGAACAGTGCTAAGAGGCTGTTAGTTAGTAGTCCTACTGCTGCTAAAGCACCTCCTAGGGCTAGGGAACCAGTATCTCCCATGAAAACACGGGCTGGGTTACGGTTGTGTGCTAAAAAGCCCAAGCAACTACCACATAAAGCAGCACAGAAAATCATCAATCCAGGCGAAGTAGGAGCAATGAGCGCACCTAGGGCTAGCAATGCGATCGCTACTGTTCCTGCGGCTAAACCATCAATGCCATCTGTTAAATTAGTAGCATTACTTTCTGCCACTAGTACAAAGCCAGCTAAAGGCCAGAATAGCAAGCCCAAGGGTAGAGAGAAACCAAAGGGTAAAGCTAAATTTGTAATCTCAGAAGGTTGATTAAAAATCAGCCAAAGACAGAAAAGAGCCGCAAAACCAATCTGGAGAGCAAGTTTCATCCGTGGAGAAATACCTTTATTGGACTTGCGGCGCAAAATTTGCCAGTCATCGATCCAGCCAATTAACCCGTAGCTCAGTGTCAATGCAGAAACAGCGAGTACTTCTGTAGTAAACTTAGACAATACACAGGCAGCGATCGCTGCCACTGGGATAAAAAATATGCCCCCCATTGTTGGGGTGCCAGCCTTTTTCAGGTGGGCTTGGGGGCCATCTTCACGGATAATTTGCCCAGTTTTAAGTGCTTGCAGCATTGGTACTACAAAGAAGCCCACTGCTGCTGAAATTACAGCACTGATTAGTAACGGCAAGCTTAGCGAAGCCAATTGCCAAGGCGATCTATTCGCCATTGAATCGAAAACCAGTGCTGCGACACTTAATCCTACACCTAATAACGAGACTAGACCAATGCCAGAAATATTCAATCCCTGGTCAGGAGATAATTTAGCGTCCACGGATATTTCCCCTCACTCCACACTTGTACAACGGATGAACAGTTGGGATTTTTTAAGATAGAAACTCTCCAGCCTTTACAGGCTATTCTTCGTCTGGAACAATATCATCATCGTCATCGAAGTCATAATCGGCTATACCATCATCGCCACCCAAAAATTCAGAAATCTCCTCTTCGTTTTCTTGAGTGAAATCTGCTTCATGGGCATCACGGGCTATGAGACGACCGCTAGTCTGTAACCAGTCCAAAAGTGAGGACTCTTGCTTTAATGGTATTACAGCTGCGCGTTGGTTGCGGGGTTCTTCACGTAATGGAGAATTCAGCATATCTGACTAAGAGACAAGAGGGGCTATTGTAGCTTGACATTAAGAGTCTACCACTTGATACGGAAGATTTTAGTTAATCATTCAACTAGTTACTTCTGAAATCCGACAAATTTTTTTGAGTTTTACTATCAACGCAACATACAGTGATAGCAAATTAGTTATAAATACGGCGCTATACATAGGGCATCAACTTTATTCTTATTGTTTATTGAGACTAATACTGTTTGAGGTGACAGGTGATGTTGGGAAAAGCAACTCTTTTAGAAGCAATTGCTGGAAAAAATCGCGGTCTGTTGGCAAGCGAGCAGGATAAACAAGCTATTTTAGTTGCGATCGCTAATTTGGAAGACCTTAACCCCACACCACGTCCGGTGGAAGCTGGTGATTTGCTGGATGGTAATTGGCGATTACTGTATACCACTAGCAAAGCTCTTTTGAATCTCGATCGCTTTCCTTTGAGCAAACTCGGTGAAATCTATCAGTGTATTCGCGTTAATACTAACAGCGTCTACAACATAGCCGAGATTTATGGTTTACCCTTACTCGAAAGTTTAGTTAGTGTAGCTGCCAAATTTGAGCCAGTCTCCGGTCGCCGTGTCCAAGTCAAATTTGAGCGTTCGATTGTTGGTTTACAACGTTTAATCGACTATAACTCTCCTGACAGTTTTATCCAACGAATAGAAGCTGGTCAAAAATTTACTGCCCTTGACTTTCCTCTTAACAGTAACGAACAACAAGGCTGGTTGGATATTACCTATTTAGATAGCGAATTGCGGATAGGCAGGGGTAACGAGGGTAGTGTATTTGTTCTAACCAAGGCATAGGTTCACCATAATTTATTGTTCGCGACAAGAGGATATTCTAGGATTCAGGCTTTGTCAAGGAGGGTCTCACACCTTATTAGTGGGGGAGAGTGGGGGAAGGAGAGATGGGGAGATGGGGAGATGGGGAGATGGGGAGATGAGGGGAGTGGGGGAATAGGCGAATAGAGGAAAGAACCAATGACTAATGACCAATGACCAATGACTAATGACAAATAACTTAACAAAGCTTCTGCCTGAGGCGCTCAGATTGTACAGTGAAATCAATTAGCCTCATACATTGGCAATTGATAACATAAAGGGAAAAAACTCATGGTTCAACGTGGTTCTAAAGTACGCATTCTCCGCCCAGAATCTTACTGGTTTCAGGATGTAGGAACTGTAGCATCTATTGAGCAAGGCGGCACCAGCAGATATCCAGTAATTGTCCGATTTGAGAAGGTAAATTATGCTGGCGTCAATACCAATAACTTCGCTCAAGATGAGTTGGTAGAGGTTGAAGCACCAAAAGCGAAAGCGAAAAAAGCCTAAGGGATAGAAACCTCTACAAAAGTTTGATGGGGTGATTTTCGGGAGTAGGAAGCAGTGGGTAAAGAATCAAGGCTTTGATTCAATACTCACTATTTACTGCTCCCTATATTAATGTCTGCCAAATCTGCTAAAAAATCATAAGTACTTGTCAAAATTAGCTTAGATGCCTGAACTGCCTGAAGTTGAAACAGTCCGGCGGGGTCTAAATCAATTGACCCTCAATCAAGAAATTACGGGTGGAGACGTGTTATTGCATCGCACGATCGCCTACCCGTTGTCAGTAGATGATTTTGTTGCCTTCATCCAGGGAAGTGCGATCGCCACTTGGCATCGTCGCGGTAAATATCTTCTGGCTGAACTTACCCCTTCTCTTGGGGAGGAAGGGGAACTCGGGGCCCCCACGACCGACAGGGAGTGGGAATTAGGGGCGAGGGGGAGAGTGGGAGAGGGGGAAAAATTAGGAGAGGGAGATGGGAACAGAGGGAGAGGAGGGGAAATGAACAATTCAAAATTACTCTCCCACTCCTCCACTCCTCCACTCCTCCACTCCCCCACTCCCTCAGCTGGCTGGCTGGGCGTTCACCTACGAATGACTGGTCAACTACTATGGCTGCATCGAGATGAACCATTACACAAGCACACACGGGTAAGGTTATTTTTTAAAGATGATTGGGAATTACGCTTTGTTGACCAGCGTACCTTTGGTCAAATGTGGTGGGTTCCCCCAAAACAAGCACCAGAAAGTATTATTACTGGTTTAGCAAAACTGGCAGCAGATCCATTTTCACCAGAATTTACAACTGAGTATCTGGCAGAAAAACTGCCACACAGCCGCCGTCCCATTAAAACTGCCCTGCTAGATCAAGCTGTGGTAGCGGGATTAGGTAATATATATGCCGATGAAGCATTATTTCTCAGTGGTATACTGCCAGAAACACCGTGTGCAGATGTACAGCCAGAGCAAATAGAAAGGTTGCGATCGGCAATAATTAAAGTGCTAGAAGCCAGTATCGAAGTTGGTGGCACAACTTTTAGTAATTTTCTCAACGTCAAGGGTGTTAATGGTAATTATGGCGGTGTGGCATGGGTTTACAACCGTGCCGGAGAAGCCTGCCGTGTTTGCGGAAGTGCTATTCAACGGACGAGGTTAGCTGGAAGATCCAGTCATTTTTGCATCCAGTGTCAGCGATGAAGAATTAAAAATTAAAAATTGAAAAGGTTTTAGCTGATTGCTAGCAAGCTAGTATAAAAATTAGATGCGCTGAAGGTTGTTGGTTGTTGGTCGTTGATGATTGTTTGTTCTAGACAACAAACAACAAATAACAAACAACATTTCTATTTTGGATTTTGAAATGCTCACCATTTGAGATTTCGATGAGTCCAAATCCAGTAGCTGTAAAAGTGAATTTGGTATCAAACGCAAGGTGAAAGCAGTGCAGAAAATTTCCCCACTAACTTAGAAAACAGTAACTCATAGCTCAACAGAGACTGAGTGCAAGCTAGAATCCTGTATAAAAGCAATCGATTTACTCCAGAGGGGAATAATTTATGCCTGTAAAGAGAGGAGATATGGTTCGCGTTATCCGCGAAAAGCTGGAAAACAGTCTAGAAGCAAAAGCTAGCGATCCTCGCTTACCTGCTTATTTGTTTGATAGCAAAGGCGAGATTGTAGATATCAAGGGCGATTATGCCTTTGTAAAGTTCGGGAAAGTACCAACACCAAATATTTGGTTGCGTTTAGATCAACTTGAAGAGTTTAAGTAGAGTTTAAGTAAAATATCATGTATACTTCCCCTTCCTCCCCAATTCTGTGTTACTCACCCCGAGTCACCGTCATCGGTGCTGGTAGAGTTGGCAGTACCCTTGCCCAACGCATTGCGGAGAAAAACCTAGCAGATGTGGTGTTGCTGGATATCGTTCAGGGAATGCCCCAGGGACTGGCGCTAGATTTGATGGAGGCAAGGGGAATTGAACTGCACAACCGTAAAATTATCGGCACTAACGATTATGCCGATACAACTGGTTCGGAAATCGTGGTGATTACGGCAGGTTTTCCCCGCAAACCCGGCATGAGTCGAGATGATTTACTACGGACAAATGCCAAGATTGTCGTAGAAGCAGCCAAGAATGCGATCGCCCACTCTCCCAATGCCATAATTATTGTCGTCACCAATCCTTTGGATGTGATGACTTATTTAGCGTGGCAAGCAACAGAATTACCGCGCGATCGCATTATGGGTATGGCAGGCGTGTTAGACTCGGCACGCTTTGAAACCTTCATTGCAATGGAACTTGGAGTTTTGCCTCGTGATGTCAAGGCGATGGTACTGGGTAGCCACGGCGATTTAATGGTTCCCTTGCCGCGTTTTGCGACTGTTAACGGCATCCCAGTTACAGAATTGTTGGAAACAGACACAATTGAACGCTTGGTAGAACGGACGCGTAACGGTGGCGCAGAAATTGTTGAATTGATGCAGACAGGCGGCGCTTTCTTTGCCCCAGCCTCTGCTACCTGCGTTATGGTGGAATCGATATTGCTGAATCAGTCGCGTTTGTTACCTGTGGCAACGTATCTTCGGGGAGAATACGGTTTAGAAGATGTTGTAATTGGCGTTCCTTGTCGGTTGGGATGCGGTGGAATTGAGTGTGTGTTGGAATTGAGTCTTAGCGATGAGGAGAGGGCAGCGCTTCAAGCTTCGGCGAAGTCGGTGCGTCAAAATATTGACCGGGCACAGGAGATTTTGATGGCAGCAAAATAATCTTCACCGTCAGGTGATGAGATGTTGATTTTCATCTTCCTATTTCCTCACTAACCTAACCAGATAAATCATTTAGAGTAAAAAAGCTTACAAACGCGACACTGACTTCCTTCAAAGTGCCGCCTTTTTTATTGATGAATATACTTACTTTCATAAAGTTAACATAAATTTTTCAGTAATGTTACTATCAAGCAAAAATACATTTATTAAAATATAAAAGGGTAAATAATAACACTCAGTATGAACGCAAAAAAGAATAATCTACAAGCTACCCAAGCTCAAACTCGCCTGCTTCTTGCTTTGTGGGATTTGGGAGGAACGAAGCAGGAACTGAAGAAAGGAGAACTTACAAAGCAAATTGTAACCAAGGTCAAGAAGGTAGGAGATGATCAGAGCATCTTTGAGGACTTAGAGAAAAAAGGAGCGATCGCAATTTCCAAGAAAACATATTCTCATATCTCTTGAGAGTTTAGAAATACTGAGTGAAGGTTTGAAAAGCCCTGATTTTAAGTTTGAAGGAACTATTGTTGGCACTTGGGCGGCGAATGCATTACTGAAACCGTTGATTCTATCAGGATGGCAAACATCTTTCTAATAATGCTGGGTTTACAAAAACAGTTTGATCCCCATAATCATACAGTGCAAATTGGATTTGCAGTAGGAGACGATCTTGAGAAATTGGAGGTACTGCCTTATGAAAACAAAATGGATCTTCGGCAAACCCAAACCCCGCTGAGCCACAAACAGTTAAGCTCTTTTGGAACCCATAGTAATCTAGCAATTCTGCCTCAGATTGCCGTCTAGATAAAGAGAGAAGATAATTAAATTTCTTCCGCTTGTGACTGCCACGAAAACAGATATGAGGTCCGCTCAATAAATCTACATCGGTCAGATAAAAGAAAAATCTCAAGCTACAATAGTCCATGAGATCGTAATGAAAATTCATCGCACCTTTGTTGAAATCATATCCGGCTTCCGGAACTGTAAAAATCCAGTGTAGCCGACTACTTGTGAATACAGGAGTTTTTCCTAAATATTTAGTCGCTATCTCTAATAACTTTGGATCGTTTGCCAGTTTTTTGATTGCCGGACAAAGCACAGCAGTATTGTAATACTCACCCCGAACAAAAGGTTTTCCATATTGCTGTATTGCTGTGTCTTTTTCAGCATACAAGAACCCACAGCTATAGTTTCCGTCCCCATAACAATGATTGCTGTTAGCAAAGTTAAGGAGTTCTTGGAGGAATTGTTTAGGAAGCCGAAGGCCTAAGTAGATCCCGTCTTGTTTCAAACAACTGACAACATCGTCAACTTTAAGTTCCGGAAAACTAGAGGAACTGAGGCAATCATTCTCCGCCCGAGAGCGTTTAGATATCCAGGTGACAAGAGAACGGACAATTTGAAATCGACCAATTAAAAACATTAAAAGCCACAGAGGATTTCTTCTAGTGTTCGCATAATAAGGAGAAACCTTTGACCGTATTGCTGTGAATAATTCTCCGTAGTAGAGAAATTTAGTATCCTTTTGCTTATTTATTGTCTTTTTTATCATGCGTCTTGGCTTTTAAATTTTGGACAAAAAAAGTAATGGTTCGCTTCAAATTCGTGAGTGTTGGCGAATTAATGGGGAGTCAGATCCCCTAACCTTTGATTGCCTGGCTCCAGCCAAGGAATGTACTACCAGGAGGTGGAGCCTCTATTTTCAATAAAAGTCTAGGTAGAGCCTCGTTAGCAGCATTCCCAGCCTGAGGCTGGGAGCGAACTGATTAGGGAGGGGTAAGACCCTTCACGAATTGACCAACAGTTTCATGCATTCAGTGGTCATGCTGAAAGAGTCGCAACTAAAACTACTAAGTATTGTGGGAATTGCAGCACCGAGTCGGCAAAACCTTGAGAAGCTGAGTCTTGACGATTTAGACCCTAGTAAACTACAGACAAACGAACGCTTCATTAAGCAGTAGATGCTTTGGGTCTAAGTAAAGGACAAAAATTGTAGAACTTGGTGGAACTCCAAGACTTTATCCTCCAAGTTAAGCAAAATGTTTCGGGTTTCATATTCTTCAAAATTTATGAAACCCTTTCCTAGCCATCTTTTCAAGTTTTTTTAACTTGTACCGAGGCTTTGGGTCTATTCAATATAAGTGATAATCCGTAACAATCTTGGGACAAATTGAAAAAGTTGTGTTGCAAAAACTTCAAAAAAACCGGGACTCTGGAATACGTGACTCTTGGCTATCCTATCGAACCAGTGTGCAATTTCAAGACGTGACAGCCGCATCACAATTGATTGTCAATAACAAAAGTGATTGGAGGAGCGATCGCTTTTATTTCCTCCGTTACTTACCAATCACTAACGTCAGTATTTCAGCTTGATAGTTTACGATAATTACAAACTATATAACTATTCAACAATTAAAAGCAATTTACGTTATAAAAAGAATAATGAGGACTCTTCGTAAAAAACGTAACGCCCTACGTCAATCATTAGCGGTGTTTCGCTACAGTGGACGAGCGATCGCTTTTATTTCCTGCGTGACTTAAGAAAAAAATCTCTCCGCTAGATTAGGAGCTAGCGGGGATGCGATCGATTTGGGCGTAGCCACTGAAAATCAACTGTTTACCTTGAGTTTCTAATCGGTTGAGCCGCATCGTGATGCCATCGAGATCAAAGCGTTCCAAATCGACCATGCGATCCAAAATTTGAGCCAATGCGATGCTCAAGCTTTGAGAGATGTCTCGTTGAGATTCTGGCACCATGTCTGCTTCAAACTTCGGGTTACAGAAAGCAAGGCGACGCCGTCGCTCAATCATTATGGTTGCACTCAGGCTAATCGGCACGAGTTCGCCGTTGCTTAGGTTAGCCTTAGCCCAAATCTGCACCCGATTGTTGGACAACAGCTGTAGCTGGACGGCTTCAAAGGAGACCAACTCACCGCCAGATATATCGGTTAAGTCAGGCAGGGAGAGGTTCACCAGACGCTTTTTCACCAGTTCAGCCTTAAAAGCGTGGTTGATGTCTGCTTCTGAGAGGGTGACTTGAGCAACGGCTTGGGTGGGTTGCTTGAGAGTGAGTTTGCCGCTCAAAACGCCGCTAAAGTCAATCGCTACGGCGTCAGTCTCGAAGGATACTTCTTCCGCCCTGAAATCATTGCGGATGACAAGCCCACGACCGCTCATTTTGAAGCTATCGATGCTGCCCTGCAAGAGTTTACTGGAAGGATGGCATTGGACAAAAACTTCTACTGACTCGCTTTGAGTAAATAAGTAGCGAATCGTTTTGCTGGCAACGGTGTTGAGTAAGCGCTCTCCCCAATCGCTGCCAGTGGGATTAGTTAAACCAGTAAAGCTGCCAAACATAGAGTTTACCTCCACAAAACTTCTTCGACTCAATATGGATGCCAGGGAGCTATTTGGGGAGGTAATCAAGCAGTGCTTTACCCAGAAACTGCGCCTGAATCAAGTCTCCACTCATGCTTGAGCAATTGCTGGTACGTCATTTCCCGAATCATCATCTGCTTATATAGCATGAGCAAAAACGTCTGGGCTTGTTCACGGGACATGTGCTGCACTTGGTCGGCAAAGGAACGGATGCTAAATTCTTGCTCTAAAGATAATTTGATCGGCTGATTCATCGCTGGCTCCTGTGCCAAACTGGGGTGAAGAGGGTCAATGCTAGCTAGATATCTTGGTCTGATCCTCAATACCTAACTATTGTTACGCTTAGCTGACAGCAAATGCAGTCATCAGTGTCAGGGCAACGAACAGGATAGCTATTGCTCCTTGGAAGACATAACGCTGCTGCTGTTCTGGTGAGGGATACTCTGCTCTGGACATACCAGTCACAATTGCGTAGTTATTGATGATTCCCTCATCATCTACTACGTAGCCAGGTGCGAGAGGTAGATTAAGCAATTGACTACCCTCTCTGCGTGTACGCGCTTGAACTTCAGCGGGGATCAACTCACTACCATCACTACGATGATGTGCTATTGCTTTGTTCGATTTTTTTCCTGCTCTTAGCTCTCCTTTTTGGTTGAAATGCATCTCCAATGGTTCGCAGATATACACCTCAGCCTCCATAAAGAAGCTATCGGCAGTCTTACACTCATCGGGATTGAGGGTTGTCCCTTTTTTATCGGTGTAGCGCATGGGTGTTACCTCGTGTGAAGTTTATTGGTATAGAAGCTGATGTAGATTAATCCTCTTAGTCGGCTAATGGGTCAACTCCCATATTGACGACAGCATTCCGCAGCACCGTAATTTGTTGACCAAAGTCAAGCTGCTTGATGGCTTCTAGTACCTGCACCACATCGCGAGAGGGCTGGTAGCTTGGGGGCATTGGGACTACTAAACCTTTGACCATCAATTCCGACAATTCATACCAGAAAGCTAACTTAGTGTTAGCGCTCCAAATCCCGTAGGAGCGACTAATCTGGGTGTTTCTGTTGGCAGCTAAGTCTCGCATCACTTCTAATTGCTGAGTATGAGACATTTGCTTGATTTGATCGAGCACACCTTCGGCTAATTGCAAGCGAGCTGCTCCTGTGGCGGCTGGCGTGATGGAATGACCCATCTCAGTGTAGATATACCAGAGCAGTGCCAGTTGGTCATCCACGCTCAGGCGCTTAAGTAAAGCGGTGGTAGTAGACACACCATCAGCCAGATCGGTGCTGGAATTAAAGGCGAATCGGTTTGAAGTGGACTCTGTTGTAAAGCTCATATTTGTACCAAAGATGTTTAATGACTGTTCATGCAACTATCTGTGCAATTGAAGGTGATATTCCTTCACCGACAGAATTCGTCTTCAACCTACAGGATTCCCCAGAAGTGGAGAAAACCTTGACTGGAGAAGACTTCAATTAAGATGACAGCTAAAAAGCCTATCATCGCTAGGCGACCGTTCCAAATTTCGGACTGAGGAGTAAAGCCCCAGCGCCAAGCATTGCGTTCATTTGAAATCACCTGTGTAACTTTTGTAGTGTCTGACATAATTAGTACTCCAAACTTTTCAATTTCTTGAAGATGATGCGGTTTTGCCTAAAATATTTACTGGACGAGCAAGCCTGTTACAACTACTTGCTGGAACTATTACATACTAAAAGTTTCCACTGTTGTATGGATCATCCGTTACCTGTAGAGCAAGCTCCTTATGGAGGAAAGCGTGCATGGGGCTACAACTTCAGAAGAAGGGTAATTGTTTGGTACTTGTGGGCGCAAAAAAAGAATCCGCTTGTCGGTTGGTCTACGGATTCTTGTCAGGTGTTAACCAAATTAATTGGCAGAATTCAAGTTGTTGTTGTGCATTTTCCCATCAGACATTTTTGTCCCTCTCAGGCTGATCCAACTTAAAAATGGCATTTTTTAGACCTGAGCCGCTCAAGTTTGAGTAACTAAAACTTGCCCCAGTAAAATCTACTTCACTCAAATTTGCTTTAATTAAGCTTATTCCTCTCAAATCGCTAGCCTATAATTTCTTTCCCCGGCTGCATATCACTTCATAACTTTATTGGCATCCATCTTGTCTACTTCGGAACGAGTAGCGTTGTCGCTTTTACATATTTTAAGTATACTTCACAATTTTCAATTTTTACAAAATTACAAATAATAAATAAAAAATAAAATAGATTTTTTTGTCTTAAAACCTTACTGGGTAAAGGTTTAAATCTGGAGATGCACTTCGTCACAACTACACTAATCTTCCCCTATTAAAGGGTTGTTTTACCTGAAAAATAACCCGAATAATAACAAGCATAATGGTGATTATAAGAAGTTAATGTAGAATTTAGTCGTATTCTTTCAAGCTATTGCTTCCCCTGGCACTATCGAAGAATTACAAGCTATAGAATTAGATTCCTATCAATGTGCAAATTTCTAGATATTAATTCGGTATTGGTGACACAAGCACATTTTTAATCGGTGAG